>JADGOL010000207.1 GCA_017882995.1 Acidimicrobiales bacterium | reverse complement strand
GCACCTGTGGGACCTGCCACCGCGCCACTGACGGTCGAGGGTGAGCCCGACGGACCCGGCATCACTCCGTATTGGGCCAGGTCCGCGACCGACAACCCTCCGTTGCTGACGGCGCCGTCTCGCACGTTCTGCATCGTGTTCGACAACGTCGACTGGGCTTGGACGTCGTAGGCCTGGTCGACGGTGGGGCTCAGCGCCCGGGGGCCGGTCCCCGTACTCCCGCCGGCGAAGGCCTTGAGCGCACCGATACTGAGCAATGCGACGATCAGGAGCGACATGACGACACCGGTAAGGCCAAAGCCCGCCTCGCGCTTCGACGACAGAGGTCTCCGACCGATGTCACCCACCTCTCCCTCATCGGCATCCGGGAGCCTCGGGGTTTAGTCTTCCGGGCCCGCCTAGGCCTGGCTCAGGCGCCAGACGAGGATCAAGCCAAGGCTTCGGCGATCCAAGCTCCGATGACCGCCGTCTCGACCAGGAACCCATCGTGGCCGACACTCGACTCCACGATCCGGACACCCGAAGCGCTCGGAAGCAGCCGGGCCAGCTCGTGCTGGAGCTCCACCGGATAGAGCCGGTCCGAGGAGATTCCAATGACGGATATGGGGGCCTGCACGGCGGACAAGGCGGCGGCGATCCCCCCTCGACCACGGCCGACGTCGTGATGATTCATGGCTTCGCTGAGCACGATGTACGAATTCGCGTCGAAGCGTCGCAGCAAGGTGTCGCCCTGGTGCTCGAGATACGACTCGATGCTGTAGCGCCCACCTTTGAGCGGTTGTTCCTCGCCTTGGCCTTCTCGACCAAACCGTTGGTCGAGCTCCGACGCGGTCCGATAGCTGATCTGCCCCATCCCACGGGCGATCGCCATACCCTGCACCGGCCCTTCGGCGTTGTCGTAGTAGTCACCACCGGCGAATGCCGGGTCGGCCCGGATGGCTCGGACCTGCAGCGAACACAATCCGATCTGTTCCGCTGTCGCAGCCGCTCCGACGGCGATGACGACGGCCCGTTCGACACGTTCGGGCGTTCCCGCGCACCACTCGAGTACCCGCATGCCGCCCATCGAACCTCCCACCACTGCGGCCCACCTGCCGATGCCGAGATGATCCGCCAACAACGCTTCTACCCGGACCTGGTCCCTGATGGTGATGATGGGGAAGCGTGACCCATAGCGCTTTCCGTCAGGAGCGACCGAAGCAGGCCCGGTCGTCCCCTGGCACCCGCCCAGCACATTGGGACAGACAACGAAGAACCGGTCCGTGTCGATGGGCGCTCCCGGCCCGATGACGCCCGGCCACCACCCCGGGCTCCGATGTCCGGGACCCGTCGGCCCCGAAACGTGCGAGTCCCCCGTGAGTGCGTGGAGGACGAGCACGGCATTACTGCTGGTGGCGTCGAGTTCTCCCCACGACTCGTAGGCCACGTCAACCGGACCCAGTTGTCCACCTGCCTCGAGGCCGAGCTCCTGAGCACCGGTCACCGGCGCGAAGCGCCGGTCCCCTATGTCGTCGCCGACTCTCCAGGCTCCGCTCGAGCTGATCTGCTCAACCGGCCTTGGCGGCACGGAATCCGGCGTCGAGGTCAGCCAAGATGTCGTCGATCGTCTCCAGTCCGACACACAGGCGCACGAGATCCGGGGTCACACCCGTGGAGACCTGCTCCGCCTCGGTGAGCTGTGAATGGGTGGTGGACGCCGGGTGGATCGCCAAGCTGCGCACGTCCCCGACATTGGCAAGGTGGCTGAACAATTCCAACCCCTCGATGAACCGACGGCCCGCCTCGGCGCCTCCGGCGATGCCGAATCCCAAGATCGCACCCGCGCCGTTGGGCAGGTAGCGCTTCTGCCGCTCGTGCCAAGGGCTCGATGCGAGGCCGGGGTACGACACCCAGGAGACCTCGTCTCGGTTCTCGAGCCACTGCGCCACCTGCTGCGCATTGGCCACGTGACGTTCCATGCGCAGGCTCAAGGTCTCGACTCCCTGCAAGAAGAGGAACGAGTTCAACGGGGCGATGGAGGGACCCATGTCGCGCAGGTACTGGAGACGGGCCTTCAAGACGTATCGGGCCGGGAACAGCGCCTCGGGGAGCTGTGCGAACACGAGCCCGTGATAACTCGGATCGGGCTCGGTGAACCCCGGGAACCGGCCACTGCCCTCGTAGTCGAATGTCCCACCGTCCACGATGATCCCGCCGATCGACGTCCCGTGGCCGCCGATGAACTTTGTGGCCGAGTGGACCACGATATCGGCCCCGTGGCGCAGAGGCTGGGCCAGATACGGGGTCGCCACGGTGTTGTCGACCACGAGTGGGATGCCATGACCGTGGGCGACGTTCGACACACCCTCGAAATCGAGCACGTCACCCTTGGGGTTGCCGATCGTCTCGGCGTAGAACGCCTTGGTGTTGTCTCGCACCGCACGCTGCCATGCGTCGAGGTCGTCGGGGTCCTCGACGAAGGTCACCTCGATACCGAGCTTCGGAAGCGTGTAATGAAGCAGGTTGTAGGTCCCTCCATACAGCGACGCGGAAGAGACGATGTGTCCCCCGTTCTCGGCCAGATTCAAGAGGCTCACGGTCTCGGCGGCTTGGCCGCTCGCCACAGCCAGTGCGGCCACTCCGCCTTCGAGGGCGGCGACACGCTCTTCGAACACCGCCTGGGTGGGGTTCATGATCCGCGTGTAGATGTTGCCGAGCTCCTCGAGCCCGAAGAGCGCGGCGGCGTGGGCCGTATCGCGGAACGTGTAGCTGGTGGTCTGATAGATGGGGACGGCTCGCGCTCCGGTCGTTGGATCCGGGACGGCGCCTGCGTGGATCTGTCGAGTCTCAAAGCCCCATTGCGACATGGTGATCTCCTCATTCGCATCGCGCCCATGGCGGCGCCACAGCGAAGTCTATGCAGGTGTTCTG
>JADGOL010000206.1 GCA_017882995.1 Acidimicrobiales bacterium | reverse complement strand
GCGATCGCCGTCTTGCCGTCGCGCGACGAGCTCGTGCAGGTCTGGGGCGACGGGTTGCTCGCCCAGTTGCCGAACCGGGCGAGGGCCCGGTTCAGGGTGGGAAGGTTCTTGGACGTCGACGGGTCGACGGCGGTCTTCGCATTGCCCAACGAGACGCACCGTTCGTATTGCGAGGAGGTCCGCCTCGACGTGGAGGCCGCCCTGGCGACGCGCTTCGGGACGCCGGTGCCCATCAGGCTCGTGGTCGACGACGACGGCGCCGATGTCCCGGTGGCGTCGCGCCCGGCTCAGCCGTCTCGAGGCTCGATGCCGACGTCGGCAGGGGCGGAGGCACCAGGCCCACGAGCGGTGCCGACGGCACGCGATGACGAGACAACCTCCACCACCGAGACGGTCGACACCGCGGGTGTCGCTGAACCTGTTGACCCCGGAGGCCACGATTCCCCGGACCTGCTCGATCCCGCCGTGCTGGCTGCGGAGACCGAGCTCGCCGGGGTGGGGCTCACTCCCGAAGAACGGCTGAAGCAGGCCTTCCCCGGCGCGCAAGAGGTATAGAGGTGTTCACCGGCCCGTTGCAGGCCTTGGTGGACGAGCTCGGGCGCCTGCCCGGCATCGGGCCCAAGTCCGCACAGCGCATCGCCTTTCACCTGCTGAAGGTGGCACCCGAGGACGCCATGCGACTGGCCGAGGCGATCGTGGATGTCAAAGAGCGCATCACCCTCTGTCCGCGCTGCTTCAACGTGGCCGAAGGCGACCTGTGCGCAATCTGCAGCGACGATCGGCGCGACGGCACGATGCTGTGTGTGGTCGAAGACCCCCGCGACATCGTGGCCGTCGAGAAGACCCAGGAATTCCGCGGTCGCTACCACGTGCTCCACGGTGCGCTCAACCCGCTCGAGGGGGTGGGGCCGGATCAGCTCCGTGTGAAGGAGCTGCTGGGGCGCCTCGACGACGAAGCCATCACCGAGATCATCTTGTGCACCAATCCGAACCTCGAGGGAGAGGCCACCGCCATGTACCTGGCGAGGCTCCTGAAACCTCTGGGGCTCAGCGTCACCCGCATCGCCAGCGGGCTTCCCGTCGGTGGCGACCTCGAGTACGCGGATGAGCTCACACTGGGTCGAGCCCTCGAAGGCCGTCGCGAAGTCGACGCCTGACGCAGCTCGCGACCTCAGTCCCACAACTCGGGTTGATCCGCACCGCGTTCGAGCGGGAAGTAACCCGGGAGCTCGTCTGACGGAGTGTCGAGGTACACCTTGGCCTCGGGCGGCTGGGCAAAGCGGCCGTGGCTCCAGCGCACTTCCACGTGACCCTGCACCGACCGCCGGTGCATGGTGGCTCGCTCGACGTAGGTGACCGACCAGTTCACCTGCGGCTGTCCCGACGTGGCGGGAACGATGTCGAGACCCACGAGACGATAGGCCTGACGCCAGTCCCACGAGCTCGCCACGCGCAGGCGCAGCGACCGGCGGGGGTCGGCGCCCAGAAGGAAGTAGGCGGCGTTGCCGATGCGCAGCAGCCGCCACACCATCCTCTCCGCCGCCCCCCGGCGCGCCACGTTGTCGAGCCAGCGCTGCGCGGAGGCCGCGCTCACCTGCGCGCACAGCTGTCGGTAGGCCTCGCGTGCTTCGAGGGGATATGTCCGCCCCGGCAGCGCACGCCGGAGACGCTGACGGTCCTCGGTCCCGAGTTCACCGAGGTCATCGGAGAGATCGGTGAGCCCGGTGGCACGGCGACAGGCGTCGTACAAGGTGCGCAGCTCGTCGGGGGCGACCACTTCGTACCAGTCGGTCTGCTCCCATTCACCCGAGGTGGCGAGCAGGCCGTCGAACAGCCGGGCCGGGGAGGGGTTGGCGATGTTGCGCGACAGGTACTTGCAGCTGACCAGGAACACGTGGTCGATCCGGAGGTCGACCGGGGCCACCTCGTCACCGGGCGGGCGACGACCGCCGGTCCACTCGATCAGCCGCGGGCGGCGTCCCCGCAGCGCGTCCTCGGCTTCGAGGAACGCCCGCCCGTTGGCGAATGCGGTGGCGAACTCGCCGGCGAACCGTCCTGAGGCGTACAGAGCATCGAGTTCCCCCCAGGTGGCGGCGGCGATGTCGAGCTGCCCGGGACGTCGCGCCAGTGTGGAAGAAAGGTCCCCGATGCCGAGGGTGCCGAGCGCGGTGGCGAGCTCGGTGACCGTCGTGCGGTCATCGGGCACGGGTCGCGCCGCGCCGGCTCTTGGTTCCCGTGTCGGCGCTCGGTTGCTCCGTCGCCGCAACCGCGGCTTCGAGCCCGTGCGACGCATAACGCGACAGGCGGGCCTCGTCCTCTGAGGAGCCGAGCTCGACGACGTCGTAGACGGCCCCGATCCCGCCCGGTGGCGCCGCCTCGCCGAGTGAGCGCCACGCCCGTTCCCCGGCACTGCCCCGGGCCGGGGCCGCGGTGGTGAGGAGCACGAAAGGCACCTCGGGCCACGCGGCGTGGATGACCGCGGCCTTGCCGAGCGCCTTCCACAGGGTGTCGGTACGCCGAAGGCCCGTGTTGGCGGTGCTGAACGCGCCGGCGAAATCGAAGAGCCACTGTCGTCCGGTGCGGTCGCGCGCCGTGAAGGCGACGTCCACGCCGGCGACCGGGCGCTTGCTCGCCACGACGTCGAAGAAGCCGCACCGACTGAGCATCTCGCCCGCCACGTCACGTGCCCCCGTGCCATCGCGCCGGGGTCGTTCGAGGGGGTCGCCCTCTCGCTCGATGAGTCGGTCGCGCTCCGCGCTGATCCGTTGTTCGGCAATGCGGACGTACTCGGATTCGGTGTCGTAGCCCACGAAATGGCGGTGGCTGCGCAGTGCCGCCGCGGCGGTCGATCCCGATCCCATGAACGGGTCGAGCACGAGGTCGCCTTCGTAGGTGTAGAGCTCGATCAGTCGAAGGGGGAGCTCGACGGGGAACGGTGCCGGATGCCCGACGCGCGTGGCGCGCTCGCTGGGCAGCTCCCAGACGTCGGTCGTGGCCTCGATGAACTCCTCCTTGGTCAGCGAGATTCCCGATGGCAGGCCGCGTGCTTGGCGGGCGGGACGAGACAGCGCCCTGTCGAAGCGGCCCTTGCTGGCGATGACGACCCGTTCGGTCAGGTCGCGCAGGACGGGGTTGGCGGGGCTCCGGAACGAGCCCCATGCGCACGACCCGCTGGCGCCGCGCGCCTTGAGCCAGACCACCTCGCCTCGCAACAACAGCCCCAACCGGTCCTGGAGGATGGCGATCACATCCGCCGACAGCGACCGGTACGGCTTGCGACCCAGATTGGCCACGTTGACGGCGATGCGCCCACCGGGCTCGAGCGTGCGGACGCATTCGGTGAAGACCTCGGTGAGCATGCCCAGGTAGTCGAGATAGCTGGCCGGGATGTGCCCTTCCCCGAGTGCTTCTTCGTACTCCTTGCCGGCGAAGTACGGAGGTGACGTCACGACCAGCGCCACCGAGGCGTCCTCGACCTCGTCCATGTGCCGGGCATCGCCGGTGACGATCTTGTCCTTGATGGGGGAGTTGTTGACGGTGTCGTGCTGCGACAGGACCGGCGGGCTGAACCGGTCGTAGAAGCCGCTCGCGTCGTGGCTCTCGCGCCGGCCCACGCCGAAGGAGGAGGTCGATGTGGGCCTGCGGCGACGGCTCACTGGCATGGCTCCCGATAGACACAGGCGGAAAGGCGTCGACCGCTCATGCGTTGCATTGATAGTACCGAGGTGTGACGGTCCTGCAGCGGACCGCGCGCAGCAGCGCAGACGTTCGGATCAGGTGCCCGGATCAGGCGGTCGGATCAGGCGGTCAGATCAGCCGATCGAACGCAGAACGAGGGCGTCACCCTGGCCACCGCCACCGCACAGGCTGGCGGCCCCGAGACCTCCGCCGCGGCGCCGGAGCTCGTGGAGCATGGTCAGCGCCAGACGGGTCCCGGACATGCCGATGGGGTGCCCGAGAGCGATCGCCCCGCCGTTGACGTTCGTGATCTCGTCGGTGATCCCGAGCTCCGTCATCGAGGCCAGGCCCACGGCCGCGAACGCCTCGTTGAGCTCGAAAAGAGAGACGTCGCTCGGTGATTTCCCGACCTTGGCCAGTGCCTGGACGATGGCGTTGGCCGGCTGCAACAGGAGCGAGGCGTCCGGGCCCGCCACCTGCCCATAGCTCACGACCTCCCCGAGCGGTGTCACCCCCAGGGCCTCGGCTCGGGCCTTCGACGTGACGATCACCGCCGCGCCGCCGTCGGAGATCTGACTGGCGTTGCCGGCGGTGATGGTTCCCTCCTTGTCGAAGGCGGGCTTCAGGGCGCCGAGGGACTCCGCCGTCGTTCCCGGTCGGACCCCCTCGTCGGTGTCGACCACGATGGGGTCGCCTTTGCGTTGGGGCACCGACACCGGGACGATCTCATCGGCGAAGCGACCGTCTTTGATGGCCGTGGCGGCGCGCTCGTGTGACATCGCCGCGAAACTGTCCTGCGCGGCGCGCGAGATCTTCGCCTCCCGGTTGTACTGCTCGGTCCCGAGGCCCATGGCGCAATGGTCGAACTGGCAGTACAGGCCGTCGTACATCATCGAGTCGACGAGCGTGCCGTCCCCGGCGCGGTAGCCGGCGCGGGCGCCGGGCAGCAGATAGGGCGCCCGGGTCATCGACTCCATGCCCCCGGCCACCACGAGGTCGGCTTCGCCTGCCGCGATGAGCATGTCGGCGAGGTAGATGCTGTTCAGCCCGGACAGACACACCTTGTTGATGGTGGTGGCGGGGACGGACATGGGGATCCCGCCCTTGGTGGCGGCCTGCCGGGCGGTGATCTGACCCTGGCCGGCCTGGAGCACCTGGCCCATGAAGACGTAGTCGACGTCCTGAGCTGACACCCCGGCCCGCTCGAGGGCCGCCGCGATGGCGAAGCCGCCGAGATCCATGGCGCTGAATCCGGCCAGGGCCCCCGAGAGCTTGCCGATGGGGGTACGGGCCCCCGAGAGGATGACGGAACCGGGCATGGACGTGACCTCCGATGGGACTGTGTCAGCCGGACAGGCCGGATAGTGGGCCCGGATAGTGGGCCCGAATAGTGGCGGAGTCCCATTCTACGGGAGGATCCGGGTCCTCCGCCGAGTCGAATCAAGTTCGGGCGCGGCCTGGGAAGCGGCCGGGACAGGCGGGTAGGGTGCGTCCCCATGCAGGCATTCCGTGAGGCCATTGTGGCGGGTGCGAATGGCGACGAGCTGGGCGCCATGGCGCTGCCCGAGTCCTACCGAGCCGCCCACGTCCGTCGTGACGAGGTCGAGATGTTCGCGGGGGTCGACTCGGCCGAGAAGGACCCCCGGAAGTCGCTCCATGTGTCGGAGGTCCCGGTCCCCGAGCTCGCACCCGACGAGGCCTACCTGGCGGTCATGGCGTCCTCGATCAACTTCAACACCGTCTGGACGTCGATCTTCGAGCCCCTGCCGACCTTCGGATTCCTCGACCGCCTGGGTAAGGAGAGCGCCTGGGGGGCGCGGCATGCGCTCGACCACCACGTCGTCGGATCCGACGCGTCGGGAGTGGTGCTCAGGGTCGGCTCGGCGGTGCGGAATTGGCGGCCGGGCGACAAGGTCGTCGTGCACTGCAACTACGTCGACGACCAGGATCCCTCCGCGCATGACGATTCCATGCTGGCGGCCAATCAGCGCATCTGGGGATTCGAGTCGAATTTCGGGGGCCTGGCCGACCTCGCCGTGGTGAAGGCCAATCAGCTCATGCCCAAGGCGCGCCACCTGAGCTGGGAAGAGGCGGCGATCAACGCCCTGTGCAACTCGACCGCCTATCGGATGCTCGTGTCGCACAACGGCGCGCCCATGAAGCAGGGTGACCGCGTCCTCGTGTGGGGTGGGAGCGGTGGCCTCGGGAGTTACGCCGTGCAGCACGTCATGAACGGGGGCGGGACGCCGGTCGCGGTGGTGTCCTCGCCCGACAAGGTGGATCTGTTGCACAAGTTCGGCGTCGAGGCGGTGATCGACCGTGCCGCGGCGGGGTACCGGTTCTGGAAGGACGAGCACACCCAGGACGAGTCGGAATGGCGTCGTTTCGGCAAGGACGTGCGGGCGCTCGTGGGTGCGGAGCCCGACATCGTCTTCGAGCATCCCGGTCGTCAGACCATGGGTGCGTCGGTGTTCGTGTGCAAGCGGGCCGGGACCATCGTCACGTGCGCGGCCACTTCGGGATACATGATCGAGTACGACAACCGCCACCTGTGGATGAAGCTCAAGACGATCAAGGGCTCACACTTCGCCAACTACCGCGAGGCCTGGGATGCCAACCAGCTCGTGTGTGACGGCAAGGTGGTGCCCCCACTCTCCGCGCTCTACCCCCTCGACCACGTCGGGGACGCCGCCTTCCAGGTGCACCACAACCTGCACGAGGGCAAGATCGGCGTGCTGTGCCTGGCCCCCGAGGAGGGTCTCGGCATCGACGACCCGGAGTTGCGGGCCCGTGTCGGGGAGGATCGGATCACGTTGTTCCGGAGGCACGGGGCATGACCGGTGCCATGAGCCCGAGGGGAGCGAAGGCCTTGCTCACCGAGATCGACCACGTCGGGATCGCGGTGCGCGACCTCGACGCTGCCATCGCCTACTACCGCGACACCTTCGGTGCCACGGTGAGCCACCGCGAATCCATCGACCTCGACGGCGTGGAGGAGGCGCTCATCGCCGTCGCCGACTCCTACATCCAGCTCCTGAGCCCGACGCGGCCCGACTCACCGGTGGCACGCTTCCTCGAGCGACGGGGTGAGGGCTTGCATCACGTCGGCTACCGAGTCGACGACTGCGCCACGGCGCTGGAGTCCGTGCGCCACGGTGGTGGGACACTCATCGACGAAGCGCCCCGGCCGGGCTCGCGGGGGACGACGGTTGCCTTCGTCCACCCCAAAGGGGCCTTCGGCACGCTCATCGAGCTGGTCCAAGAGCCCGCCTGACATCGAGGTACCGAACGTCAGGTACTGAACGTCAGGTACTGAAGCGCATCACCGTGCCGGGATTGGCCGTGGTGCCCCACAGCGTTCCCCCGTTCTGGACCACCAACTGGCGGATGACGCCGGGGACCTGCACCGGCATGCCCGTCTGCTCGCCGGTGGCCGGGTTGAGTGCCACCACGACGCCCTGTTGCCCGTCGGCCACCCACAGCCGGTTGTGCCACACCGCCACCATCTCGGGGTTGGCGGGCACACCACCTCCGGATCCACCCACGGTGTAGGTCGCCGTCACGCGCATCGAGGCAGGGTCGACGCGCGACACCGATCCGGACTTCACGTTCGCCACCCACACCGACCCGTCGCCGACCCCGACCCCGAAGGGGCCCTGGCCCACATGGACGGTCTTCCAGTGCAGCACGCCGTCGACGGGCCGGGGGTCGACCCGGGTGAGGGAATCGGTCTGGCCGCTCACCCACACGCCGTCGGGGCCGATGGCGAGGCGTACGGCTCCGTCGGGCAGCGATCCCGACGCCAATACATTGCCGGTGCGGGGATCGATGAGACTCACCGTTCCGGCGACGAGGCTCGCCACCCAGACCCCGCCGTCACCCGCGGCGAGCGACACCGGCCCCTCCGCCACCGGGATGGGGGACCCGACCACGACAGCGGTCTTGGGGTTGATCTCCCACACCCTGCTCCCGGCGATGTCGGCCACCCAGATGCGGCCGAAGCCCGACACCACCGCGATCGGCCTTCCCCCCAGACGCAGCGGGTGACCCAGCGCCGCGCCGGTGGAGGTGTTGAAATGCCTGACCGTTCCGGTGTGATCGTCGGCCAGCCATCCCCCTGTGGAGTCGAAGGTGACCGACGCCGCCACGGTGCGGGTGACGACGACGGCACTGGCGGGGGGAGGGCCGTCCGCGGCGGGTGTCGAAGACGAGGTGAGGACGTCGATGCCGAGCGCCATAGCGATGACGAGCGCCAGGGCGAGGGTGAGGACGACGCCCACCCCTCGCCGGGTGAGCTTCATCTTGGCCGGGGGACGTTGGCGGGGAGGTCGGAGGCGAGCCGGGGGCGGTTCGTCTTCCAGAGCTCGAAGCGTGTCCTGGGGGGAGCGCGCCCTCGTCTGCGCCGCGGTGCGCGGCGGAGATTCTCGTGCGACGGTCGCTCGTGACGGCATGACTGTGCCCGCGGGCGGGGTCATGTCCGGGTCCGGCCGATGGCCCCTGGGGGGCTGGCGCTCGAGCTGATTCCCCGTCGGGGTCACCACTCCATCCTGGTCTCGTGACGACCCGCGCGGGGTGATCGTCGGGGTGGCCCGGTCGCCGGACCTGCACTCGGGCATGCGGCGGGGGCCGCCTTCGAGCCCGGCCACGCTGGTTCTTCGAGAATGCAGGCCCGCGACGCGGGGCGCGCGACGTGTCGCTCGTGGACGGACCTCCGGTAGCCTCGGGGCCCATGGACCACCCCATGTCGCAACGGCTGGCCGAGCTCAAGGCCCGCAAGGAGGAGGCCCTGCACGCTGGATCGCCCCACGCCGTGGAGCGCCAGCACGCCAAGGGGAAGATGACAGCCCGTGAGCGGATCGAGTATCTCCTCGACGAAGGATCGTTCCAGGAGCTCGACATGCTGGCCCGGCACCGGGCGCACGGCATGGGCCTCGAGGAGAAGCGCCCGTACACCGACGGTGTGATCACCGGCTTCGGCACCATCGACGGCCGACGGGTGTGCGCCTTCAGCCAGGACTTCACCGTCTTCGGTGGCGCGCTCGGCGAGGTGTTCGCCGAGAAGATCCACAAGGTCATGGACCTCGCCGAGTCCATCGGCGTCCCCATGATCGGGCTCAATGACGGTGCGGGGGCCCGGATCCAAGAGGGCGTCGTCTCCTTGCACTCCTACGGCGGGATCTTCCACCGCAACGTCAAGGCGTCGGGAGTCATCCCGCAGATCAGCGTGATCATGGGCCCGTGTGCGGGCGGGGCGGTGTATTCGCCCGCCATGACGGACTTCATCTTCATGGTCAACCAGTCGAGCCACATGTTCATCACTGGGCCCGACGTCGTGAAGACGGTCACGGGGGAAGACGTCACCCTCGAAGAGCTCGGCGGTGCCATGAGCCACGCCACCAAGTCCGGGGTGGCCACCTTCGTCGCGCCCGACGAGAAGACGTGCCTGGACGAGGTCCGCTATCTCCTGTCGTTCCTGCCGTCGAACAACCTCGAGGAGCCACCGCTCGTCGACACCGACGACGACCCCGACCGGGGTACCCCCGAGCTGGTCGACCTGATGCCCAGCCTGCCGACGCAGCCCTATGACATGAAGCGGGTCATCACCTCGGTCGTCGACGAGGGGGACTACTTCGAGGTCCACCCGCACTGGGCCATGAACATCACCTGCGGGTTCGCCCGCATCGACCGGCGTGTCGTGGGCATCGTGGGCAACCAGCCCGCCGTGCTCGCCGGCGTGCTCGACATCGACTCCTCGGAGAAGGCGGCTCGCTTCGTGCGCACGTGCGACGCCTTCAACATCCCTTTGGTGACCTTCGTCGACGTTCCGGGATTCATGCCGGGAACCGATCAGGAATATGGCGGGATCATCCGCCACGGTGCCAAGTTGCTGTACGCGTACTGCGAGGCGACCGTACCGCGCATCCAGGTCATCACCCGCAAGGCGTACGGCGGCGCCTATGTCGTCATGAACTCCAAGTCGATCGGCGCCGACCTCGCCTTCGCGTGGCCGTCGGCGGAGCTGGCCGTCATGGGTCCTCAGGGTGCGGTCGAGATCGTCTACCGGCGTGAGTTGACCGAGGCCGCCGACCCCGCGGCGCGGCGTGCGGAGCTCGTCGAGGAGTACACCGAGCGCTACGCGAATCCGTATGTGGCGGCCGAGCGCGGCTATGTCGACGACGTGATCGACCCCACCGAGACGCGCCGTGTCCTGGTGCGCAGCTTGCGACTGCTCGCCTCCAAGCGTGAAGAGCTGCCTCGTCGCAAGCACGGGAACGTGCCCTTGTGAGCGAGGGCGACGCGACCGGCGCGCCGGTCGTCGTCTCGGTGCGACCTGAGCCCGAGCCCGCCGTGTTGGCCGCCATCGTCGTCGCGGTCGAAGAGGCGTGGCCCCGCCCTCGTGCCCCCCAGGACGATGGCGGGGGTCTGAAGCAACCCCCGTGGCGCTTCAGCGGTCGGTGGTGGACCCAGCCCGCGGCGTTGCGCCGGGATCGTCCTCGATCGAGTCGCTGAGCCGCACACAACAGCGTCCCGGACCGGGATCGAGCCTGGCCTCGAGCCCCGTCCGCCCGAGACCCTCGAGCAGGCCTCGCATGAGGTCGAGGTTCACGCCACAGACGAGGTCGGTGTAGTCCTGCGCGAGCGAATGGAACGGGCAGTTGACAAGGCTGACCCCTCCGGGGTCGGTGTGCGGCTCGTAGCCGCATTCCTCCAATGCCTGGAGCGCCGTGGCGCGCCCCGCTGAGCGTCCGCGCCGCGGTCCGGCCCGTCGGCGCGCCGTCTCGCCCAGCGCGCGCCCCGCTTCTCGCGCCGTTCGTTGCAAGCTGACCGACACCGGGACCCCGCCCCGTTCGGCGTCGGAGATGGCCTGGGCGAAGAGACGTCCGGCGAACTCGTAGCGGCGCCCGGGCAGGGTCACCGAGATCTCGCGCTGTGAGCGTCGGTACACCTTGGCGGGACGGCCCGCCCCGGGTCCGCGCCGCTCGGGGGGGCGGCGGTACTCGAAGTCGAGGAGCCCGTCGTCGACCAGTTTTTCGAGATGGAACTTGGCGACGTGGACGGCGACGCCCGCCCCCACGGCGGCCTGCTCGCGGCTCACCGGCTCGGACTGTCTCGCCACGAAGCCGTACAGGGCACGTCGCGCCGGTTCCGCCAGTGCGGACAGCGCCACGACTCCGGCCTCGAAGTCGGTTCCGGCCGGGGCCGGCCCGCTCGCCTTGGAACTCTCCTCTCGCATCGGTTCCCCTTCTAAAGGAGAAGTAGGTTGACGGAATCCCCCGGCCCTTCTAGAGTTCATTCTAGTGTCTGTTAGAAGGGAAGACAACCCGTGACCAGCACCCTTGTCAACGCCGAGCATCGCAACGGCCACCTCCGGGTCGTCGCCGACACGCGGCCCATCGATACAGAGGCGGCGGAGCGGGCCGTGCTCGACCTGCTCGTGGCCCTCGGTCGTGACCCGGGCTCCGAGCACCTGGCCGAGACGCCTCGGCGGGTGGCAGCCGCATTCGCGGAGATGCTGACTCCCGAACCGTTCGATCTCACGACGTTCCCCAACGACGAGGGATATGACGAGCTGGTGCTGGCGCGCGACATTCCCTTCCGGTCGTTGTGTGAGCACCATCTGCTCCCCTTCAGCGGGGTCGCCCACGTGGGCTATCTCCCCGCCCGTCGGATCCTCGGGCTTTCCAAGCTCGCCCGGATCGTCGACCGGTTCGCCAGTGACCTGCAGACCCAGGAGCGGCTCACCAGTCAGGTCGCGGATTGGCTCGACCGTCATCTCGAGCCGAAGGGAGTGGGCGTGGTCCTCGAAGCCGATCACACCTGTATGTCGTTACGCGGTGTGCGCTCCACCGGGGCCCGCACCCTGACTTCGACGGTGCACGGCATCCTGCGCGACGACGCCCGCTCGCGCCAGGAATTCTTCGCCCTGACCGGGATGGGGAGGTAGCACGCCATGTCGTCACGGCAGACGTTCGTGATCGCCGGCGCCAGCCTGGCGGGAGCCAAGGCCGCCGAGACGCTGCGCCAGGAGGGATTCGAGGGAAGGGTCGTGCTGGTCGGGGAAGAAGCTGTCCGGCCCTACGAGCGCCCTCCGTTGTCGAAGGCGTATCTCCGCGGCGAGGTCGGATTCGACGTGGCAGCCGTGCACGGAGAAGGCTTCTACGAGGAGAACGACGTCGAGCTTCTGAGCTCGACGACCGTGCGCAGTGTCGATCCGGGGGCCAAGAAGGTGGTCCTCGATCCCGGGGGGGAGCTGGGGTATGACGAGTTGCTCCTGTGCACCGGGGCGACGCCGAGGAGGCTGTCGAACCCGGGTTCGGATCTGGCCGGCATCCACTACTTGCGCAGCCTGTCGAGTTGCGATGCACTGCGCGACGCCTTGGCCGAGGCCTCCAAGCTCGTGGTGGTGGGTGGGGGATGGATCGGGTCCGAGGTGGCGGCGTCCGCTCGCCAGATGGGCAAAGAGGTGGCGCTGGTCGAAGCCGCCGCCGTTCCCCTCGAGCGCGTCCTGGGGGCGGAGGTGGGGGCGATGTTCAGGGACCTCCATGCCGAGCATGGGGTGGAGCTCCATCTCGGGGTGGGCGTCGACGGTTTTGGCGGACGGGGTCGTGCCGAAGAGGTGGTGCTGGCCGACGGCACGGTTGTGGCCGGTGATCTGTTCGTGGTCGGGGTCGGGGTGACGGCGCGCACCGAGTTGACCCAGGGCACGGGCATCGCCGTCGACAACGGCATCGTCGTCGACGAATACCTGTCGAGCGCGACCCCGGGGATCTGGGCCGCCGGGGATGTCGCCAACGCGTACCACCCCGTCTTCGAAAGACACATCCGTCTCGAACACTGGTCTGCGGCGCTGAACCAGGGTCCGGTCGCGGCCAAGAACATGCTCGGTCAGCGCGTCGCCTACGCGAAGGTTCCCTATTTCTTCTCGGACCAGTACGACCTTGGCATGGAATACAGCGGGTTCGCCACGAGCTGGGACCAGGTCGTCTACCGGGGCGACAAGGAGCGCCGCGAGGTGATCGTGTTCTGGCTCGACAAAGGGACGGTGGTGGCGGGAATGAACGTCAACGTGTGGGACGTCACCGATGACATCGCTGCGCTCGTCGAGACAAGAAGGCCCGTGGACCCCGGGCGACTGGCCGACCCATCGGTGGAGCTTTCGGCGCTGTAGGGGACTCGGCCGGAGCGTCGGACCGATGGGTCCGACGCAGAGTCAGCGCGTCGCGCCGCGCTGTCCGTCGCGATGATCCTCGACCAGGGTGATCAGCTCGTCCACGATGCGACCGAGTTGGAAGTCCTTGGGCGTGAAGACCGCCGCCACCCCCTTGCCCCGCAGCACCTCGGCGTCTTCAGGCGGGATGATGCCGCCCACGACGACGGGCGCGTCGACGCCGACGCCGCGTAGCCGGTCGAGCACCTCGGGGACGAGCTCGAGATGGCTCCCCGACAAGATGGAGATGCCCACCACGTCGACGTCCTCGTCGCGCGCCGCCACCGCGATCTGCTCGGGACTGAGGCGGATGCCTTGATAGACCACCTCGAAGCCGGCGTCGCGCGCCGCCACCGCGATCTGCTCGGCTCCGTTGGAGTGTCCGTCGAGACCGGGCTTGGCCACGAGAAGGCGGGGCGGCCCGCCCGTGCGCTCGGCCAGCCGTCTCGAACGCTCCCGGACGTCGGAGAGCTCCGCACCTCGGTGCCCGACCCCGCCACTGATCCCGGTGGGTGCGCGGTACTCGCCGAACACCTCGCGCAGGGCACCGGCCCACTCCCCGGTGGTGCCGCCGGCGTGGGCGAGGGTGATCGTGGCCGGCATGAGGTTCTCGTTCTCGTCGGCCGCCACCCGGCGCAATTCGTCGAGGGCCCGCTTCACCCCGGCGTTGTCGCGCTGGGCGCGCCATGTCGCCACGTCGGCGCGCAGCTGTGCCTCTTCGGCGGGGTCGACCTTCAGGATCGTGGTGGCACCGTCGTCGGCCATCTCGAGAGGGGAGGGCTCGGTCTCGGTAAAGGCGTTGACCCCCACCACGAGGAGGTCGCCGGTCTCGATACGCCGTACCCGTTCGGCCTGACTGCGCACGAGGCGGCGTTTCAACTCGTCGACTGCTTCGAACGCGCCGCCCAGCGCGAGCACCTCGTCGAGCTCTTCACCCGCGGCCGCGGCCAGCTCGGAGGTCTTGGCCTCGATGACGGTGGATCCCTCGAAGATGTCGTCGTACTCGAGCAGGTCGGTCTCGAAGGCCAGGATCTGCTGGATCCGCAATGACCACTGCTGGTCCCACGGCCGCGGCAGGCCGAGGGCCTCGTTCCAGGCCGGAAGCTGGATCGCCCTGGCGCGGGCGTCCTTCGACAAGGTGACGCCGAGAGCCTCGAGCACGATGCGCGGGACGTTGTTCTCGGGCTGGGCCTCGGTGAGCCCGAGCGAGTTGACCTGGACGCCGTAGCGGAACCGGCGCAGCTTCGGGTCCTCGACGCCGTAGCGCTCGAGGCAGATGCGGTCCCACATGCGCGTGAGGGCGCGCACCTTGCAGGTCTCCTCGACGAAGCGGATGCCGGCGTTGACGAAGAACGAGATGCGCCCCACGACGGCGGGGACCTCCGACTTCTCGATCTTTCCCGAGTCGCGCACGGCGTCGATGACCCCGATCGCCGTGGCCAGCGCGTAGGCGACCTCCTGGACCGGCGTGGCCCCGGCCTCTTGGAGGTGGTAGCTGCACACGTTGATGGGGTTCCACTTCGGGACCTCGCGCACCGTGTAGGCGATCATGTCGACGATCAACCGGCGACTGGGCCCGGGCGGGAAGATGTAGGTGCCGCGCGACAGGTACTCCTTCACGATGTCGTT
>JADGOL010000205.1 GCA_017882995.1 Acidimicrobiales bacterium | reverse complement strand
CCGGGATTGCAGGTGACGATCACAGCCACGACCGGCGGAGCGATATGGGTCTCCATCAGGGCCAAGAGGCTACCCGTCACTCCCCTTCGGCCCCCAGGCGATCCTGGGCCCCGCGACCAGGCCGGCGACGTGGAGATAGTGCTTGCAACTGTTAGCGGCGCCCGGTACAATAGTTAGCACACAGCCCCCCGAACCCCCCATTGGCTCAACAGGAAGGACACACCAGATGCCCGAGTTCAAAGACGTCACAGACGAGATCACCAAGACCGCACGAGACGCCGCCTACGTCGTGGTCGGCCTGGGCGTGCTCGGATTCCAGCGCGCGCAGGTCCGGCGCCAGGAGCTCCAGAAGCGCCTCGCCGGCCGCAGTGCGGTCCAGGGCCACCTCGGCGACGTGCGAGGCGAGGTCACCAAGCGGGTGAAGGACGTCGACGAGGCCGTCGAGCAGGTCATCGGCCGCATCGAGGCCTCGCTGGCCCCGATCGAGGAGCGCCTCCCCGTTCCCGCACGCGACCTGGCCAAGCAGGCGCACGCCCAGGCCCGCGAGGTACGCCAGCAGCTGCGCAAGCTGATCCTCCAGGCCGCCTGAGACCTTCACGCCACAGATCGACCCGTCAACAGCCGCCTCGCGTCATGCGGGGCGGCTGTTGCGCGTGTGGCGTCAGTGGCGATCCGGCCCCGAGCCGACAGGGCGACGCCTAGGCGGCGCGATCGCTCCACTGCTCGAGCACGTCGAGCAACGTGCGCTCGAGGCTGAGGCGCGGTTCCCACCCCGTGGCCTCGCGCAGCTTGGTGAAGTCCCCGCGCACGACGGGGACGTCGACGGGACGGGACAGGGCCGGGTCGAGCTCGAACTGCAACTCCACCCCCGCCAGGCTCTGCAACTGAAGGGCGACGTCCGCGATGGCGATGTCCCGGCCGCTGCACACGTTGTAGACCTCTCCCGCCACGCCCCGCTCGGCGAGGAGTCGATAGGCCCGGACCACGTCACGCACGTCGGTGAGATCGCGCCGAGCGGTCAGGTTGCCCACCACGATGCTCTTGGCGCCGGTCCGACGCGCTTCGACGATGCGCTGCGCCAGCGCGGACACGACGAAGGCCGACGTCTGCCCCGGCCCCACGTGGTTGAAGGGCCGCATACGCAGCACCTGCAACCCGTAGGCGAGATGCGCCTGGACCCCGAGGTACTCAGCAGCCACCTTCGACGCCGCGTACGGCGTGACCGGGGCGAGCGGGGCGTCCTCGGTCACGGGCAAGAGGTCCTGGGGAACGGCTCCGTAGACCTCCGCGGAGCTGGTCACGAGAACCCGGGGAGGGTGCGGGCACGATCGGGCGGCCTCGAGCACAAACAGGGTCCCGATGGCGTTGACCCGGAGCACCTCCGACGCGTCGGTCCACGACCGACCCACGTTGGTGAGCGCGGCGAGGTGGTACACGACCTCGGGAGCGGCCTCGACCATCGCGGCGCGCACCGCTTCGCCGTCGGTGATCTCGACCTCGTGATCGATCGACACCACGTCGTCCCCGCTCTCGACGAGATGGCTGGTCAACCACGAGCCGACGAATCCTTTCGCTCCGGTCACCAGGGCACGCACGCGCCGAACCTTACCGGGGACCGGCTCCCGATCCCGGTGACGAAGGATCGGATCGTCGCGCGGCCCACCGGTAGGCAGAGACGTGCTCGGCCGCGCTCCTCGCCCAAGTGTGACCGGCCGCCACCTCCACCCCGAGGCGCCGCCGTCGTTGCACGGCGGAGCCGGCGTCGAGGGCGTCGGCGAGGGCGTCGGCGAGCTCGGACACCGACCCCGGTGCCACCAAGACCGCCGCACCGCCGGAGACCTCCGCCATGGCCGTCCCTGCTGTGGTGACCAGGGGCGTGCCACAGGCCAGGGCCTCGAGGGCGGGAAGTCCGAAACCCTCTTCCAGGGCGGGATAGGCGACGACGGCAGCGCGCCGCAGCAAGGCCGGCACGACTTCGTCGGGGACATAGCCGGTGCGGATGATCCGATCGGCGAAGCGCGCCTCGCCGATCGCCTGGCGCACCGCCTCGACACCCCATCCGGGTTGGCCGGCGAGGACGAGGGACAGCTCGGCGTGGTTCTCGGCCACGCGGTCGAAGGCGGCCACGAGGTCGGGAACCGCCTTGCGGGGCTCGAGCGTTCCCACGAACAGGACAAAGGGCCGACGTACGCCGAGTCGGCGCAGGTGCTCGTCGTCGGGCACCGGGTCGTGGCCGTCGTGGCCGCTCGATGTGGACGCTTCGGGTCGAAAGCGGTCGTGATCGACACCGTGGGGAACGACGAACACCCGGCCCGTCGGCGCACACAGCTCGCCGAGACGCTGGGCGGTGTGACGACTGACACACACGATGGCATCGGCACGACGCGCCGCGGTGCGGATGGCCCGGCGGAACACGACGACCTTGCTCCGCTCATGCCATTCGGGATGGTCGAGGAACGTGAGGTCGT
Organism: Acidimicrobiales bacterium; assembly: GCA_017882995.1. Lineage (GTDB taxonomy): Bacteria > Actinomycetota > Acidimicrobiia > Acidimicrobiales > UBA8190 > Chersky-840. Next base: position 2,002 of record JADGOL010000205.1, on the reverse strand, counting down.
GGATCGTGACCACACACGGAAGGCGGGAGTGCTCGGGCATCGTGTAGTGGGGACCGTGATGTACCTCGACGGACTCCGCCGCGAGCAGGCCCGGGAGACGGACCTGCTCCCACGCCAGACGGATGGGCCGACGCTCGGGCGCACTCGCCCGCACCGTCGTCGAACCGGCGCCAGAACCGAGCTCGGCCCAGCGCGACCCATCGCCTCGACGAGTCCACAGCGTCAGGGTGACGTCGTCGCGGGCGAGGAGGGCGGTGACGAGGTCGATGGTGTATCGACCGGCCCCGACGGGCTGGGCGGGCACCGCGCTCACGTCGAGTGACACCGACAGCGAGCCGCCTCCCCCGACGTCACCGGTCGCTGTGCTCATCCCAAGTGTCGTGCTCATCCCAAGTGCTGTGCTCATAGCAGCGAGTTCCACAACGCCACGTGGGCGCGCGCCGCGGACTCCCACGTGAGACTCCCGGCGCGCGCCCGGCCGGCGTCGGCCAGTCGCGCCCGCAGCCCGTCGTCGGTGGCGACCTCCACGAGGGCCCCGGCGATGTCGTCGACGCGGGTGGGGTCCACCTCGTGGGCGGCACCGCCCGTGGTGGGAAGCGGGCTCGACACCACCGGTGTGCCGTAGCGCATGGCTTCGACCGGAGGGAGCCCGAAACCCTCTTCGAACGGCACGTAGGCGAGCAGTCGGGCCCGTGCGTACAACGACGCCAAGGTGCCATCACCGACCCGGCCGGTGAACACGATGCCTTCCCCGTGCTCGAGCTCCGGACCCCACCCGGGCGGTCCGACGACCACCAGCGGCCACGGACCGGGCAGAGAGCGCCGGGCGGCGCCGTAGGCCTCGAAGAGACGAGGCAGGTTCTTGCGGGGCTCGAGCGTCCCGACCGACAAGAGGAATTCGCCACGCACCCCGAGGCGCTCGAGGAGGGCCGAAGCCCCGGCGTCGTCGCGTTCGCGCAGGATGTCGGAGCCGAGCGGGATCACCGAGACCGCCCGCTCGGGTGCACCCGCGTCGACGAGGTCGGCGGCCACGGCTTCACACGGCACGACGAAATGCGTGGCATGGCGCAACGTCCGTCCGAGCGCGGCCTCGTGCCACCGTCGGCCCCGGCTCGGATAGTCCTCGGGGCGGTGCCGCCATGCCACGTCGTGAATGGCGACGACCTCGATACATCGGCGACCTCGACGCGGCTGCTTGACCGGCGGCACGGCGACCGACACCGAATGCACGAGATCGAAGCCTCCCGGCGCGTGCACGAAGCCCAGGTCCCACAGGCGCGTCAACAACGGACCGGGCAGGCGCGAGGCGATGACCGGACGACCGAAGGCTTCGAGCGGGTCCTGGCCGCCGCCATCGCCGCCGCCGCGACTTGCATACAGCGACACTGCGGGCAGCTCGACGTGGGCCTCGTCCAATGTGGCCAAGCCATCCAGCAGGCCTCGCACGTAGGTCCCGATCCCCCCCGGCACCTGGCGCCGCAGCTGTTCGGCGACGAGAAGCACTTTGGCGCGGCCACCACCGGAGTCGTCCACGCCGACTCCTAACGGGCGCCGGCCGCGTCAGAGTAGAGCTCCGCCAGGCCGGCGCCACACTCCTCCCAGGTGAATTGCGCGGCCCGAGCCCGTCCCTTGCCGATGAGCTCGGCGCGCCGATCGGGCTCGCCCAGGACCGAGACGATCGCCTCGGTGAGGGCATCCGCGTTGCCCCGCTCGACGAGCACCGCTCCGTCGCCCACGACTTCGGGAACGGCGCCAACCGCCGTGGCCACGACGGGCACGCCGGCGGCCATGGCCTCGAGAGGCGGGAACCCGAATCCCTCGTACACCGACGGGAACGCCAGCACCGCGGCTCCGCCCAGCCAACCCGCCAGGGCGTCGTTGTCGACATAGCCGAGCTGCATCACACGATCACGACACCGAGACGTCTCGAGGGCCTCGTGAAAGGCGTGGGCGCCCCATCCGTCGGCGCCGGCGATCACGAGCGCGACGTCGGGATGCGCGT
>JADGOL010000204.1 GCA_017882995.1 Acidimicrobiales bacterium | reverse complement strand
TTGCTCAGACTGCCGATGGCCTCGGCACCGGTCATGGCCTCGGTGACCTTGTAGCCCTCGACCTCGAGGAGACGGCTGAGCATGGCCCTCACCTCGGGGTCGTCGTCGACCACGAGGAGCTTGCCCACAGATCGGCTAGGCACCGCTGCGGTGCGGACGGATTCCGCCGTTCCCACGTTCGTCACCACCGTATCGTCGTCCTCCGCCACTGCTACCACCGGCCTTGCCACTTAGCGTAGTTGGACGGTCTCTCCTATGTGTAGGGTACGGAGCCACATTTGGAACCCTACCGCTCGCCTGTCCGACCGGTTCCTGCGCCCAAGTTGGGAGTGGGTTGATCGGCTGTAGGCCAGGTAGTGGTCTGGGTGGTCCACACTCAGGACGTGGCCGCAGCTTTGGGTTCAAAGGGGGGTTCCCGGCTGGCGCCCGTGCTCGGCGGATCCTCGGTCGAGGAGCCCCGGACGGCGCCGCCCACCGTTCTCGTGGTCGGGACCGACGAGTGGGCCATCGAGCAGTCGGCCACCGAGCTCGAAGCGGGCGGGTGCCGGGTCCTGCGGTGCCACGAACCGGGTGAGCCCGCCTTCCCCTGCAACGCCCTCGTCCAGGGACGGACCTGTCCTCTCGACATTGGATTCGACGTCGTCGTGACGGTGCGGGCTCGGCCCTTGAGCGAACCGTGCCAGGCGGAGCTCGGCGTCATCTGCGCGCTGCACCAGGGTGTGCCGCTGGTCGTGGCCGGTGTCGCCTCGGAGCGGCCCTTCGGGCCGTGGGCCTCGCTGGCGGTCGAACAAGGTGGAGACGTTGTTACCGCGTGTGAGAAGGTGGTGGGCGCCACGCCGGTCGCAATCGCCCCGGGCGCTCGTGAGCATCGTCCCGAGGAGGACGTCTGCCATGCCCAGTAACGCCGCCGCGTAGTCGCAGACCCACACATGCCCGTCAGCCGCAGTACCGCGGAGATCGATGTCTGGCTCGAGGAGCTGTGGGATCTGCGCGGCACCGACCTTCTGTTGACCTCGGGCGCACCACCGCTCATCAGAGTCGACGGGGAGATGCGCCCCGTCACCGGTGGTGAGGTGTTCAGCCCGATCTCGGTCGAGCGCGCCGTGAAGGGGGTCGTCGGACCCGACCTCATCGGACGCTACGAAACGGAGCGTGAGATCGACTTCGCCTTCAGCTGGAAACAGCGAGCCCGTCTTCGCTGTAACGCTTTTCACCAACGAGACACGTGTTCTCTCGCTCTGCGCATCATCCCCTTCGAGATCCCGGGATTCGCCCAACTCGGCCTACCCCCGGCCATCGAGTCCCTGGTGGAGCTCCCCATGGGGCTCGTCATCGTGACCGGACCGACCGGCTCGGGGAAGTCGACCACCTTGGCGGCCATGATCGACTACATCAACCGCTACCGGCGCTGTCACATCGTCACCATCGAGGACCCCATCGAGTACGTCCACGCCAACCATCGATCGGCCGTCAGCCAGCGCGAGGTGGGGACCGATACCGAGTCGTTCTCGCGTGCGCTGCGTTCGGTCCTTCGCGAGGACCCGGACGTGCTGCTCGTCGGTGAGATGCGCGACCAGGAGAGCATCGCCACCACGCTGACCATCGCCGAGACCGGGCACCTGGTGTTCGCCACGTTGCATACCAACGACAGTGCCCAGGCCATCGACCGTATCGTGGACATCTTCCCCTCGGACCGACGTGAACAGATCCAGGTGCAACTGGCTTCCACGCTCGAAGGCGTGATCTACCAGCGGCTGGTTCCCCGGATCGGCGGCGGTCTCGTGGCTGCCTACGAAGTTCTCATGGCCAATCATGCGGTCCGCAACCTCGTGCGAGAGGGCAAGACCCGCCAACTGCGCAATGTCGTGTCCACTCACCAGTCCGAAGGCATGCAGACTCTCGAGATGGGGCTCAACGCCCTCATGGCGGAGGATCTCATCGACTACGAGACGGCACTCCGGGTAAGTCTGTATCCGAAGGAGGTGGAGCCGCCCCGACGCTATGCCTCGCCTGGCGATTTCGGCGCTCTGGACCCGCAGGTCGTGGGTGCAGGCCGGGAGAGCCCGCGGTGACATCGTCCTGAATGACGCGGCACCCGCCTCCTCCGGTTCGCCAGGACTCGAGCAAGACAGAGGCAGAGGTGTCCGTGTCCGGGGGGCGAAGACGACCGAGTGATGACAAAGGGACCGAGATCGTGGGGGTAGCCGGAAAGGGGTCGCGCAGGGATCGCCGGAGTTCCGACGCGAGCTTGGAGCCTCGCGCATCCAACCATCTCCACCGATGGACGCCCCAAGCTGAAGACGGTTTCAGCCTCATCGAACTCCTGGTTGTCCTTGTCATCCTTCCGCTGATCACCGGGGCTATCGCCATGGTGTTGATCACGACGCTCAAGAACCAGCAGGGCATCCAGGGAAAGGTGACCGACGCCAGCGCGGCCACCACGGCGTCGGCCTACTACGTCCGAGACATCGACAGCGCCGCCAGCGTGACCACCGCGGCCACCCCGGCAAGCTCACCTCAGCAATGCAGTGCCTCAGGCTTGGTCGGTTCGAAGACGTTCATCCTGGGCCTTCAGCTCCAAGGCGTAGGGGCGGTCGTGTCGTACTACACGGTGACGCCGGCAACGGGCGCACCCACGCAGCTGGTGCGGCTGTACTGCCTGAGCGGGTCACCGTCGAGCAAGGTCGTCCTCTCCGACAACGTGAGCACCACGAACCCCCCGACACCCGTGGTGAACTGCATCACGCCCCCACCTGCGGGCATCCCCACGGGAGTGACGTGCACTCCCGTGGGCATCGCCGGCGACTGGACCTTTACCTACATGGTCTCGACCGTCACGCTCAACGTCACACAAGGGTGCTCCACCGGGGGCTCGGCGTGCGCTCCGTATCAGTACGCGCTAACCGGCGCACCGGTGTCGGGAATCCCGGTGCCGCCTATCGTCCAACCAAACGGCGTGCTCACGTTGTTGGGGACAGGCACCGACATCTCGTTCACCAACCTCAGCTCGGGGCAGGACATCTGTGCTGTGGGCTCGATCCTGTTGGGGTCGGGCTACAACGCGAACGGCAACAATCCCGCCATCAGTTCGGGTCTTCTCACTAGCAACAACCGCGTGACTGCGGGAACCACGACTTCGTGCGTCACGCAACAGTCCAACGGTGTCGAGATCTATAACTGTCTCAACGACAGCTCGACGGGTCAGCCTTGTCCGACGAGTGGCACCCACGACAGCGTCACCGGCAATGTCAACGTCAACCCGAATCCGGTTTCTACGAGTACCAAGGTGACCGATCCCCTCGCCACGTGGGCCTCACAGAACCCGGTGGCAGCCATCTCCACACCGACCGCCTCGTGCTCGGGTAGTTCGACGATGACGTGCACGCCCGGCTTCTACGCCGGTGGGCTAAACATTCCAAGCAACCGGACTGTCAACTTCCAGGCGGGCAACTACCAGTTCGGGACGAATGCAGGCTGCCAGAGCTCATTGTGCGTCGGCAGCAGCGACACGGTGAACTTCGGCACGGGCCACTACACCTTCACTGACGGACTCAACGTCTCGGGCTCGGGGAGCGCGCTGTGCGGAGGCGGTAGCGCTACGAGCGCGTGCCCGAGCCCCCCGTCGGGTGGCGTCTTCTTCTACGTCTCAGGGGGTTCGACCGACCTCGGGAACGTCAACTTTGCAAACAACATCCAGCTGGCCCCCATCTCGACGACGTCGGACCCGTACCACGGAGTCTTGTTGTGGCAGAACGGTACCGACAACAACCCGGTGTTCCTGGCCAGTGCTGCCACCTCGGTGAATACGTACCAGGGAAAGATATACGTCCCGAATGCAACGATCAACCTCTACGGGTTCGGCAACAGCATCAGCACGGGGGACATCGTGGCCAACAGCATGCTGTTCGACTTCAGCTTCAACCTCGACGTCACGATCCAATAGGTCGGCTCCGGGATGGCTCGCGTGAACGGTGGTCGGAGTCGCACCTCATCGAAGAATGGCGCGACCGTCCGGGGAGCGCTTTCGAGCCTGGGTGAACGGGCCCACTGGGGCTTCCAACCCTCCGAGGACGGAGACACGCTGATCGAGGTCCTGGTCGCCATCGTGATCATCGCCCTGACCGTGACGGCCCTGCTCGGTGCGCTCGTCACGGCCATCACCAGCTCGACGACAGAACAGAGTCTCTCGACGGTGGACGCCGTCTTGAACGGCTTTGCCCAGAGCGCGCAGTTCGAGGTCGAGCAGCCCAACGTGTTCACCAACTGCACCGCTACCCCGTACCGGCTCATCGGCGCGCCTTCTCCGACCTCAGGGCCTGCCGGATCGTCGTCAACGATCTTCTTGACGGGCTTCGCCGCCAATCACACCTTGACCGTCACCGTCGGTTCGGCTCCGGCCACGGTGACGAGTGGTTCGAAGACGGACACCAATGGTGATTCCGCGGTGACCTTTACCGTCCCCAACGGTGTGAGCGGCTCACAGATCGTGTCGGTGAGCGACGGCACCTCGACGCCTTCGCCAACCGCCTTCTCAGTGGGAGGGACCGTCAAGGGGACCACGCCGGTGGGCTACTCGATCGCCGTGAACGATCCGGTGCAGCAGTGGGACGGACAGTCCACCAGTTGGGTGAACGCGACCTCGGCCGGTTGTCCGAAGAGCGGATCGCAGCAGCTCACCGTGGTGGCGCACGCCCCTGACGGTTCGGCCGGTTCCCTGAGCTTCGTGGCCCTGGGGCCGGCGACGACCACCGTCCTGATGGCGGCGGCATCGTCCTCGACGACTGCCACCTACGGGGACACTCTCACCTTCACCGCCACGGTGGTCCCACCCAACAGCACCACCGCGGCGCCGACCGGGAGCATCCAGTGGGCATTTTCACAGAGCCCGGGATCACCGTCGTGCGCCAACTCCGCCCTCACCACGATCGGTGTGACGAACACATCCAAAGCGACATGCACTGTGACCGGTGCACAAGTGGGGACGTACTCGGCGACCGCCGGCTACCCCGCGCCAGGCACGTCGGGCAATTACGGGCCCGGAAGCGGCACGGGAACGATCACGGTCGGCAAGGCCGCCTCGGCGACCACCGTGACCGAGGTCTCGTCGCCCTCGCCTGCCCAGCCCGGCTCTAAGCTGACGTTCACCGCCACCGTCGGCGCCACCCCCGCCGTGGCCGGAGACTTGAAGCCGACCGGGACGGTGGTGTGGTCGATCACCGCACCCTCGGGCCCCAATCCCACATGCACGAATTCCCAGATGACCAACCCCACCAACGGGACCGGCACCAACACCGCCACGTGCTCGGCGTCGAACTCGGTGGCCGGGACATACTCGGTGACCGCTTCGTACGGCGGGGACGGCAACTACACCAACAGTCAGGGACCGGCGACGACCAGTGTGACGAGGGCCACTCCGACGTTCACTTTCACGACGAATCCCACGAGCCCCCAACCGGGGACGAACTTCACGGTGAAGGTGACCGTGAACGAGCCCAACGGCGGCCCCAATCCCAGCGGCACGGCCACGTGGACCATCACGCCACCTTCAGGGGTCGCTCCGACCTGTGCGGCCTCGATCCTGGACAACGCCGGCAGCGGAACATGCACCGTTCCCAACGCTCTGAAAGGCACCTACACGGTGGGTGTCGCCTACGGCGGCGACGCCACCTACACACCGGCCAACGGGTCTGCCTCGGTCGTGGTCGTCCTTGCCCCCGCCGGCTCCGACATCCAGACCGTGGGCAATCCCCAAGACGGCAGACCGGACAACGGGGACCAGATCGTCTTCACCTACAACCAAGCCATGTCCGCCAATTCGATCCTGAACGGATGGAACGGGTCGTCGCGCAACGTCACTGCTCAGTTCAGTCGGCAGAACGGCCAGTCGACCTCGTTGGAGATCTGCACCAGCTCCAGCTGCAACACGGTGGTGAACCTGGGGACCGTCTCCCTCGGTGATCCTTCTGGCAGCCGCTATGTCAACGGCGCTGCGGTGAGCGTCAACGCCACCATGGTGATGACGACGGTCGGCAGCCAGTCGGTGGTGACGATCAGTCTCACCCAGACGGCCGCGGGCCTCTCCGCTCTGTCACCCGCCAACACCACGACGATCTTGTTGTGGAGCCCGAGCGCGGCGGCCACCAGCACGGTGGGCACGGCGTGCAGCACGACGGGCGTCAACCAGTCGGGCGCGCCCAAGAGGAACTTCTGACGTGAATCGCCGCCGGACAACCCTGAGAGAGGACGGAGCCGTGCTCGTGCTGGCGCTCGTCTTCATGATCGTGATCGGACTCGTCCTGCTGGGTGTGGTGACCCTGTCGGGCAACGACCTGCTCAACACGTCGCACCTCCTCGACCAGCAGTCCCTCGAGTACCGCAGCAGCGGCGCCATGCAGGTCGCCATCCAGACCGTGCGTTACACCAACACCACCTTTCCCAGCCCCCCCACCCCCCCCAGCTCATGCATCTCCTC
>JADGOL010000024.1 GCA_017882995.1 Acidimicrobiales bacterium | reverse complement strand
TGGTGCTTCGCCACTCCCGACGAGCGTTCGTGGTGGGGAGGGCTGTGGGCCGAGCGGATGACGCGATCGGGGTTTGCGGCCCAAGCGCTCAACAATGGCCTGGCCACCAACGAAGACCTGGAGCGATTGGCCCGCGCCTGGCTGCGCTGGACCTCGAGTGACGACGGTTGGTTCGTCGTCCCCCACGGCGAGATCCTGTGTCAGCGATGAACGACGTTCAGGACCGAGAGGTCTCGTCCACCCGGGTGGCGATGTCGGCGATGTCGGCGACACTGCAAGGCATCGAATGCTCAACGGGATCGTCGGCGTCTCGGATCGTGACCCCTCCGACGGCTTCGTCAACGGTGTCAGGTTGCCCGAATCGGTCACGCACATGTCTGTAGACGATGTCAGACACACGTCGGGCGTCCCGGGCGCCCAACATGGCGTGATCGAGGTCGTCGATGACCTCGAATAGGAGTCGGTCCGACCGTGAGAGCCTACGAAGCGCTCGGGCTGAGCCCCGCCGTATCCGGAAGGACTCGTCACCGCCGACCACCACCAGCACATCGGAACCGGCATCGACGAGTCGTTCGAGGGAGTCGACCGGGGAACGACGGATGCCGAGCCGGTTGAAGATCCACCATGCCCCTTCGGGAAGTGCGCCGAGCACGGCCCTCGGAACCTGGTGGCCGGCCAATTGGGCGGCCCAACGGCGAGCCGGCGCCGACAACTGCGGTCGGGGCGAAGAGGTGGTGGTGATTGCCGCGAATGGGATCGGCTTGGTCGTGAAGATGGGGTTGAAGACACAGACGCCCTGAGCCCCGAGCGACAAGCCCCCGTGCAGGGCGTGATAGGCGCCCGAACACAGGCCCACGAGCACGACGCGCGAGGGGTCGTCGGGTGAGGCGAATTGTGCCACCTCTTCGACGTCGGCGAGCGCCTCGAACGGGTAGTAGATGTCGCGGGGCTGGCCGGGATGGGTCCCGCTGTCGCCGAGGCCGCTGAGGTCGACGCGCAAGGTCCGCAGACCGCAGGCCGCCCATTGCCGCGCCAACTCGACCCACAGCCGCGATGGGCCAACGCGACGCGACTTGCCCGTGTTGAAGCACACGACGGTGGTGGGGCTCGACCCCCCGGTGGGCTCGGTGAGGATGCCGAAGAGACCGCCGGACCCGAAGCGCACCGTCCGCTCGACGATGGGTCGGGACTTGGCGTGGTGGGCCACGACCGCTGACGTGGTCGTGGGGTCGAAGCGCGCCGTGTCGAAAGGTGCGGGATCGGGCGCCGCCACCGTCGACAACCAGGTGACCAGACGCTCGAGGGTGTCCTCGAGTCCGGCATTGAGCCGGCCGTCCACGGTGAGCAGCTCGTGCTGACCAAGCGCGGTCCCAAGCTCAACGTGCCCCGCGCTCGCCAGTCGGGCGTCGAGCTTGGCATCGTGCTGGCGATCCGGCCGGGTGAGCAGGAGGACGCGAACGGCCATCGGACCTTCGGTCCTCGTGATGTCCAAGGCGGCAAGCTCTGCCGCGGTCTCGGCGTCGTAGCGAAACCCCGGCGTCTGCACCGAACCGTCCCCGAGGTCGAGCCCACCGACGCTCAATGCGTGCAAGGCACGCTGTTCGCGCAGGAATGTGCGGCCTGATCGACACGGGTCCCAGAGCACGAGCGCGTCGAGGGGGCGTCGCGTCGCTTCGAGCGCCGCCAGTGTGGCACCCATCCGCATCCCGACCGCGGCCACCACCGGAGGCCCGGCGAATCGCATCAGGTCGAAGGCGGCCCGCGTCGACGCCGCCCATGCCGCCACCCGGGCAGGGTCGTGCTGTGCTCCCGCGGAGTCGCCGGTCCCGTCGTAGTCGAAGCGCAACACGGCGATCCCATGCTGCTCGAGGCGCTCGGCGAGGGCGCGATAGGTGCTGTGGACGTAGAGGTCCTCCCGACCCAGGGGCGAGCACAGAACCACTCCGGCCCTGGCCGTGTTGCCTTCGGGCACGTGCAACATGCCGAACAAGGGGCGATCCGACGGTCCGAACCAGATGGGGGTCCCGGTCATCGGTGACCCGCCTCGGACATCGTGATCATGACACCACGATCACGCATAGGTGACCGTGACTTCCTCGTCGACGAACTTCTTGACCGCGAGGAGACCGGCGTGGTCCGGAGCGGCGCCGATCACCGAGAACACATACTCGTGGCTGCCCTTGCGCCAGTCGATGTCGTCCCCGGGCTTCCTATTGAGAAAGAGCGTCTTGACGCCGGGATAGTCGCCGAGTCGGTCGAGCCCGTCGACGGACACCACCTTGCGCGCCCACTGTGGCGAGTGCGGGCTGAGGAGATAGCCCACACCGTTGGTGACGGGAAGACGGTCGAAGACGACGTGCTCGCCGACCGCGACCCGGAGTGACAACTCGAACAAGTTGATGCCGAGGGCGAGGGCCGCCATCTCGGGAACGCTCCCCCCGAGGCGACCGTTCACCTCGATGACCTTTGGACCGCTCGGAGTCAGCTTGATCTCGGTGTGGAGAAACCCGATGCGGATCTCGAGCGCCGAGATGGCCTGGGTCGCAACATCGAGCACATGCTGGGTCAGGCACTGGTCGATGTCGCTCGGGATGAACAACCCCGTCTCGCGAAACGGCTCGGCCGGGGGGAAGCGACCCGTCACGGCGACGTGGCTGATCGTGCCGGCACTGACCACACTCTCGACCGACAGGTAATCGGCGAAACCGGGGCCCGTCGCCGTCGACTCGCCGACAAGGAACTCCTCCACGATCATGGGCTCGTCGGCTCCGGTCGGCGCATCGCAGAGCGCGACACGGAGCTGTTCGGCGTCATCGACGAGGACGGTGTCCCTGCTCCCCGCCCCTCGACGCGGCTTGAGCACGACCGGGAAGCTCACGTCCGCCGCCAGCTCCTCGATGTCGTGAGGGGTGGGGTGCGGTGGCACGACGACGAAGCGAGGTACGGGCAGGCCTCCGTCCCGCAGCGCCTGACGCTGCTCGAACTTGTCCACCAGCCGCCGGGTCACCGCCGCGTCGTGGTACTCGAGCCCTAGTCGGCTCGCCATGGCCGAGGCGGTTGGAATCAAGTATTCCGCGAAAGCGATGATGCCGTCCGGGCGACAAGCACGCAGCGCTGCTGCCGCGTCGTCCTCGGACATATCCGCGGTGTCGATGGTCGTGCCGAGTTTGCGCAGGAATCGGAGCATGAGCGGCTCGGTGAGCTCGCGTGAGTCGACAAGCCAGACGAGGTCGCACACTGACTCGGCCGCCTCGGCCACCTTCATGGCCGATACCGAGCTCTCGCCGTGCGCGACGGCCAGCAGGGGGCGCCGACCTTCCGACCCGGCCGCCGGGGTCATGGCCAGAGCCTCGCGCTCGTCTCGGCGGGCCATTGTCGGAGATCTGTCCCGTGGTGGCGGAACAGTGCCAACACGATCCGGTCCCAACCCCAGCCGAGGCAAGTGGAGTGAGCGACCTCTCCCGAGGTCGTCGAGATCCCGAAGGTCTCACCGAAGTGGTCGAGGTGGAGGTTCGACGACGCTATGGCGACCGGAGGTGTGGTGGCATCGAACGGTGTCACGAACTCGAACTTGAGCTCCTCGTCGCGTTGGCTGCGCGCCAGGAGGCGCCCGCCGCGTCCGAAGAACGGGTCGTTCGCCGTCACCATCTCGATGTCGAGGCCGAGATCGACAAGGGCATCGCGAGTCCGTTTGATCCACCGCTCGCGGAAGTCGGCAACTTCAGAGGCAGCGCCCACGTAGACGTGCTCGAGCATCCGAAACGACTGCATCCTGGTGAGGGCACGGCTCGGCTCGTGTCTGAAGCACCAGCTCGACACCTGGAGCTTGTGCCCACCCTCGGGCAACACCCCGACATATCGGGGATAGACGCTGTGGCAGGCGGCCGAGCACAACATCACATCGGTCGGATCAAGCGACCGCGCCCACTGCTCACCCGACTCGGCTGCCTGGACCATCTCGGCGTGCTGGCGATCATCACCCACGAAGGAGTGGACTGAGCCCATCAGGTCCGGGAACGAGGACAAGTAGCCGGTCTGCTCGAAGACGGTGCGCGGCAGAATGGGAGGGAATCGCACGTAGTCCTCGACCTCGTCGGCACCGAGGCGCGTCAGGAAGTCCTCCACCCCCTCGGCGACGCGCTCGTAGACGCTCGAGCGGCCGTACAACCCGTCGACCGGGCCGGCGATGAGCAGGCCCGAGCCGAGCATCTCGTCGCGAAACGTCTCTGTGAACGAATCCGTGGTCGTCACCGGTCGCTCCCCGAGTGATGGCTCGAGGGCGCCGACACGATGATCCTGGGAGCGTTGTCCATCGTGGTGCTCATCAGTCTCCGCACTGCGCCAGGACGACCGCGGCGGCGATGTCACCCTCGTGGGTCAGACTCACGGCGAGCTCGGTGATCTGCGCGGCAGCGGCGAGCTCGGCCGCTTCGCCGCTGAGATGGATCTCGCACCACCCCGAGGGGTGTTTACGCACCTCGATCGTCTTCCATGCCGGGGTGACGTCGGCGGGGCGCAGCACCTTGATCGTGGCCTCTTTGGCAGCGAAGCGGGCGGCCAGGGAACTCGCCACCACCGAGGACGGTCCTCCACTGCTGGCGATCTCGTGGGGGGTGAACAGACGCTCGAGATAACGGTCACCGAAGCGGGCCACCGACGCGCAGACGTCGTCCACCCGGGCGATATCCGCGCCGACGCGCAAACTCATTGAGCCCCCTCCTGCTCTGCCTCTCGATGCATCGGAGGCAGCTCTGGCCAGCTTAAGCTCGGGATTCCTCCCCGGCACCCTTCCCCAACCCGGAATCGGCGCTGACAAACAATAATTCTAGTCGGAGAGCGGACCTCTAGACCTCATAGATGTCACTGCTTCTTGCCCGGTCACCGCCGGGCGCGTCCGGGCGGTCCTCATCCGATGATCGACGTGCCTGCAGTTGCCAACGTGCTCGGTGAGACCCCCGTCGTCAACCCTTGAAGATGGGACTTGAGACTCATTGCGGCGAGGGAGGATCCGGCCCAAGACCTCTCAGAAGCATGGCCCGAGAACAGGTTCCAGGGTCTTTGGGTCATGGTTCGGGGCTCGACGGCGTCAGCAGGGACCGGCGGACAGCGGTCCCCGGCGAACCGGGTCCTCGGCGAGCCTTCCACCACGAGACGTCCCCGGTCCTGAGGGACGCGCCGCTCAAGCGACGCTTCGGGCAGTGCAGATCCAACCGATCTCATACACACGAACTTCGATGGACGCGAACCCGGCTCGATCCAGTCGATGGTGGAGGGCCTCGGGATCGATGGGGTTATAGATGTCATCGACGTGGAACTGTCTCGTGGCTTCGTTCTCGATCCCGTCCGCGGCCACGAGCACTCCACTGGGCTTCAGCACCCGGGCCAGCTCGGCGAACACCGAGTCCTGGGCATCGGCGGTCGGGATGTGGTGAAGCATGTGGAAAGAAGCGGCGCCGGTGAAGTGACCGCTCGGCAGATCCATGGCCGTGGCGTCGCCGTGCAGCACCTCGACGTTCGTCCCGGCCAGGCGCATCGCCAATGTAGCGGCGAGATCGGGATCGAATTCGAGCGCGGTCAGCTGGGTCACACCGGCTCGCAGGACGTCGGTGGTCAACCCGGGCCCCGGCCCGACCTCGATGACGTCGTCACCGAGAGAGACACCGCGCAGGGCCTCGGGGAGGATCGTCTCCTCCACCATCTGGCGCCACTGCGGGCTGGCACAGAATTCGAGGTGCCCCTGGTTCATCGCTACTGGGCCGTCGGCGTCGGGGTCAGGCCGGGACAGGCACGGCCTTGCCCGACTCCTGTGACGGCATGCTCTGACTCGCGGGAACCGGGTACGGCGCCGGGTTCGTCATGTCGTACTCGATGAGCTGGGAGGGCGTGCATTCACTTTTCAACCGGGCGTCGCTTCTCCCGCGGGTGGCCGGTAGTCGGGGAATCGACGCGTCGGGCGTGCCGACGTGCAGCGTCGAGGTCAGGTCGCCGGTCACGCTTCGACGCCACGCCGTGAGGTTCGGGGCTTTCACGCCGAACCGGGTCTCGAGGAATCGCAGCTGCGAGGTGTGGTCGAAGGTGTCCGAACAGACATAGCCGCCGCGGCTGAAGGGCGAGACGACGAGGAGCGGGACCCGGAAACCGAGACCCAGGGGCCCCGTGACGCCCTTGGCGGGAGCGGGCAGAGGATCCGCGGTCAGGAACTCCCCCGAAGTCCCGGCCGGGGGTACGGGCGGTTTCACGTGGTCGAAGAAGCCGTCGTTCTCGTCGTACATGATGAACAGAACGGTCTTGGACCAGGTCTTCGGGTTCGAGACGAGTGCACTGATCACCTGGTGGGTGAACCACATTCCCGCCGCCGGAGGGGCGGGAGGGTGCTCGTCGTACCCCAAGGGAGGGATGATCCACGACACCCGGGGCAAGGTGTCGTTGGCCACGTCGCGCGCGAAGTCGCCGGGGAAGATCGGGCCGAACGCCTTCTTGTACAACGGTGACGACGGATCCTGCACGTGTCGCTTGAAGTACAGAAGGATGTTGTCGGAGATGACGATCGACAATGGGCTCGACGGCTGGTACGCCACCCCTGAGGGGTTGTAGACCTTCCACGACACGCCCTTGGATTCGAGCTCTTCGGGCATCGATCGCCACGAGGCACTGCCGATCGCACTGGCAGATTGGTTGGTGATGATCACGGGGCCGCCTTCGTGGCCTTCGGGGTCGAGCGTTCCGGACAAGGCGTGCAGCCGGTTCGGGTGCGTCGGTCCCATGACCGAACAGTGGTAGCCGTCGGCGATGGTGAAGGCGTCGGCCAGGGAGTACCAGAACTCCAGATCCGAGCGGGTGTAGTAGCCCATGGTCAACACGCCGTTCTGGGGGCCCTCCCACTGGGGCGACGTGTGGGTGGCGACGAACTGGTCCATCTGCCCCCCGTTCCAGCACGTGTGCTGAGCCGACCACTCGTGGGACAGGTCGAACGTGCACTCGGCATCGGTGTTGGCCGTGTCGAGGTGGAACGGCAACAGCTGATTCGCCGCACCCCCCGGCCACGACTGTGCGAAGACACCTTGCGCCCGAGCCACGGGATCATCGAAACCGCGCACGCCCTTGTAGGAGCCGAAATAGTGATCGAAGGAACGGTTCTCGTTCATGAGGAAGATCACGTGCTCGACGGCGCCGATGTCGGAACCGGCCGGAGCGACGGTGGCGGCTTTGCGAGCGGTCTCACCACCGCAGGCAGCCAGTGCCATGCTGAAAGCGCCCGCCATGCCCGCCACGAGCACTTCCCGCCGAGTGCGCAGACTCGCAGGCGAGACAACCGACGGTTGATTCTCCACGTTCGGCACCCTTTGGCCTTGTTCGTGCCCCATGATCAGGCGACGACATCCTGGCACAATCCCGGATCGTCAACCCTGCGAAGGAGCCGAGTCATGGAGCGCTACCGACCGCGATCGGCAGCGGCCGTGGGTGCGGTCAGATTGCCCGTTCTGTGGTCGTCGCCCTCTGAGGATGGCGGTGACGCAACTGGTTGAGCAGTGTCTGCTCGTCGGGACCCAGGCGCTCGGCTGCTCTGCCTTGTGGACGACGAGGTTCTTGGAGGCGGTCGGTGAGAAGAGACAGATTGTGCTGAGCCGCCTCCAGCTGATTCTGCAACATGTCTCGTTCGGCCGCGACCGCCTCGGCTTCGGCATTGGCACGGGCCACATCTCGCTGCAACGACGCGTTGCGCGCTTCGAGCTGCTCCAAACGTCGGCGGGCCCACGAGGCGGACTCCGAGGTATCACTGGGTGCGGCCGCGGCACGCGTCGCCTGCGCGAGCAGCGCGGCCGCCAATTCGTCGTAGTCCAACAGACCTTGCCCGTTGGGCTCCGCGCCCGAAACCGCGCTTCGCACGGCTCCGTTGGCATTGCGTGTGATCCGATACGTGCGTTTGCCTCTGATCTGACGCGTCAACAAGCCTGCTTTCGCCATGGCGGCGACGACTTGTGTGAAGCCTGCGTCGGTTCCTTCGTATGCGATCGCCTGTTTCAAGACGGATGTCGCTTTTCCGCTGGAATCTTCCACAGCGCCTTGCTCTGCAAGGTATTCGACAATCCGATTGCGAACGCTTTGATCTCGTGCCACAGAGGACCTCCTCGAAAGCAGGCGCGACGAATACAACAAGTCGATCCGTTACAGAGATCGGCCACATGCCCCGCAGAAACTTTACCACCTGGTAGCGCGCCCTTGAACGCGGGTGCGTTCCCGGTGCGCAGGCAGGCACAATGCGCCGCTTCTCATCACGCTCTCATCGGATTCTCAGCTACGAGTTCCCCTTGCTGAGTGCACCGCCACCACATGCACAACGGGGTTTCGCGGAGTCGATTTGCACTTCCGGCAACGCACCCCACCCTCCGATGGAGACGAGGTGTCCGGCGTGCCAGCACCCGCTGATCCGAGCGGGACCATCGGAGGACTCACGCTCCGTTGATCATCTGCGGTGATTCCCCAGCACAATCATTGACGATGCCAAGCCGGTGATCGACGCCTGAGGCGAGACCACCCACTGTCTTCTTCCAGCGTCGGGCTTCTTCGAGCGTCGGGCCGATCGTCTTGCCCCGCCGGGCGGATCGTGACGAGCGGGTCGGCCCCGCTGGCCTCGCTGGCCCGCTGGCCCCGGAGGACCCAAACCGAACCAGGCCTCGAGCCAGGTCCGAATTCGGAGGAGGTCTCGCGGACGGGTGCCTGTCACCAGGGCGAACACCGGTGGGGGCTCATCGGCTCACCCCACCGGCACGCCCTGTCCGAGTTAGCGGGCCCAGCACGTGGGGGGCATGTGCCGCCGCCCCGCCGCCTCGTAGGTCACCATGAGATGACCCGCTCACATCCCGCCGACACGCGACTCACAGACTCGGGGGTAGAGGTCCGAACTCCCACGTGACGTGAACAAAGCCCCGCGAAGAGTGCGCCCCAAGGGTTCGGTGGGACCGGGGGGCGCGTACACTCGTTCGTCTGCAGCTCTCAGGGGGCCGCGACGATGATCTCCGTCCGATTGCTCGGTCCGGTTGAAGTCGACGCCAACGGTGACAAAGTCGCGCTTTCACGCACGCTGGAGCGGGCCCTCTTGGCCCGTTTGGCGCTGCATCCCGGGCAGCCTGTGTCGAGCGAAAGGCTGATCGACGACCTCTGGGGCGACCACGCCCCGCGTGACGGGGCCGCCAGTCTGCAGGGGCTCGTCTATCGCCTGCGCCGGACCCTCGGCAACGAACGACGGTGCATCTTGCGGGTCGACAACGGCTACGCCCTCGATGCTGACGTGAGCGTCGACGCCACGACCTTCGACCAGCTCGTGGCGCGGGCGCGGGCCACACAGGGGTCCGGGCACGCCGAGGAGGCCCCGGCTCTGCTCCGAGAGGCCCTCGACCTGTGGAGGGGGCCTCCTTTGGCCGGGCTCGAGTCACTGCCCTTCGTCAGCACCCAGGCCACTCGACTGAACGCGGCACGTTTGGCCGCGCTCGGCGACAGGGTGCACGCCGACCTGGCGGCCGGACGCCACCGTGAGGTCATCGCCGAGCTCGAGAGCCTCGTGGCAGAGCATCCCTACCAAGAGCGGTTCTGGGCACAGTTGATGCTGGCGCTGTATCGGGCCGGCTCACAGGCCGACGCGCTGCGGTGCTACTCGCGCCTGCGGAACCTGCTGAACGAGGAGCTGGGTATCGCTCCGGGCCCGGCCGTTTCAGAGCTCGAGAAGGCGATCCTCAAACAAGACCCCGCGCTGGCGTGGGAGCCCGCTTCGGCGTCGCCCTCACCAGCCGGCGACACCTGGTCTCGCCCGCTCCATCTGGCACCGCGATCGCTCCAGGGCGCCGACATGGCCGGCGCCGCCGGTGCCATCGAGAGCTCCGACCTTTCGTGGGTGCCACCGGTCGGCGCCGCCGCCTTCGTGGGCCGGCGCGCCGAGCTCGACGTCGCCCGCGCCGCGCGTCGAAAGGCCGTGGCCGGCGAGCAGCACTTGATCTTGATCACCGGGGAGCCCGGCATCGGCAAGACGAGACTGACGGCGGAGATCGCTCGGGAATGTGACGACGCCGGCGACCTGGTGCTGCACGGCCGGTGGGACGAAGAACCTCTGTGCCCGTACCAGGCGTTCCGAGAAGCACTGGGTCGATACTCACTTCGAATCCCCGAGGACCTGGTGCAGTCCGACGTGGGCGGGCTGATTCCCGTCCTGGCCAGGATCGTCCCCGAGGTGTTGGAGAGCCACGGAGGGCCACCCCCGGCACGGGCCGAGGTCGAGGGTGACCGCTACCAGGTCTTCGATGCCGTCAACCGGTGGGTCCGGGCCATCGCCGGTCGACGCCGACTCGTGCTCGTGCTCGACGACATGCATTGGGCGGACCGACCGTCTTTGTTGCTGCTCGAATACCTCTTGCGATCGTCGACGCAGGCGCCGGTGCTGATCGTGGCCACATATCGCCAAACCGACGCCAATGTCTCGGGGTGGTTCTCCGAGTCGTTGGCGGGCATCCGCCGCACCACGTCAGTCGAGAGCATCGCCCTCAGGGGCCTGTCGCCCGCCGAGACCCAAGAGCTCCTCGAAGCGGCCATCGGGCGCACGCTCAACGATCACGAGGCCACCGGAGCGGCGAACCTCCAGCGTCATACCGGCGGCAACCCCTTCTTCTTGCAGGAAGTGGTCCGTGACCTGAGAGAAGCGGGGCGATCCCTC
Organism: Acidimicrobiales bacterium; assembly: GCA_017882995.1. Classification (GTDB taxonomy): domain Bacteria; phylum Actinomycetota; class Acidimicrobiia; order Acidimicrobiales; family UBA8190; genus Chersky-840. The sequence continues at coordinate 8,793 of JADGOL010000024.1, read as the reverse complement.
GAAGCGTGGTCGGTGGCCAACGCCGAGGAGCTCATGCTTCCCGAACGGATGCGCGACGTGGTGCGTTGGCGTCTGCGCCAACTCTCAGCGGTGTGTATGCGAGTGCTGTCAGCTGCCTCCGCACTGGGTGACGAGTTCGACATCGGAACCGTCGGTGATGCCATCGACTGCGATGAGGAGACGCTTCTCCTTGCGCTCGACGAAGCGCGACTGGCCGGCGTCATCACCGAGAGCTCGCGCGAGTTCGACACGCACTGCTTCACCCATGCCGTGGTGCGTCAGGCTCTGTACCACGAGCTCGGCCTCAGTCGGCGCACCCGCCTCCACCGGCAACTGGGAAAGTCTCTCGAGACCCACTTCGGGCCAGACGTGCGCCGTCACGCTAGCGAGTTGGCCCATCACTACTACCTGGGGGCGAGCGCAGGCGGCGTCAACGACGCGCTGCGCTATCTCCGCCTGGCCGCCGACGACGCCCTCCAACAGGTGGCCTACGAGGCGGCGGCCGACCACCTTGGTCGTGCCCTCGAACTCGTGACGGAGTACTGCGCCGGCGATGTGGTCGAGCGGTGTCAGCTTCTCCTGGCCATCGGCAAGGCTTGTGTGAAGGCCGGTCGCAACAGCGAGGCCAACAACCGGTTCCTCGACGCATTCGAGGTCGCCCAGGGGTGTGGCCGCGCCGACCTCCTCGCCGAGGCAGCCCTCGGATACGGCGGCGTCCTCCCCGCCGGCTCCGAGCCCAATGAAAAGGCGCGGGCACTCCTCGAGTCGGCTCTCGCCGAGCTGCCCACCGAGGACGGGAGCGCGCGCGCCCTCGTCCTGGGCCGACTGGCCCAGTGGGGCCATTTCGACCGGCCCCGGGCCGAACGTCAACAGCTCACCGACGACGCCGTCGACATGGCGCGTCGGCTCGGCGATCCCGAAACACTGGCGGCGGTCCTCAGGTACCGCTACTGGGCGATGGACGGCCCCGACGAGATCGACCTGCAGATCGCCGTGGCCATCGAGATCGCGGCCCTGGGTGAGAAGATCGGAGACAGCGAGATCCTCCTCCATGGGCTCAAGTGCGAGCTCCATGCCCGGTTCGAGTTGGGCGACTACGAAGCCTCCCGGCGAGTGGCGGCTGATCTCGGCGCTCTCGCAGCGCAGATCCAGCAACCCGAGTACCTGCGCCTGGGCTACATGTGGGACAGCCTCGTGGCCGGGGCAGAAGGTCGCTACGCGGATGCCGAGCTCAACGCCGCCGAGGCTGCGGCCATTCTCGAGCGGACCGAGCATCCCCAGCTCTATGCGCTCTATGTCGGGCTGTCGTTGCCGTGGCGATGGCTCCAGGGCCGGATGGAAGAGCTCCGGCCCCTACTCGAGATCGGCAAGACGGGGCGGGCGTCACTGGGCGAGAAGGCGCTCGTGGCGTGGGTGGCGAGCGAGATCGGCGAGCGGGCCCAGGCCGAATCGGTTCTGACCGGCCTCGTCCCGACCGATGTGGCCGGTGGCGATCGGAATTTCCACTGGTGGTTCCTCATGGTGGGGTTGTCCCAGACGGCGTTGAACCTCGGCGACCTGGCGTGGGCCGCCACTCTCTACGACATCATGGAGCCGTATTCGGACCACAACTGCCGGGCCGGACAGGCCACGTTCCTGGGAGCTGCGTCTCTGCAGCTGGGGGGATTGGCGCTCCTGCTCGGACGCGAGGAACTTGCCGTTCGTCACCTCGAGGCGGCCCTGGCGCGCCACACCGACATGGGGGCCTGGCCGCTCGTCGCCATGACCAAACACCTCCTGGCGTCCGCGCTGCGCAGGTCGGGGTCACCGTGCCACGAGGCCCGTGCCGACGCGCTCGACGACGAGGCCAGGGTCACCGCCACGGCCCTGGGGGCCCCTCGAGCGGTCACAGCCCCGAAGCTCTGACGCTTGCGGCCCGCCCGAGCGCCGAGCCCGCTCCGGGTCACTCCTATTGGTAGCGGTCGAGATGCTCGATGATGTCGGGGAAGACATCATGGGCCACGTCGCGCCCGATGAGCGCGTCGAGATGCGCATAGTCAGGCAGGACACGAAGCGTGTAGTTCTGCGGACCGTTGTGGCGTTTGAGCCACGCCAGGGTCTTCTCGGTCCCCTCGGGATGGAAGATGTAGTTGCGCTCTCCCGCCAAGAAATGGATGGGCACGTCGCGCAGCAGGTCGGGGCGCTGGAGATAGCGGTCGCGCCCATGCGCGTCGACAGCCCGACCCTTCTGCATCATGAGGCCGAGGTGCTCGAGGCAGCGGATGTTCGCCACCCCGAACATGTCGGGGAGCGCCTTGTGGGTCGGGTCGTCGAGCTGGGCGTGACGATGGGTCAGGCCGAAGATGGCGTTGATCCACCGACACACCGGGAGCTCGCACGCTTCGCCGGGGGGAAGGGGCACGGCATGCAGCGCCAGGTCGAGCACGACGTTGCCGGCGGTGCGTTGGGTGTCGGGATGGAGAAGCTGCTGGTTCACCGCCTCGAGCAGGTTGCCCACGTGGAGGTCGGACTCGAGGATCTTGAGCTTCGATGTCATCGGATGGAGGGAGAATTGAGCACACACCGCCGAGCGGACCTTGCCCTGCATGCCGTTCTCCCCGTCGAGCAGGGCCATGAGCAAAGACACCGATCCCACGCAATGGCCGAACACCTGGACCGAGCCTGCGCCGGTGACCCGCAGCACCTCGTCGACCGCCCGCGGCCAGTCCAGATAGGCGATGTCATCAACGGTGAACTGCGTGTCGGCCGACGGGAGGTCGATACCCGCCCGGTAGTCGAACAGCCACACGTCGTACCCGTTGTCGAGGAGGAGCTCGACGAGATTGGGGTGGATGGTGGGCGTGAGCATCGAGGTCGCCGACATGGCGAAGCCCGCCGCAAGCATGACAGGACCCTTGTCGCCGCCGCGATAGCGGATCAGCCGCGAACACGCGTCGGGGACGTCTTCTGAGACATGCCACTGCCCGGCCGGGTCGCACAGAAGGACAGCTTCGTCATCTCCCGAACGTCTCCGGGGCCGGGGGCGCAGGGCCGTCGACGGCGGGGAGACGGGAAAACGTCCCAACTCGTTGAGCGCTCCTCCGTAGAAGGGCCAGATCGAACGAGCGAACATGGCGACGAACCGGACCAGGTAGCGCTCCCGCATGGCGCGGTTGACGTTCAACACCTCGGCGTGAGCCAGGAGATGGTGCACGTCGGTGAGACCGATGTGCATGATGCCGAGGGCCCGCGCCGAGGACTGGGCAGGGGCATCGCCCGCGTAGACGGTGACGTAGAGCGTGGTCGTGTGCTTCCAGGCCGCCAAGATGGAGCCGACGTTGATGACCTTGTGGCCTTCGAGGAAGAAGGTCTGTGACGGTTCGGTGCGCGACCGAAGTTTCATGCGGTAGCGCATCCAGTCGGTCTCGACCTCTTCAGGATGGCGCTCGAGAAGGATGAACGACCCCTCCACGACGTCGAGCGGGCTCGGACACAGCATCGGAGCGAGCACCGTGCCGGTAAGCACGGCGGGAGAGCTGGCGTCCTCCAAGAGGGCCGGAAGGTCGGTATGGGTGATCGTCGTCTCGAACTGGATCGACGTGCCCTGGGCGCGGCCCGCCTCGTACGCGGCCCCGAAGTCCCCACCCATGCGGTCTGGGGCCGACAGATAGCCGGACATGCGCTCGTTGAATCGAAGCGTCGGGGTGCTCACCGGTGTCACCGATCCTTCATGTCGTCGATCAACTTGTCCGCGAAGCGATTTGCCAGGGCGGCGATCGTGAGGCTGGGGTTGGGACCGACGGGGCCGGGCATCACCGACCCGTCTGCGACGTGCAGGCGGGGGTGGCCGTGGACGCGACCCCACTCGTCGACGACGCCTTCGTCGGAGCAACTGCTCATGGCGCAACCCCCCAGCGGATGGACCGTCACAAAGCGCCGCAGCAGCGTCGTGAGAGGGTCTTCGAGAAAACGCGCCTGCATCTTCTCGGCGATGGCTCGGCTGGTGCCCAAGACCTCGGCGAAGAATGCATCCGAGGGCTTCTGGGACCAGCCGAGCGTGAGCTCGCCATCGCGGTCGAGCCCGAGCACCCCGTCAGGGACATCGAGGCCCATGCCCAGGAGGGGCAACGAACATTCCGACAGGGCGTCGCCGGACAACAGACCCTGGAGATCCGACGCCAGGCTCGGCCTGTGGCGTGCCACGCGAGCTCGCAACCGATGCAGAGCGAAGACCGCAAGATGGCGCAGAGTGCTCGGGAACGACGCAACCTGCAAGAGCCAGGTCAGCGTGGCGGGATAGCCGGCGTCTTGAAGATAGAAGCCCCGTTTGCCCTCGGCGCCGTCGCGTTCGTCGGGCGAGCGCAGCGTGCTCGTGATCACCGGCCCGTGCGACGCGTCGATGGGGAGCGGCAACCGTCCTTCGTGATCAGCTGCACCGGTCTTGGCCGACAGCGCGGCGCTGAGCAGATCGCCGTTGCCGGAGAACCCCCGACCGAGCATGGGACTGAGGTTCTTGAGCACATGCCGGTGTCGCAGCAAGAGGCGAGACGATCCCAGCGTGCCCGCGGCGAGGACGAGATGACGCGCCGACACGCTCACCGTTGTCCCCTCAGGGTGTTGCTCGTATCGGACCAGGTACCCGTCGTCGCCAGGGGCCGGCTCGAAGTCCTTCACCTCGGCCAGAGTCCGGATCTCGGCTCCGGCCTGCGCAGCGAGAGTCAGGTAGTTGAAGTCAAGGGAGTTCTTGGCGCCGACGTTGCACCCGATGTCACATTCACCGCACAATCGACACGTCTGTCGGTCGCGGTCGTGAAGGTTGCGCACTCTCTCGTCGATCTTCTCACCGGGCACGGGCCGGCGGCCTTCGTTCGAGAAAGTGACGGCCAATTGAGGCAGGAACCACTGTTTGCGTTTGGGATCGACCCGGTCCCACGTCGTGGCCTCGTAGCCGAGCGCGGCGGCGGCGTCTCGGAACCCGGCGGTCTTTCGCACCGATGAATAGGGCGCGACGTCGAAGGGGAAGACCTGGGCGCCCAGCATCCTCTCGACGGCGTCGTAGTGGGGATCGAGTTCGGCCCGCGTCACCGGCCAACGGCGGGGCCTTCCATCGACGTCGGTCTCGAACCAGTGCTCGTCCTTGCGGATCAGGACATTCGCATAGATGAGCGACCCACCGCCCAGGCCCGCGGAGACGACGGTGTCGATGTGGGAGAAGGACTGGACGTCGAAGAGGCCGTAGCTCTGTCGGCCCGGATCCCAGAAATTCCCGGCGAAGCCATGGGGCGTCCTCGGGAACGAGTCGGGGGGATACGCGGCGCCGCGTTCGAGCACGAGCACGTCCATCCCGACTTCCGCGAGCCGAAACGAGGTCACGGCACCGCCGAACCCAGAGCCGACGATCACGACATCAAAAGCCTCCACGGAACTCCCTCACGCAGCCCTCGCACCGAGTCCGCCCCGCAGGACTGAAGTGTGGGAACGGCACTTGCACCCGGCTCACAGGCCACTCACGCGCACCTCGCACCCCACCTAGCCTGGGCGGCGATACGCGTTGGGGCTGCGGAGCCTCGGACCCGGAGATGGCCGTGACCCGATTGGAGCTACTCGACGCCGGTCGGCTCGGGGACGTCGTCGACCTGTGCCGCCGTTGCCTGCCCGAGCCTCCCTCCGTCGACGAGCTCTCGGCCAGCCTCTACAGCGCGGAGCAGTCGGTCACGGTGCGGGGCGCCCCGGGTGTCGGGATCGTCGCCTCGGTGTGCGAAGGGGCCCAGGGCTACATCCGGTTGCTCGGCGTCGAACCCATGGCGCGGCGCCGGGGGCACGGGACCACGCTGTTGCACGCGGCGGAGGCGGACCTCTCGGTGCAGGGGGCGACGAACGTGCAGGTGGGGGCGGACCCGCCCTTCTACCTCTACCCCGGAGTCGAGACGACACACACTGCGATGCTGTGCTTTCTCGAGCGCCACCGCTACGAGCGTGGCGAGTCCAATTTCAACATGGCGGTGGACCTTGACGACATTCCGGAGGATCCCGGCGGCCACCAACTGGCTGGGCCTGACGAGCGCTTCGAGGTGGCAACGTGGATGCGGCGGCACTGGCCGAACTGGGAGCCAGAAGCGTTGCGCGCCCTGCAACGGTCGGCGCTCGTCATCAGTCGCGATGACACCGGGATCGCGGGGTTCTGCGCCTTTGACGTCAACCGCTCGGCGGTCCTCGGGCCGACCGCGGTCCGGGGTGACCTTTGGGGTCACGGAGTAGGACGGCCACTGATCATCGGCGCCCTGCACCACATGCGCGCCCGAGGACACCGACGCGCCGAGGTGGCGTGGGTGGGGCCGGTCCGTCCCTACGCGCGCATCGGAGCGCAGGTGAGCCGAGTGTTCTTCGTGTTCAGACGCACGCTGGGACCCGCCTGATCCATTTGCCGCTCCGGGCGGACTCCACCTACCGTGACCACGGCAAACGCACGTGACATCGACCGAAACACCGGAATCGAACGGACAGAGGGAACTCGTGGCGCAGGGCGTGTCCTCGACAGAGGTCCAGCACCCGCTCGCGGCCTTGACAGCCGCCGAGATCGCCGCGGCCGTGGCACTCGTGAAGAGCCACCCGACGTTCACCGAGGCGACCCGGTTCGCCTACATCGGCTTGGCGGAGCCGAGCAAGGCGCAGGTGCGGGCGTGGTCACCGGGACAGTCCTTGTCTCGGCGAGTGCGACTCATGCTCGTGGCGGGGCCCGAAGCAGACGTCGTCGAAGTGGTGGCCTCACTTGCAACAGGCGAGCTCTCGATCACCCCTGTCCTCGGCGTCCGGCCCGGCCTGCTGTTCGAGGAGTCGTTCGCCGCCATCGTGGCGGTCCAGGAGAACGCCCAGTGGCAAGAGGCCATGCGCAAGCGAGGCATCGAGGACCTCGAGACCGTGCAGATCGACCCGTGGCCGGCGGGGTCATTCGGCGTCTCCCACGAAGAGGGTCGGCGGATCTGTCGTTGCTTGTTCTACGTCCGCCACACACCCGAGGACAACGGCTATGCGCACCCCATCGAGGGCGTCGTCGCCTTTGTCGACATGGCTCGAGGCGAGGTCCTCGAGATCGTCGACACCGGGGTCGTCCCCATACCGACCGAGTGCGGCAACTACTACCCCGAATCCGTTTCGCTGCGTGACGATCTGAAGCCCGTCGAGATCACCCAGCCCGAGGGCCCGAGCTTCTCGGTGGAGGGCAACCTGGTCCACTGGCAGAAGTGGTCTCTGCGGGTGTCGATGGACTCGGTCGAGGGACTCATCCTCCACGACGTCGGTTACGAGGACCAAGGACGAGTCCGTCCCATCCTCTTTCGCGCCGCGGTCACCGAGATGGTCGTTCCGTACGGAGATCCCGGGCCCATGCACGGCTGGAAGAACGCCTTCGACGCCGGGGAATGGGGGCTCGGGCGAATGGCCAACTCCCTGGCTCTGGGATGTGACTGTCTGGGAGTCATCCACTACTTCGACGCCGTGTTCAGCTCTGAGCGCGGTCACCCTTACGTCGTGCAGAACGCCATCTGCATGCACGAGGAGGACTACGGGATCCTCTGGAAGCACAACGACCCGCGATCGGAGCGAAACGAGGTTCGCAGGTCCCGTCGATTGGTGGTGAGCTCGATCGCCACCGTAGGCAACTACGACTACGGCTTCTTCTGGTACTTCTACCTCGACGGGACGATCCAATTCGAAGTGAAGCTCACGGGCATCTTGTCGACCATGGCGGTGGCACCCGGAGAACAACCGGAGTTCGCATCGATGGTGGCTCCGCAGCTCGCGGCGCCCTTTCATCAGCATCTGTTCAACGTCCGACTCGACGCCGATGTCGACGGTCCCTCCAATTCGGTGCACGAGGTGGACACCCACCCGGTGCCACCGGGCCCGGACAATCCGTGGTCCAACGCCTTCGCGCCGGTGACGACCCTGCTCGAGACCGAGACCGCGGCACGTCGCGTGATAAACCCCGCCACCAGCCGCTACTGGAAGATCGTCAACCCCCGGTCTGAGAACCGACTCGGAATCCCCGTCGCCTACAAACTCGTTCCCGGATCGACGCCCACCCTGCTCGCCAACCCGGACTCGAGCGTGGCCCAACGGGCCGGCTTCGCGACACGCAATCTGTGGGTCACTCCCTACGCCCCCGACGAGCGGCGCGCTGCGGGCGACTATCCCAACCAGCACGCCGGTGGGGACGGGCTGCCTCGATGGACGGCCGCGGACCGGTCCATCGTCGAGAGAGACATCGTCCTCTGGTACACCTTCGGCGTCACCCATGTCCCGCGGCCCGAAGACTGGCCGGTCATGCCGGTCGAGTACGCCGGGTTCATGTTGGTACCCCACGGGTTCTTCGACCGGAACCCGGCGCTGGACGTGCCACCGCCTCCCGGTGCGACCTGTCACACCGAGTAAGCCCGGGCGCTCGGAGTAGACCTCGGATCAGGACGTAGACCGGGGCTTTGTCGGGAGGGCTCAGGCGACAGCGCCGTCGACCGAGACCCCAACTGCGCCGGGCACGCCTGCAGCGGCACCTCGCTCTGCCTCGATCCGGCTGTCGACCCACGTCGCCACGGCGGCAACGACTGCCGTCGCCGTGGCGCGCAGCGCGACGAGGTCGACGGGAAGAACCCGGACCTGGCCACTTTGGGGCCAGACCCCGACAACCCGGCACGGCGCCACCTGGGCATCGCGACCGAGGGCAGCCACCAATCCCGGGTAGCCGAGCTCGACGCGCCAATCCGCCTGGCACCGCCCCGTCCCGACGACGAGCAGCGCGGGACGGCGCCCCACGAGCGA
>JADGOL010000203.1 GCA_017882995.1 Acidimicrobiales bacterium | reverse complement strand
TACTCGAGGATCGGCGCATCGACGCCGTGACCGTGGTGCTGCGCAAGCTGAGCCCGCCCCTCGCCAGCCGGGTCGCCTCGACCGGGGTGCGCATCCATCGGCGCCGGTGAGCGACGGCCGTGCGCGCTTTTCTCGGTCTGGGCTCCAATCTCGGTGACCGCGAGGCCCAGCTCCGGCGAGCCGTGGCGGGGCTGGCCGACGTGGTGGCCGTGTCGAGCTTGTACGAGACCGAGCCCGTGGGCGGACCGCCGGGCCAGGGGCCCTTCCTGAACCTCGTCGTCGAGCTCGACACCGAGCTCGGGCCTCGGGGGCTCCTCGCGGTGGCCCGCCGACTCGAAGCCGACGCGCAGCGCCGGCGGGAGGTGCGGTGGGGCCCGCGCACCTTGGACGTCGACGTGCTCCTCGTCGGAGATCTGGTCGTCGACGAGGCTGACCTGGTCGTGCCGCATCCGCGCATGTGGGAGCGACGGTTCGTGGTCGACCCGTTGGCGGAACTGGCCCCCGATCTCGTGCCCCCCGGGGCCCGAGAAGGGGCTGGTGGAGCGGTCGAGGTGGTGGGTAGACTGGGTGGGTACTGATCCGATCGCCTGGAGCGACCGGCACCCTCGATGAGGGGCTGGAGCGCAGAGAGGTGTCTCGTGACAACTGTCTCCCTGATCGGTCCGGGAAGGGCCGGTCGCTCATTGGCTGCGGCGCTCGCCGACGCCGGATGTGATGTCCGAGACGTCCTGACGCGCCACGACGACGTCACATCCGCGGCCCGGGGCGTGGACGTCCTCGTGATCGCCACACCCGACGCCGCCATCGCCGAGGTCGCCGCCCGGGTCCGGCCCGAGCCCGACACCGTGGTCGTCCATCTTTCGGGCGCACTCGGTCTCGACGTGTTGGCCCCGCACCCCCGCCGGGCGTCGCTGCACCCGCTCGTGCCGCTGCCCTCGGCCGAGGTCGGCCGGGTGCGGCTCCGCAGCGGGATCACCTTCGCCGTGGCCGGTGACCCCGTGGCCGCCGAGCTGGCGGGCGTCCTCGACGGCAACGTCGTGGTCGTCGAGGACGAGCACCGGGCCGCGTACCACGCCGCGGCCTGCATCGCCTCGAATCACCTGGTGGCGCTCATGGGCCAGGTGGAGCGGGTGGCGACCTCGGCTGGGTTGGACCTCGAGGCCTTTGTGGGCCTCGCCCGGGCCGCACTGACCGACGTCGTCGAGCTCGGCCCCGGCGCGGCGCTGACCGGTCCCGCCGCGCGCGGCGACGACACCACGCTCGAACGCCACCGCCAGACCCTCGACCCCGCCGAGATCCCCGGCTACGAGGCCGGCGTGGCCCTGGCGCGGCGACTGGCCACCGAGCGTGCCGTGCATGACAGCGCCGCCACAGACCGCTGCGTCACCGACGGCGCCGAGACCGGCGCCACCCTCGCCCTGACGAGTTCCGACGGGGCGGGTCGCCCCGAGGCGCGCGCCGGCGGTCGTCGACCCCGGCGGGCCAAGGTGATGCGGGTCGTGGCCAGCGCGCAGGAGTTCTCCGACGTGCTCGACACCGAACGGGCCCTCGGGCGCAGCGTGGGGCTCGTCCCGACCATGGGGGCACTGCACGCCGGGCACATCGCACTCGTCGAGCGCGCCACCGCGGAGTGCGACGTCGTGGCGGTGACGGTATTCGTCAACCCTCTGCAGTTCAACGACGCCGCCGACCTCGCCGCCTATCCGCGTGACCTCGACGCGGATGTCGCCGTGGCCCGGTCCGCAGGGGCATCGCTCGTGTTCGCGCCGCCGGTAGAGGAGATGTACGGCGCCCAACCGGCCCGCATGGCGTCGACGGTGCACGTCGAGGGCGTGAGCGAAGGGCTCGAGGGGGCGTCGCGTCCGGGGCATTTCGACGGGGTGTCGACGGTGGTGGCCAAGCTCTTCGCTTTGTCGGGGCGGTGCCGCGCCTACTTCGGGGAGAAGGACTTCCAGCAACTCGCCGTGGTCCGGCGCATGGTCGCCGACCTGTCGATTCCGGTGACGATCGTGGGGTGCGCCACGGTGCGCGAGGTCGACGGGTTGGCCATGTCGAGTCGCAACACCCGGTTGGAGCCCGGGCAACGGCGCGCCGCGCTGGCTCTGCACCGGGCGCTTCGGGCCGGGCGAACCTGTGTCGAGCGCGGGGAGCGCGATCCCGTGCGTGTGACCGCGGTCATGACGGCCGTGCTCGTGGCCGAGCCACTCGTGACGCCCGACTACGCCGTGGTGGTCGACCCCTCCACCTTGGAGTGCCCGACCGAGGTCTTGGGCGAGGTGCGGCTCCTCGTCGCGGCGCGCGTCGGCGGGGTGCGGCTCATCGACAACGAAAGCGCGTGTGCGTCGGCTGCTGTGTCGGTGCGTCAGGATCGCGTGCTCGTCAATACCGGAGAGGAGCGCTGACATGCGCCGGCGGATGATGAAGTCCAAGATCCACCGGGCCACGGTGACCGACGCCAACCTCGACTACGTCGGCTCGATCAGCCTGGATCCCGAGTTGATGACGCTCGCCGACATCCTCGAGTACGAGCAGGTGACCGTGCTCGACATCGACAACGGAGCGCGCTTCGAGACCTACGCCATCGTGGGCGGCCCCGGCGAGGTGTGTCTCAACGGCGCCGCGGCGCGGCTCGTGCACCGGGGGGACAAGGTGATCGTGATCACCTACGCGGACTACGAAGTGGCCGAGTTGGTCGGCTTCGAGCCCACCGTCGTCCACGTGGACGCCACCAACGCCGTGGTGGACCTCACCGTGGAGCAGCTCGACGACGCGCTGCGCCCGGCCGTCACGGGCTGAGGCCGGCGCCCGGCCCGCGCTCGGGGGCGCGACCAGTGAAGCTCGACGTTCTCGTCCTCGGATCGGGTGTGGCCGGCCTGTCCGCCGTGGTCCGGTTGGCCACACCGGCGGGCCTGCGGGTCGGTGTGCTCACCAAGGCCGATCTGGCCCAGTCGACGACGCGCTGGGCCCAAGGCGGGATCGCCGCCGCGGTGGGTGGCGACGAGGACTCCACCGACCTCCATCTGGCCGACACGTTGGCGGCGGGAGCCGGACTGTGCGACGTCGACGCGGTGCGGGTGCTCGTCGATGAAGGTCCGGGTCGTGTCGACGAGCTGATCGGTCTCGGTGCGGTGTTCGATCGCGAGGCCGGTGGTGACCTCGCCCTGGCCCGAGAAGGTGGGCACTCCACGGCGCGCGTCCTGCACGCCGGGGGCGCGGCCACGGGGGCCGAGGTCGAACGGGCGCTGGTCTCGGCGGTGCGCCGCAGCGCGGCCGCGGTCCTCGAGCAGTGGTTCGCCATGGACCTCATCGTCGAGGCGGGGCGGTGCGTCGGTGTCCGGGCCCTCGATCCCGAAGGCGCCCGGCAAGAGGTGCGGGCCGCCCAGGTCGTGCTGGCCACGGGAGGTGCGGGCCAGGTCTACGCGGTGACCACCAACCCGCCCGAGGCCACCGGGGACGGCGTCGCCATGGCATTGCGCGCCGGGGTGCCGGTGGCAGACCTCGAGTTCTTCCAGTTCCACCCCACGGCGCTGCACCATCCGGCCATGCCCCGCCCCTTGCTGTCCGAGGCGCTGCGGGGCCACGGCGCGCTGCTGCGCGACGCCAATGGCGAGCAGTTCGTCGAAGAGCTCGCCCCGCGCGACGTCGTCAGCCGGGCCATGGCCGACCGGATGGCCGCGCAGGGCGTGGGATACCTGTGGCTCGACGCCACGGGGCTCGAGTCCTTCGGCGAGAGGTTCCCGACGGTCGCCGCGTCCCTCGCCGCCGCGGGGCTCGACCCTGCGGTGGACTGGTTGCCCATCGCGCCGGCCGCCCACTACCTGTCGGGGGGCATCGTCACCGATCTCGACGGGGCGAGCGCTTTGCCGGGGTTGTGGGCGGTGGGCGAGGTGGCCTGCACGGGTGTCCACGGAGCCAACCGGTTGGCGTCGAACTCACTGCTCGAAGGGATGGTGTTCGGGGCCCGCCTGGCCGAAGCGATCGCGTCGGGTCGCGACGGGCCCGAGGACACCGGGGTGATGCGCTATCTGTCGGGCTCGGCCGGTGCGACCACGGCGGGAGAGATCGCCTGCATCGACGTCGACACCGGCGTCGACTCCGACGAGGACACCGGGCCCGAGACGCCCGACACGCCACCACCACCGACGGTGCGCAGCGACACGGGATCGTCGGCCGACATCGACGTGGCCAAGCTGCGCGAACGTCTGCAACGGGCCATGATCGAAGGTGCGGGCGTGGTGCGCTCGCCCCAGTCCCTGAGGACGGCGGCGGCGGAAGTGGGTGCGGTGGCCCGCCATCTCCTCTCGGCAACCGCCGCTGACGCTGGTACCGACTCCGCCACCGACGCTGCCAACTCGCCGCACATCGTGGGCGGGGCGGGGCGCGCCGCCGGTGAGCTCGCCAACCTGGTGACCGTGTCGGGTGCGTTGCTGCGAGCCGCCTATGTGCGTGAGGAGACGCGGGGCGCGCACGCCCGGCGTGACTTCCCCGAGGCGCGTCCGCAGTGGCGCTGTCGCCTCGTCCACCGCGCCGTGGCCACGCCCGGGACACTGCCTCCGCACCCGAGGACCCAGTCGTGACCCCTCGCCTCACCCACACCGACGCCGGCGCCGCCGCCGACGCCCACGCCGGCATCGAGATCGACGCCGACGCGTTGCTCGGGGTGTGGCCGTCCTCGGGCCCACCCGATCCTCCTGTGGACGCCGTGCGTGCCGCGGTGGCGAGGGCGATCTCCGAGGACGTCGGTCCCCTCGGGGACCTCACCGCCATGCTCGTGCCCGAGGGCGACGTGGGCCGGGTCCGTGTGGTGTCGCGCGCCGACGGGGTCCTGGCCGGTCGGCTGTGCGCGCTGGAGGCGTTCTCGCAGATCGACGCCACGTTGGCGGTGGACTGGCAGATCCTCGACGGTGAGTGGCTGGTGCCGGGGTCGGTGGTGGCCGAGGTGTCGGGGCCGATGCGGTCGATCCTCACCGCCGAGCGGACCGCGCTCAATTTCCTCTGTCACCTGTCGGGGGTGGCCACCATGACCCGACAGTTCGTCGACGCCGTGACCGCCGCCAACAGCGCCACCCGGGTGCTCGACACGAGAAAGACGACGCCGGGCCTGCGGGTGCTCGAGAAGGCGGCCGTGCGGGCCGGAGGGGGCTGGAACCACCGCGCCGGGTTGTCCGACGCCGTGCTCGTGAAGGACAACCATCTGGGCCGGCTCGGGATCACCGAAGCCGTCGCCGCGGCGCGACGGGCGTGGCCGGGCCGGATGGTGGAGGTGGAGTGCGACCGCCCCGAGCAGGTGTCCGAAGCCGTCGACGCCGGGGTCTCGGCGGTGCTCCTCGACAACATGACGCCGTCACTGGTGTCGGAATGCGTGGCGCTCGTGCGGGCGCGCGGCGCGCCGGGGACCGTGCTCGTCGAGGCCTCGGGCGGCGTGACCCTCGACACCGCGCCCGCCTTTGCCGCTGCGGGTGCGGACCTGATCTCGGTGGGGGCCATCACCCATTCGGCGCCGATACTCGATCTCGGGCTCGACCTCGTGGAGGACTGACCGTGCTGCTCGCCATCGACGTGGGGAACACCGAAACGGTGATCGGCCTGTTCTCGTTGGCTGCCGGCGACGATCCCCCCGCCGGGAGCCGCCCCGCCCCGCCCGTTCCTCCCGAGCCGGCCGGTCTCACCCACCACTGGCGGTTGTCGACCGTCGCCGACCGCACCCCCGACGAGCACGCGCTGTTGCTGTCGGAGCTGTTGAACCTCGACGGCATGGACGTCGACGAGGTGGCGACGGGCATGGCGGTGACCTCCTCGGTGCCGCGGGTGACCACGGCCCTGCGCCAGATGGCGGGTCGGTGGTTCGACGTCCCGTGCGTGGTGCTCGAGCCCGGCGTGCGGTCGGGCATGCCGATCCTCTACGACAACCCCAAGGAGGTCGGTGCCGATCGCATCGCCAATGCCATCGGCGCCTATGACCTCTACGGCGGGCCCTGCATCGTGGTGGACCTGGGCACGGCCACCACCTTCGACGCCATCTCGGGGGCGGGTGAGTACCTCGGCGGGGCCATCGCGCCCGGCATCGCCATCTCCATGGACGCGCTGTTCCATCACGCCGCCGCGCTGCGGCGCGTCGAGCTCGTCGAACCGCGCAGCGTCATCGGGAAGTCCACCGTCGAATCGATCCAGTCCGGCGCGCTGTACGGGTACGCGGCGCAGGTCGACGGCATGTGCAGCCGCATCATCGCCGAGCTCGGCCACGCCACGGTGGTCGCCACGGGCGGGCTGTCGGAGATCATCGCCCCGCTGTCGCAGACCATCGACCACCGAGAGCCGTGGCTCACGTTGCACGGACTGCGGCTGGTCTACGAGCGCAACGTGAAATCGGGGTAGACCGGGTCGTCGGGGGGATCGGGTCGAACCGATAGCCTCGCTCCTCGTGGCCGACGTCCCCTACTCGTTCGATCGGACCGCGGAAGCCGCCGCGCTGCACGACCGGTACGGCTCGCTCGGGCCTGGGGAGGAGAGCGAGGACGTCGTCGCCGTCGCGGGACGGGTCATGTTGATGCGCCCCCAGGGGCGCCTGGCCTTCGCCACCCTGCGCGACTCGTCGGGCCAGGTGCAGCTCTTCGCGCTGGCGAAGATCACCGCCGACTTCGAGGCCTTCACCCGGTTGTCGCTCGGGGACTGGGTGGGGGCCACGGGCAAGATCGTGCGCACCCGCAAGGGCGAGCTGTCGGTGCAGGTCCACACGTGGGTGCTCTTGGCCGAGGCCCGACGCGGCTTCGGTGACAAGTGGAAGGGCGTCTCAGACGTCGAGACGCGGTTTCGTCAGCGCGAGGTCGACCTGTGGGCGAATGAGCGGACCCGCGAGATCCTGACGCTGCGGAGCCGGCTCATCAGCTCGGTGCGACGCCGCCTCGAGGACAAGGGATTCGTCGAGGTCGAGACGCCGGTGCTCCACGTCATCCCCGGGGGGGCGCTCGCCAAGCCCTTCGTCACGCACCACAACGCGCTCGACGCGGATCTGTTCCTTCGCATCGCTCCCGAGCTCTACCTCAAGCGCCTCGTGGTGGGTGGGTTCGAGAAGGTGTTCGAGATCGCCCGGGTGTTTCGCAACGAGGGACTCTCCCCGCGCCACAACCCCGAGTTCACGATGCTCGAGCTCTACCAGGCCTACGCGGACTATGGGGACCTGGCGGTGTTGGTCGAGGAGTTGGTGTCGGGGCTTGCGTCGGAGCTGTGTGGCGCCACGGCCATCTCCTATCAAAACCGCGACCTCGACCTCACCCCGCCGTGGCGGCGGGCCACGATGGCCGAGCTCGTGAGCGAGGCCACCGGGGAGCCCGTCGACGTGCACACCGACATCGACGAATTACGTCGGCGCATCGCCGCGGTCGGTGTCGAGCCCAACCCGGCGTGGGGGGCGGGCAAGCTCCTGCTCGAGCTGTACGAGAAGACGACCGAGCCCCACCTGTGGGGACCGGTGTACGTGATGGACTTCCCCGCCGAGGTCTCTCCCTTGTCGCGCCGGCACCGGTCCGACCCCGACCTCGTCGAGCGCTTCGAGGCCATCGTGGCCGGGCGCGAGCTCGTGAACGCCTTCTCCGAGTTGGTGGATCCCGAGGACCAGCGCAGTCGCTTCGAGGCCCAGGCCTCGGCGCGCGCCGGTGGCGACGAGGAGGCCATGGCCATCGACGAGGACTATCTGCGTGCCCTCGAGCACGGCCTGCCCCCCACCGCCGGCCTCGGCATCGGGATCGACCGGCTGGTGATGCTGCTCGCGGACGTGGCCAACATCCGCGAGGTCATCGCCTTCCCGACACTGCGTCCCGAACGCTGAGTCCCGAACGCTGAGTCCCGAACGCTCACGCCGCCAGCGCGAGGCGCGCCGGCGGCGGTGTTACCTCGAGACGGGAAGACCCTCGAGCAGCGACCGGGCCAGGTCCCCCAGGGCGCGTCCGAGCGAGCGCTCGGTCACTGCTTCGGCCGCTTCCACCGCCTTGTCGACGAAACGCTGACTGGCGGCGACGGTGTCGGCGATGGCACCGGACTCGGCCACGATCGAACGCGCCTTGTCCCGTTCGGGTTGGTCGAGTGGCGCGCCGAGCAGGGGCCGCAGCTCCGGCCCGGTGCCGGGGTCTTGCAGGGCGAGGAGGACGGGCAAGGTGTAGATCCCCTCGGCGAGGTCCTGGCCGGCGGGCTTGCCGAGCTCCTCGTCGGTGGCGACCACGTCGAGGATGTCGTCGCGCAGTTGGAAGAGCATGCCGAAGCAACGTCCGAAATTCGTGAGCACGTCCACTTCGCTGCGCGCCAACCCACCGGTGAGCGCACCGATGCGACACGACGTGGACATGAGCGCGGCGGTCTTGCCCTCGATGGTCTGGAGATAGTCGTCCTCGGTGCGTTCGGTGCTGTAGGCCGAGCGGACCTCGGTGACCTGGCCCTGGCACAACAGCCCCAACGTGTTGGCGAGGAGCCCCGCGATCTCGGTCCCGAGCGACGCCGCGATCTCGGCCGAGCGGGCCAGGAGGAAGTCACCGGCCACGATGGCGACGAGGTTGCCGAAGCGGGCGTTGACGCTTTCGACGTTGCGGCGCACCAGCGCCTCGTCCATGACGTCGTCGTGGTAGAGCGAGGCCAGGTGGACGAGCTCGACGGCGACGGCGCCCTGGAGGTCGTCGGAGGTCGCCGTCCGACCACCTCCGGTGGCCGAAGCCAGGGCCAGGCAGGGGCGCAGGCGCTTGCCCCCGGCCGCGATGAGATGGGTGGTGACCTCGTCGAGGAAGCGGTCACCCGAGCTGACGGCGTCCCGGAGCTCGGGTTCCAGCCGCGACAGGTCGTCTTGGAGGAAGGGGAGTGACAGCAGTGAGGCGGTGTCCACCAGGGGGAACGATAGGCGAAGGACCCGAAGTCGGGACAACGTGGGGCCGCCGCGACCGCTGTGGCCAGGGACTTGGCCCGGAGCCGGCTCTTCCGGTGCTCGGTGCTTGCACAGGTTTGTGCGGGCCCGGTGACTACGGTCGGTGGTTCGGGTCAGGATTCGGGCCCGGTGTGCCGAAGGAATGGGGGATGCATTTGGGACCTTACGCTCGAGGGAAACGAGGGCTCTGGGTGTTTGTTGCTACAGCACGCCCGGTAGACTTCGCTCAGGAGTCGAGCCGTCGAGGGAGGCGGTCTGGTGTTCGAACGCTTCACTGATCGGGCGCGGAGGGTGTTGGTGCTGGCGCAGGAGGAAGCGCGCCTGCTCAACCACAGCTTCATCGGCACCGAGCACATCCTTCTGGGCCTCATCCACGAGGGCGAGGGCGTCGCGGCCAAGGCCCTCGAGCAGCTCGGAGTCTCGCTCGAGGCGGTGCGTGAGAAGGTGGAGGAGACCATCGGCCTGTCGGGCACGGCCCCGACCGGGTCCCCGCCCTTCACCCCCCGGGCGAAGAAGGTCCTCGAGCTCTCACTGCGAGAGGCCCTGCAGCTCGGCCACAACTACATCGGTACCGAGCACATGCTCCTCGGCCTCGTGCGCGAGGGCGAGGGCGTGGCCGCCCAGGTGCTCGTGAGCCTGGGTGCGGATCTGGCCCGGGTGCGCCAGCAGGTCATCCAGCTCCTGTCGGGATACCAGGGCAAGGAGTCCGTCGGTGCGGGGCCCGGATCGTCGGCTTCGGAGACGCCCACGGGCTCTCCGGTGCTCGACCAGTTCGGTCGCAACCTGACCCAACTGGCGCGTGACTCCAAGCTCGACCCGGTCATCGGGCGCGAGAAGGAGATCCAGCGCGTCATGCAGGTGCTGAGTCGGCGCACCAAGAACAACCCGGTCCTCATCGGCGAGCCCGGTGTCGGCAAGACGGCCATCGTCGAAGGACTGGCCCAGCGCATCGTGGCCAACGACGTGCCCGAGACCCTCAAGGGCAAGCAGCTCTACACCCTCGACCTCGGAGCCCTCGTGGCGGGCAGCCGCTACCGCGGTGACTTCGAGGAGCGCCTGAAAAAGGTGCTGAAGGAGATCCGTACCCGCGGCGACATCGTGCTGTTCATCGACGAGCTGCACACCCTCGTCGGTGCCGGCGCGGCCGAAGGAGCCATCGACGCCGCCTCGATCCTCAAGCCCATGCTGGCTCGCGGCGAGCTGCAGACCATCGGCGCCACCACGCTCGACGAGTACCGCAAGCACCTCGAGAAGGACGCCGCGCTCGAGCG
>JADGOL010000202.1 GCA_017882995.1 Acidimicrobiales bacterium | reverse complement strand
TCGCGCAGCGTGCGGGAGATCGCGCGCGGATCGTCCGAGGAGGCCAGATCGGCCACCATGCCGGCAGACGTGCCCGCGCTCTCTTGTTCAGCCTGCATCCGCACTCCTCTCGCACCGGGCTCCGGTGGCACCCAAGACCAAGGTGTCGTGCGAATCACCCAGGACGTTCGATGTCACCACGCCCACCGCCCCTGGCCGCCAACGTTAGCGTTTCCTGACACAAATGTCAGGCCTGACGTCCCCGTCAGTCCGGCCCGGTTGAGCCTGAGAGATGGCGGGTTTTCACGTTCGGTGACCACCACGATGCTCGTCGCGTCCGAACGGGGGCGGGCGGTCGACACCGGGAACGGCCGGGCGGGGGGCCGGCTCGAGCCGCCGTCGGACCGGCCCTCGACCGCCGAGAATCGTCGACCGTGTCCGTGTGGTCACGCACAGTGCCGGCACGACACGGTGGGTCGCCGTCGGGCGGATGCAGAGGTGATAGGAAATTGCCCCCCCCAGCCAGAGGCGTCCAGCCGGAGCCCGGTCGCCGCACGGGCACCACCGGCGGCGAGCTCCGGACGGTGATCGACGCCGAACACCGTCCAGAGGGATCCAGGATCCGGCCGAACGCGCCGATGACATGGCGAAGACCGGGTTTCGAGACTTCGCAGTACAATTTGGGGGGCCGTAGGGAGGGCACACGTGGTTACCGCAGCCAGCGACAGAAGGATGCGGCGCCGCGGGGGACGACGCCAGAAACCGGGCTCGACGCCCGCCGACGTCGGCACGGCTCTACGCGCCGCCCGCGAGGCCTCGGACACGGGCCTGGTCGAGATCCAGGACCGGACCGGCGTGGCGTTGGCCCAGCTCGAAGCGCTCGAATCCGGCGATCTCTCGCAGTTTCCCGACCTGCGCTCGGCGCGGACCGCGGTGCGCCGCTACAGCGACCTCGTCGAGGTCGACGGTGACGAATTCGCCGGAGTGGTGGAGAAGCACTGGGGAACCTCCCTGGCCGGGTTCGACGGCGCCGGGGCGGCCGGGAACGGATCGACCAACGGGGACCGGACCCAGAGCGTCTACCTCGGCGAATCGGCTTCCGCCGGCCATCTGAGCCGCTACCCCGGTGACGGCACCCACCTGCGCGCCTTCACCCAGACCGACGAGGTCCCCGGGGTGCGGCGTTCCGAGCTCCCCGCGGTCAACGGGCACACCGATACCGGAGCCTTCAGCGCCACCGGCGCGTTCCCTGCCGTGCCACCCGTCTACGCACCTCCCCGGGCCGTCCCGCTGATCCTGCGGGGCGCGATCTGGGTCACCGTGACCGTGCTCGCCGTGGCGCTCGGAGCGCTGGCCCTCCAGCACTACGACCCTCAGCTCCTGGCGGACATCCACGTGGTCCACCACGTCGGCACCACGGTCCCCACCGTGCCCGGCGGGAACGTCGCCACCGGACCGGGAACGCCCGCGCACCCCGCGCATCCGGCGCTCGTCTCGTTGAACAACACCGGCGTCGCCAGCGCCTCGGTGTCGGTGCGGGCTACGAACTACACCGTCGTGGTCGCTGCGTGGGCGCCGTGCTGGACCGAGGTCCACACCCCACAGAGCTTCTCCCCCGTCTTCGCGGCCACCCTCCAGGGGGGTCAGGTCAAGGAGTTCAACCCGGCCAACGGACAGCTGACGGTCAGCATGAGCGCCTCCCTCGTGACCGTCCAGGTGCGGATCAACGGGAAGACCGTGCCGAAATGGTTGTTCAAGCCGACATCGGTCCCCTTCACGCTCAATTTCAACTCCACCACGACCTGAGCTCCGCCCCGACGCGACGACGGGTCGGCGTCACCGACCAGTCGCGGTAACGGCGGCGGGGATCAGCAGAGGCGGGTGGAAGGGACCGAACTCACCTGGCCCCGTGCGCGGATTTCGCCCACGGCGGGAACGGGGTTCGGGTCCGAGAACAGTCGATCGTCTCCGTAGTCCGCAGGCCGACCGGTGGCGTCGAGCGCCCACCACGACGCCTCGAGGGCGATGCCATTGGGGTCGGTGAAGTAGATCGACCGGATGAAGCCGTGATCGACGACATCGGTCACTTCGCACGCCGCGGACTTGAGGCGGTCGCGCAGGTCGAGGAGGGCGTGTTCGTCGGGAAGGTTGAACGAAAGGTGGTCGAACTGCACCGCCCGTGGGTCGGGGACGCCGGCGGGCTTGGCGAAACGCTCGAGAGCCATGCCGGTGTACTCGAAGAAGGCCACCGTGTTCTGCGCGCCGAATTCGAAGAAGTAGTGGCGGAACTGCGGTGTGCCGATCGTGGCCACCAGTCGGGCCCCGAGGACGCCGTGGTAGAAGCGCACCGTGGCGTCCATGTCGTCGGTGATCAGCGCCAGGTGGTTGATCCCCCGCCAGTGCGGGGCGTCGGCGTCGTGCGTCTCGGTCATGGCGATTTCCTCCGTGCTGCGGTCCGGCGTCGGGCACCTCTCACGCTAATGGCCCCGGCTTCGAAGTGGCCCGCGGATCAGCGCTGCTCGGGGTAGATCGACGGGTCCTCGAGGGGGAGCCTCAGCCACTGGATCATCTGGCGCAACTGGCGGTAGGCATCGAGACGCGCCTCGGAAGAGCCGTCGCGCTCGGCCCGCTCGATCGGCTCCCAGAGTCGATGGACCATGGTGGGGCCGAGCTCCAACAGGCCACCGCTCCCGCCGGTGGCGTACTTCGCCAACACGTAGCGCACCAGCGCGCCGGCGGGGACGCCCACGTTCCCGCTCAGCGTGCGGATCGTGACCATGGGGTCGACCTGCGCGTAGAGCGCCACGTCAGCTTTGAAATTGGCGTCGGGGTCGTCGTCAGCCCACGGCCCGGTGAAGGGCTCGAGCCTGATGCTGTCCTGGTCGTCGGAAGAGTTGGGGGCGGGGCTCATGTCCCCATCCTGACCGAAGGACCCATCGTGGCCCGGCGGCTACCGGCCGGGGTGGCTACCGGCCCGGCGCGGCGCGCAGCTCGTAGTGCCCGGCGCCGACACCGACGACGACCTTTCCTTGGCGAGCCGTCACCTGACCGATGCCCGGCGCTCCGCGCAAGGGCCGACCTCCGTCGGTGACGTCATGAGGGCCGGCTGCCGACAGATGCACCGTGGCCGACGCGTTGGCGGGGACGGTGACGTCGAGGACGAACTCCGAACCCGGCGACGCCGGTCGGCGCCATGCCACGGCGATGGTCCCCCGCGGGGTGGGAACGGTCCCGCCGGCCCAGTCGAGACCCGAGGGCGGCGGCGAGACATCGAACGACGCGTACCCGGGGCTCGTGGGACGGACCCCCAGCAACGTCTGTTGGATCTCGACGAGCACGTTGGAGCCCCAGCCGTGGGACATGCTGTCCCCCGCCGCGTCCGACGGTTCCCACACCTCCCAGGTGTAGGTGCCCCCCTGCGCCAGGATGTTGGCCCAGCCGTCATGGGCGGGGTCGGTCAGGATCCGGACCATGTCGTCGACGTGGCCGTTGTCCGCCAAGCCCCGCAACACCTCGGTGGCGCTGCTCACCGGCACGCCCATGCCGAATCCGGCCACATAGGCCGCCACCTTGGACCGGCGATTCTGGGGAACGACGCCGTAGGCGAGGGCGCATGCGTTGGCGTACTGCGAAGCCGTCGTCATTTTCGCCCCGTTGTTGTCGATTCCGTCGACGTAGGTGCCGTCGGGTCGTGTGAGGTGGCGGTTGATCGCGGCGGTGAGCTGTGCTTGTTTGCGTCGTTGCCTCGTGACCTCGCCCGAGGGGCGGCCCAGGGCGGCGGCGGCATCCGCGGCACGTCGGAACACGTTCGCACCCAACACGTTGATTCTCGTAACGATCGGGTACGAGTAGTAGACACTCGTCGCCGGAAGGTCGTCGACGAGGTTGGTCGACGGATCGACATAGGTGTCGACGTAGCCGGCGATGTTGACGAGCACCGGATACACCGCGGCGAGCAGGGCGCGGTCACCAGTGCGCATCCAGTACTGCCACACCCACTCGGGGTAGATCTCGGTGTACTCGTTGATGTCCTCGGCGCCCAGGCCGGTGGGATAGATCTTGTTGATGGAACCGCTCTTCACCCAGTAGCGGCGCTGGGACTGCGCGAACTCGAGCAACGACTTACGGGTGACGTTCTGCTCCCCGAACGCCACCATGGCGGTTTGGGACTCGTTGAACCCGTCCCACAACCAGGGGCCCTTCTCTCGCGTCGGGGTGTCGATCCACTGCTCCTGGGCACCGAAGAGGGCCGAATGACGTCCGAGCTCGAACACCGCGTCGATCGTGGCCGACGACGACGCGAACGATGCGGCGTGCTCGTCGGGAACAGCCGCGTGGCGTGTGCGGGCCACGACGTCAGCGGGTGTCAGGGTCTCTCCGGGGTCGTCGATCTGGAAGTAGCGGAACCCCAGGTAGTCGAAAGGATGGAACTCCTCAAGGCCACCGCGCTGGACCAAGCTGTAGCTCATGTCGGTGTGCTGGGTGCCGCGCGTCGTCGACACCTGCCCCGGCACGCCGGAGAACGATTGGCCGGCGGCGGGTTCGTCGAGCAGGTAGCCGGCGCGCATCGTGACGAGTCGTCCGGCCACACCGTTGTGGAAGGTGACGGTGGGCACCGCCGCGTACACCTTGCCGAAATCGGCGACCACGGCTCCCGACGCCAGGCGGTTGAGTGTCACAGCCTGGACGGGCTCCTCCACGATGCGCGTACGCGCCGACACCAGGTGCCGCCACGGCGACACTCCGGTCGACCCGAGCACCGTGGCCCGGGCCCAGGCGCTGTCGTCGAAACCCGGTGACTCCCAACCCACGGGCTCATCGGGCCCGTTGATGTTCTCGGTGAAGTCGACCAGATCACCCTCGAGGTCACGTTGGGTGCCGGGCAACCAGGGGCCCTTGCGAACCCGCCACGAGCCGTCGGTCACGACGATCTCACGGCGCCCGTCTCGATGCAGCACCGAGATCTGTGCCAGCACACCGGGCTTGCCGGCGGGATGTCCCTTGGTCGCCCCCTGCCAGCTCGAGACAATGCCCACCACGTTGGACGCCCCGGCCCGCAGCAGCGAGGTCACATCGAGGGTCTCGTAGTACTGCGAATCGGGGAACGAGTACGCCTGTCCCTTTCCGGCACGACTGCCGTTGACGTACAGCTCGTACTGCTGATCGCCCGACACATAGGCGCGGGCCCGGACGATCGACGCGCTCGACAACGCGAACACACGGCGCGCGTAGGTGTACTCGTCAGGGCCCGGCCCCTGGGGAAAAGAACGCCCGATCCATTTGGCTCTCCAGTCGCGGTCGGCGAGCCCCGTTTCGAACGTGGCATGCGGCGCGAACGGGCTCGGAGCCCCCGACGCCGGCCACGACTGCACGGTCCAGCGGTAGACGGTGTCGGGCGCGAGTGCGGCTCCCCGGTAGGCGACGAACGCCTGTTGCGAAGACGCCACCCGACCGCTGTCCCATACCACCGGAGACGACGATCCCCCCGCGCCGCCCGCGTCGCTCAGCCGGGGGCGCGACACCACCACCCGGTAGGCACTCTGGACCGCGCCCCGTCGGTCGTCACCGAGATGCCACGCGAAATAGACGTCGTCGAGGCCGAGTCCGATAGGGGCGGCCAGCCCGTCGACGCTGAGCACCCGAGGGCTCTTGTGGTCGGATTTTGGACCGCCCGATGGCACTGCCGCGGCCGCGTCGGTGGCAGGGGTCGCGACCGCGGCCGCGGTCACGATGCCGGCGGCTCCCGCCAGCCCGCCGCCCAGCACCTGCCGGCGACTCAGGATCCGTTGCGAGCGTCGCCTTTCACCTGAACCGTCGTGCACGGCGCCCGAAGATAGATCGGCGGGGCCTCGGCCGCTACGACGCGCTGACCTGACCGTCGGCGATCGGCTCGGAGAACGGATCACCGGCGCCGTGCTCCGACGGCTCGGTACCCGAGTCGGTCGGAATCACCTCGGGCGCAGCGCTGGCGGCGACGACGGCCAGCGGTCCCTCGTCGAGGATCCTGGCCCCGAGACTCTCGGCCGGGATGGCGAGTGCACCAGCCGCGGTGGCCCCACCCGACACCGACGCCAGGCTCGCCAGCGTGCTGACCGCGACCTTGGCCGACCGGGCCCGGCCGGGCCGGACGCTCTTGACCTTCGTCAGCTCGTCGGCCTGCAGGGCGGTGAGGACCGCTTCGATAGCTTCGCTGTCGAGCTCGGAGGGCGAATGGCGATCCAGCATGATCGATTCGAGCAAGGCTTCCAGCCGGGCCGGTGAGATGCCCGAAATCGGCAGCGGCAACGCCACGGGCTCATCGGCCCACTCCGTGAACACCCGGGAGGGGGTCCGCATCAGCTCGACGATCTCCGCGGCTGGAAGCGGAGGGCTGAACCGAAATCCCTGAACCTGGTCACACCCGTGCGCGTCCAGGAACTGGAGCTGCTCGTCGGACTCGACGCCTTCGGCCACCACCACGAGGTCGAGGCTGTGGGCGAGCGCGATGACGGCTCCCACGATCGAGGCACCGCTCGCCTCGCCGTCGATGCGCTGGATGAACGAACGATCGATCTTGATGGCGTCGATCGGCATCTCGGCCAGATACGTCAGCGCGCTGTATCCAGTCCCGAAGTCGTCGATCGAACAACGCACGCCGAGAGCCCGGAGCTCGTTGAGGCTGGCGACCACCTCGTGCACGCGCTCCATGAGCACGCTCTCGGTCACTTCGAGCTCGAGCAACGTGGGATCCAATCCGGTCCGCTTGAGCACGCTGGTCACCATCTCCACCACCGGCTGATGAGCGAATTGGCGAGGAGAGAGGTTCACGGCCACCGGGATCGCCGGAAGTCCCTGCTCCTGCCAACCCTGAGCCTGCCGGCAGGCAACGTCGAGCACCCACTCACCGAGGGTGGCCACGAGGCTCGTTTCCTCGGCGAGCGGGATGAACGCCCACGGTGGGATGAAGCCGAGACTGGGATGACGCCAGCGTGCCAACGCCTCGACACCGACGATGTCTCCGCTCGCCATGTCGAGTTTGGGTTGGTAGTGGACGGCGAGTCGGCCCGAGTCCACAGCGGCCCGGAGGCTGTCCTCGAGGGCGAAACGCAGTCGGGCCCGGGCACTCATGGCCGAATCGAAGACCTGGTAGGTGTTCCGGCCCGCCGACTTGGCCTGGTACATGGCGGTGTCGGCGTGCTTGAGGAGCGTGTCCGCGTCGGCCCCGTCCCACGGGGACACGGCGACGCCGATGCTGGCCTTGACCGTCAACTGCCGCCCACCGACGCTGAAGGGGTCCTCGAAACGATCGAGGAGTCGCTCCGCGAAGTCGACGACATGACCGTCCTTCCTCCCGCTGTCGGGGATCAGGAACGTGAATTCGTCGCCGCCGAACCTCGCCAGGGTGTCGTGCTCCCGAAGGCAACCCTGAAGTCGTTTGACCACCGCCTTCAAGAGCTCGTTGCCGACGGCATGGCCGAGACTGTCGTTGATGTCCTTGAACCGGTCGAGGTCCAAGAACATGACCGACACCGCGCTGTTGGTCCGGTCCGCTTGCACCAACGCCCGCTGCAGCCGATCCTCGAAGAGAAGACGGTTGCAGACCCCGGTCAGAGAGTCGTGTTGGGCCCGGTATTCGGCGGCAGCATGAGTGAACACCTGATGCAGGAGATAGAGGACCAACAACGACGGCAAGAGGGTCGAACCGATCATGAGCGCCGGCTGGTGATCGCGGATGCCCAAGACCGATTCCGCGCTCAGCACGGCGGGAACCACGAGCCCGACGGCGACGAGCATCGCCACCCGCACTCCCCGGGGTCGAACCGAGCGCAGTGGCACCGGGTCGAAGGCGATCTTCCGAGACCGATGGACGAACGCGACTCCCCACAACAGTGCTCCCAGGAGTGCGATGGTCGCCACGAGGCGCGACGTGTGTGCGCCGCCTTCGAGCGCCAATGCCGAGTAACTGGAGTTGGCGACGAAGAGACAGACAAAGCCACCGAGGAGATAGCGGTACAACGCCGGGTTTCGCTCGGTGAGAGACACCAAACAGCAGATGAGCCAGAGGAGGATCATGTCGAGCAGCGGCGCCACGATGGCCGGCAATTGGAATCCGGGCCGCCAACCCTGCGAGGGAACGACCACAAGAGCCAGGATGACGAATCCGAGGGCGAGGGTGGAGAGCAGGGCTTCGGCCAGCGAGTCGGCGGAACGTTCCGGGAGCCGCTGATGGATGAGCGAGATCAGGCCCATGATGGCGAGGACGTCGCCGCCCGTGCTCAGGATCATGGGGACACCGACTTGTGTCGGCGGGCCGCCCGCGTGCATCGCCTGGAGCAATTCACCCGCAGCCACACAGAGAAGCCCGCACCCGAGCGCCACCCAAGCCGAGCGCCATGGCCCGCGATGCAGATCCCGGTTCGACCGAAGACCGTAGGCGACAGCTCCCGCGACCAGCACCGCCACGACCACCGCATCGATGGTGGGGTTGAAGATCTCCGCCGAGATTCCTCCCGCCAGAGCCACGATCATCGAAGGCGCCCCGAGGGCACGGGACACGTCGCTCCTCCGGAGCGACGCGCGGCCAGAACCTCATTGGGAGCGGCGGTGACCGACGTCACGACTGACCTGCTTCTGGGGTCCTCGGTGGCGCTGCCACGACCGCACCTCCGCCCTTCACGTTGGTTGGCAACTGGGTGACGCTGGAACCGGGCGCGTCTTTCAGCACCACTGGGTGAGTTTCGGCGTCGAT
>JADGOL010000201.1 GCA_017882995.1 Acidimicrobiales bacterium | reverse complement strand
TCGCCAAGACGCGGTTCTCGACCCCCGGCGTGGGGCTGATCTCGCCACCGCCGCATCACGACATCTACTCCATCGAGGACATCGCCCAGCTCATCCACGACCTGAAGTCGGCGAACCCGTTGGCCCGGGTGCACGTCAAGCTCGTGGCCGAGGTGGGGGTGGGCACCGTGGCCGCCGGGGTGGCCAAGGCCAAGTCCGACGTGGTGCTCATCTCGGGCCACGACGGCGGGACCGGCGCCAGTCCACTGACATCGATCAAGCACGCCGGGATCCCCTGGGAGCTCGGCCTGGCCGAGACGCAACAGACCCTCATCCTGAACGGGCTGCGCGACCGCATCGTGGTGCAGGTCGACGGCCAGCTCAAGACCGGTCGCGACGTGATCATCGCCGCGCTGCTCGGGGCGGAGGAGTTCGGTTTCGCGACCGCACCTCTGGTCGTGTCGGGATGCGTGATGATGCGTGTCTGCCACCTCGACACGTGTCCGGTGGGGATCGCCACCCAGAACCCCGAGCTGCGCAAGCGCTTCACCGGTCGACCCGAATTCGTGGAGAACTTCTTCGAGTTCATCGCCGAGGAGGTGCGCGAGTACCTGGCCGCGCTCGGGCTCAGGTCGATCGAAGAAGCGGTGGGGCGTGTCGAGCTCCTCGACGCCGTCGAGGCGACGGGCCACTTCAAGGCGAAGGGCCTCGACCTCACCCCCATTCTGGCCGCACCCGAAGCGGGACCGCCCACCGACCGGTTGTGTCGTCAGGCCCAGGACCACGGTCTCGACCGGGCGCTCGACCACCGGTTCCTCGAGGCGTGCCGGCCCGCCATCGAGGACGGAACCGCGGTCGCCCTCGAGCTCCCCATCTCCAACGTCGATCGGACCGTCGGGACCCTCCTCGGTTACGAGATCACGTCGCGCCACGGAGGGGCCGGCCTCGCCGACGGGACCGTCACCATCACGTTCCGGGGCTCGGCCGGACAGAGTTTCGGCGCCTTCGTCCCTCGGGGTGTCACCCTGCGGCTCATCGGCGACGCCAACGACTACCTGGCCAAGGGGTTGTCGGGGGGACGCGTCGTTCTGCGCCCCGACGAGGCTTCTCCCTTCGCGGCCGAGGAGCAGATCATCGCCGGCAACGTCATCCTGTACGGCGCGACCGCCGGAGAGTGTTTCGTCCGGGGTCAGGTGGGGGAGCGCTTCTGCGTGCGCAACTCGGGCGCCACCGCGGTGGTCGAGGGAGTGGGCGACCACGGTTGTGAGTACATGACCGGCGGAAGGGTCGTCGTCCTCGGGCCGACGGGGAGGAACTTCGGCGCCGGGATGTCGGGCGGGATCGCGTACGTCTACGACCCCGGGCGTGATTTCGCCGAGCGGGTCAACTTCGAGATGGTCGACCTCGATCCGCTCGACGAGGAAGATCGTCAGTGGCTGTTCGACATCGTGACCCGGCATGGGGCCGAGACGCAGTCCGCCGTCGCCGACCGACTGCTGGCGGGGTGGGGGACCGCCCTCGAGGACTTCGTCAAGGTCATGCCACGCGACTACCGGCGGGTGCTCGAGGCGACACGGCGCGCCATCGACGAGGGTGTGTCGGTCGACCTGGCGGTCATGGCCGCCCCGCGCGGCTAGCCGGCCCGGGACCGGAGCGCACCGATCATGGGAAAGCCCACCGGGTTCTTCGAGTACGACAGGATCCTGCCGGCGCGTCGCCCTGTCTCGGTCAGGCTCCGGGACTGGCGCGAGGTGTACGAGCCGTTCCCCGAAGACGAGGCGGTGCGCCAGGGAGCGCGTTGCATGGACTGCGGCATCCCCTTCTGCCACGAGGGATGCCCCCTCGGGAACCTCATCCCGGAATGGAACGACCTCGTGTTCCGAGGCGACTGGCCCGAAGCCCTCGAGCGGCTGCACGCCACCAACAACTTCCCCGAGTTCACCGGTCGGTTGTGCCCGGCACCGTGCGAAGGTGCATGCGTGCTCGGCATCAACGCCGATCCGGTCACGATCGAGCGCATCGAGTACGAGATCGCCGAGCGGGGCTGGGGCGAGGGTTGGGTGACGCCGCAGGTCCCCTCGGTGCGCACCGGAAAGTCGGTGGCGGTGGTGGGGTCGGGGCCCGCGGGTCTGGCCTGTGCGCAGCAACTGGCCCGGGCCGGCCACAGCGTGGTCGTCTACGAGCGGGCGGAACGACCCGGCGGGCTGCTGCGGTACGGGATCCCCGAATTCAAGATGGAAAAGGCGGTGCTCGACCGCCGCCTGGCCCAGCTGCGGGCCGAGGGTGTGGAGTTCCGCTGCGCCACCGCGGTCGGCTCTCCCGACGACGCCTCGGAGTCAGAGGCGTCGGAGCCCGGTCAACGTCGAGGGCTCGGCACCGCCTCGGCACCGGAGGTACGCGTCGTACCGGCATCGTCGCTGCGCACCGAGTTCGACGCCGTGGTCCTGGCGGGTGGGGCCACTCTCCCGCGCGACCTCGTGGTGGAGGGACGCCACCTCGACGGGGTGCACCTGGCCATGGACTACCTCAAGCCCTCCAACCTGGTGCGCGAGGGGGCGTTCGAGACAGCGCCCATCACCGCGCACGGCAAGCGCGTCGTGATCATCGGTGGCGGCGACACGGGGGCGGACTGCCTGGGCACCGCGCACCGTCAAGGGGCGTCGTTGGTCCACCAGCTCGAGATCCTGCCCCGGCCCCCCGACGCACGACTCGACGACAACCCCTGGCCCACCTGGCCCCTGATCCTCCGGACCTCGTCCGCGCACGAAGAGGGTGGTGACCGCATCTACAGCGTCACGACCACACGGTTCGTCGACGACGGCAAGGGTGCGGTGCGCGCCCTGGCCGGCCATCGCGTCGAGGCGCGCACCGAGGGTGGACGCCCCGTGTTCGAGCCGGTGCCCGGGAGCGAGTTCGAACTGCCGTGCGAACTGGTCCTGTTGGCCATGGGATTCTCGGGTGCTGAGCGCCGGGGTGTCGTGGGAGAGCTCGGCCTCGACGTCGATGCCCGGGGGACCGTGGCGTGCGACGCCAACTGGCAGACGAACTGCGAGGGCGTGTTCGTGTGCGGCGACATGACCCGTGGGCAGAGCCTCATCGTGTGGGCCATCGCCGAAGGACGCTCGTGCGCGTCGAGCGTCGACCGTTGGATCATGGGTGACACCGCATTGCCCGCGCCCCTCACGCCCGGTCAACTCGCCCTGCGCTGACGGGCCACCGACGCGCCATGGGCGCGTTGACGCGCCACGGACGGGCCGTGACGCGTCCTACGGATTGCGACGCGGAACCAGATCGGTAGGCGCCGTAGCCTGCGGTCTCGAGAGTGGGTGGCTTCAGGCCGACGTTCGACGCAGCCGGAGCAGGTTGGGTCAGGCCGAATGGGCGATGGACCGGTCGCCGTTCTTCGAGGCGGCGCGGACATCGGGTGCGGCACTGATGGGCTCGTCGATGACCTCGAGCTCGTCGTCATCGTCGTCGGGCTCGGCGCCCCGGGCGGCTCCATCGGGGGCCGCGGCAGCCAGGTACTTCTGCAGGCGACCGAGCTCGCTCAAGACATTGGCCCGGCGCACGGCGAGGTTGTCGATGCTCTGCTGCAACGCCTCGATCTGGTGGTGGGCATCCTCCATCATGCGATCGGCTTCGGCCTGGGCGTTCTCGACCGCCGCCGCCTTGACCGCCTCGGCCTCTTGATCGGCCTTCTCGCCGACGGCGAGCGCGGCCCGCAGGATCTCCGACGCCTTGTCGCCGACCGCCGTGGTGGCGGCTTCGACGGCGTGCTCGGCCCGGGCCTCGGAGTCGAGGAGCCACTGGTGCAGCCGCTCGACGTACTCGTCGACGGGCTCGCGCCGGTAACCCCGGAAGCCGGCCTTGAACTGCTTGGGACCCTCGCCCTCGTGGCTCCGCATTGGAGCTCTCCCTGTCCTCGTCGGTTCTTAGTTACGACGCATTGTGCTGGTTCAACCTCATGAAGCGGCCAACGGGTCGTCAACTTCGACCCAACACACACATGTCCACCACTGCCCTCACACCCACCAGGGCCACCGGGCTCGGGTCGCCCCTAACTCGTCGAGGAAGGGAGGCGGCCGGGCGTGGTGGCGGCGAAGGACCGCTCGAACTCGGCCAGGGACCGGGAGAACTCTCGGTCCAAGATGTCGTGGTCGCCGTCGGGGGCGTCCACGGCGAAGTAGCTCGTGAAGGCCACGTGATGCGTCGACACCCACTGCGCCATCTTCGCTACGTAGAACGGGTCGTCCCCGAGGCCGTGCCCGTCGGAACGGATGGTCACGCCCCATTCGGGGATGACCGCGGGCTTGTGGTGGGCGGCGGCGAAGGTGGACAGCCACCGCAGGCCGTTGGGCTCGGTGAGGTACCGGGGCCAGGCCAGTCCCGGGTCCAGCGGGATACCCCACACCTGGTCGTAGAGATCGAGGCCCACGTAGTCGACATAGGCGTCGCCTGGATAGGCGTTCTGGGGGTCTTCGGGCTCGGGCCCCGACGTCGGGTTCCACACGAAACGGAACGTGGCGCCGGGCACGATGCGCATCGTGGTCACGATGTTGCGGAAGAAAGCGGCGAAATGCGCGGCGGCGGTCTGGTCCGTGACCGCCCACGGATACCAGGTGCCGTTGAACTCCCATCCGATGCGCAAGACGGCATTGCCCTCCCCGTAGTGGACGAGGGTCCGGGCGAGCGTGGCGAACTGGGCGTTGTAGTGCCCCAAGGCTCCTTCGGCCATCGTCCCCACCGGGTGTCCGTTTCGCGTCGGGATCATGGGAACACCGAGCACCAGCTGGTACTTGGCCGTCTGCCACGGGGCCAGGAACCGGCGTAGCGGTTTGACGTCGACCATTGCGGCCCAGCCTTCGGTGCGCGGCAGGTAGTCCGAGGCCAAGCTGGGCATGGTCCGGGTATGGAGGGCGAAGGAGGCGACGCCCTTGGGCTCGCCGGGGCCGGCGTAGACACCGAGGGGCACGGACCCGGCGTTGACCGAGGGCATGGTTCTCGATCCGACGGCCGGCCCACCGCACGCCGCGCCCGACGCGGCGACCAAGCCCGTCACGAGGGCCGCCACCGAGCGCGCCAGCCGGCCACCGGGTCGAGGTGGGGTTCGTGGTGATCGGGGCCGACTCATCGGCCATGCACCGGGGCAGAGTCGTCGCGCTGCTCGTGGTTGGCCGGAGCCTGCCCCGGGCGCGGTCGCTACCGTGCGTTCATCTTGATGACGGCGAACGCCGCGCCCGTGGGGTCACCGAGGACGGCGAAGCCCCCGGGTGAAGAGCGGTCGACCCACGAAGGGGTCCCGGGGAGATAGGACTTGCATACGACCACGACCGTCTCCTCGTATCGGGATTGCGATGCGCGCGAGCGTATCGAAGGCCGTGTCCGTTGGGCCCCCGGGAGGCCAGGAGTCTGGTGGCCCCGATATTCGATCCGATGGGTGACGGTTGAGGCGCCACGCACTCCGGCGGAGAAGGCGGCCTCAGTACCCCGGTCCGTACTCGAGGATTCGGCGCGGATTGTCGACGAGCATGGTGTGGATCTGTTCCTCGCTCACCCCCCGGGCGCGCAGGGCGGGCAGGACGTCGTTGCTGATATGGAGGAAGTTCCAGTTCGGTTGGACCTGGCGCAGGAAATCGTCGTCGAACCAGTCCATGTGGCAGCCCGCGTCGTGAGAGAGGACCATGGCCTGTGTCCAACCGCTCTCACACAGTCGGGCGACGGTCTCGACCCGTTGCGGGGTCGGGCAGTAGGCGTCGACACCGAAACGGTCCATGCCGAGAGTGGAGCCCGCGGCGAGGAGCTCGCCGAGGTAGTCGAGGTCGGTGCTGTCGCCGCTGTGGCCGATCACGACACGTGACAGGTCGACGCCCTCCTCGGTGAAGATGCGTTGCTGGTCGAGCCCGCGCCGGGTCCCGGTGTGGGTATGGGTGGAGATGGAGAGGCCGGTGCGCCGATGGACGCGGGCCACGGCGCGCAGGATGCGCTCGACGCCGGGCGTGAGCCCCGGCTCGTCGGTGGCGCATTTCAGGATCCCGGGACGGACCCCCGTCCCGGCGATGCCCTCTTCGATGTCGTGGAGGAAGAACTCGTCGAGCATGTCCACACCCGAAGGACGGAACGCGGCGATTCGGTAGTCGAAGTAGTGCGGGAGTTCGTTGTAGGTGTAGAGACCGGTGGCGACCACGATGTTGAGGTCGACCTGGGCGGCGACCTCCTGGACGGTCTCGATGTCGCGGCCGAGACCCACCACGGTGAGGTCGACGATGGTGTCGATGCCGGCGGCCTTGAGCTCCTGGAGGCGCTCGACGGCTCTCCCCACCTGCGCGTCGCGGTCCCACCCCGTTGGCCAATTGGTGGCGACTTCGGGCGAGCGCACGAAGACGTGCTCGTGCATGAGGGTGGCGCCGAGCTGCCCGGCGTCGACCGGTCCGCGCACCGTGTTGATGAGTCCCATGTGCCCTCCTCCGACCCCGGACCGCCTTGTGGGTCGGCCGTACCCTAATGGTGGTGCCGGTCAGCCGGCACGGTCGGGCCCGGCGCGCTCGACGGTGATGCGCAACAGGACCCGCTGCTCGTGCTCCATGGCCGAGCGGTATTCGTCCCAGTCGGGGTGTTCGCCCGAGATCTGGCGGTAGTACGCCACGAGGCCCTCCATCGCCTCGGGGAGCGACACCACCTCGACGGGGCCTTCGACCTGCACCGAATTCCCGTAGAAGTTCTCGGTGAACACGATCAACGAGGCCCGGGGACGCCGCCGCAGGTTCTTCGTCTTGATCGCCGTCTCCCGGGTCGAGACCACCACCGTGTCGTCGAGAACACCGGCGGCGACGAGAGACAACTGGGGGTTGCCATCGGCGCGAAAGGTGGCGAGCACGGCCCGGTGATTGGAGGCGATGAAAGCGAGAGCGGCGTCGGGATCCATGACGCCGCAGGCTATTGCAGCGGGCCCCGGCCCGCATCGAGAGGCACCGATATGCTCGGAGCATGCTGAGCACGATGCAAGACGGGCCCCTCCTGGTGAGTGGCATCCTCCGTCGGGGCCAGGCGGTGTACGGCGACAGCCTTGTGATCACCGCCCAGTCCGACGGATATCGGGAGTCGACCTTCACGCAGGTGGCGGCGCGAGCCGAGCAACTGTCCAAGGCGTTGCGCCGGCTCGGCGTCGGTGCCGACGATCGGGTCGGCACCTTCGCCTGGAACGACCAGGAGCACCTCGAGGCGTACCTGGCGATCCCGTCGATGGGGGCGGTGCTGCACACGCTCAACATCCGACTGTTTCCCGAGCAGCTGGCGTACGTGGTCAACCACGGCGAGGACAAGGTCGTGATCGTCGACGCCTCGGTCGCGCCGTTGTTCGCCCGGGTTCGTGACGAGTGCAAGACCGTGGAGCACGTGATCGTGGTGGGGGAGGGTGACACGACCGGACTTGGCGACATCTTGTCCTACGACGACCTCATCGGAGCCGAAGAGCCCGGATGCGAATGGCCCGAGCTCGACGAACGTCAGGCCGCGTCGATGTGTTACACGAGTGGAACCACGGGCAATCCCAAGGGAGTGGTCTACAGCCACCGCTCGACATGGTTGCACGCCTTCGCCGGCATGAACACCAACTGCGTGGGTGCCAGCGAAAAGGATCGCGTCCTCGTGATCGTGCCCATGTTCCACGCCAACGCGTGGGGAATGCCGTATACGGCGTTCTTCGCCGGCACCGACCTCATCTTCCCCGAGCGCTACCTCCAGGCCGAGCCCCTGACGCGGATCATCGCCGAGCAGCGCCCGACGCTGTCGCTCGGGGTCCCCACGATCTGGAACGACCTGCTGCACTACTCGAGGAGCCACGACGTCGACATGTCGTCGCTGCGGCTCCTCACCGCGGGCGGCGCCGCGGTGCCGCGCTCGCTCATGGAGGCATACGAGGAGCGTTTCGACATCGCCATGATCCAGGGTTGGGGGATGACCGAGACGAGCCCGGTCTGTGCCTTCGGTCGGGCGCCCAAGGGCATTGCTCCCGAAGAGGAGATGACCTGGCAGGCCAAGACGGGCCGCATCATCGCCGGCGTGGAGCTGCGCGTCGTCGACGAGGAAGGTCGGGTGCTCCCCAACGATGGCACGTCCGTCGGTGAGTTCGAGGTGCGTGGTCCCTGGGTCACCGGGTCCTACTACGGGGAGCCGACACCCGACCGATTCCACGACGGGTGGCTGCGGACCGGGGATGTGGGGAGCCTCGACGGTCGGGGGTTCATGCAGATCTCGGACCGCACCAAGGACGTCATCAAGTCCGGGGGGGAGTGGATCTCCTCGGTCGAGCTCGAGAACGAGGTGATGGCCTACCCCGGCGTGTACGAGGCCGCGGTGATCGGGGTGCCCGACGAGCGTTGGGACGAGCGCCCGCTCGTGGTCATCGTGGCCGCCGAGGGAGCGCACCCGGAGCCCGCCGAGATCCTCACCTTCTTGTCCAGCCGGGTGGCTCGGTGGTGGCTCCCCGAGCGGTGGGCGTTCGCGGACGAGATCCCGAAGACCTCGGTCGGCAAGTTCGACAAGAAGGTCCTGCGCGCCAAGGCTGCTGACGGCGCTCTCGAGATCCACGAGGTCGGCCTTCCCGCGCACGGGCGCTGACGGGGGCGTGGACCTCGACGACGTGGCCGACCGGCTCGAAGCCATCGCCGAGGAGCTCGGCGACCTCGCCTTCGACCGGCTGCGCGAGGCGACGAGCGCGGCGCGCCGCAGCGGCATGCCCGATCCCGCCGTCGTGGCCGAGGAGAAGCGCCTCACGCGGGCGCGTCGGGCGGTGGAGAAAGCCGTGGTGGTCCTGCGGAGGTCGCCGTCGTCGCCCGGTGACCCCGACGCGTTCGGCTGACGGGCTGGGCTGACGCGCCGCGTCCGAGGCTCGTTCAGTCCACCAGCTCGTTCAGGGCGTCGATCAACTGCCGGAGCCGCCCGTAGTGGATCCGGTCGAAGCGCAGCGCCACGCGCGGCAGCTCGACGTGATCCCCACTGGAGCGTTCGGGCCCGAGGGGCTTGGTCGGGCGGATGGACCCGCTCGCCACGATGTCGGCGAAGCGCTTGGTGAGCCCGGCCAGCTGCTCCCGGGTTGGGGCGACCCGCAGCCGCATCACGAGGAGGTCGCCGACCCAGCGGCACGAGTGGTAGTTGCGGTAGAACCCGAGGAGCTCGGCGGCAGCGGCGTCGACATCGGAGGTGATCACGTAGAGCGACCGGTCCTCGGGCGAGATCAATCCGCCGGCGGCGACCTCGGTGTCGAGGAAGTGTTGCCAGCCCTTCCAGTAGGTCCCGGCGGGAACGTCGAGGAGCACGAGCGGAGCCGGCTGAGCCTTCCCCGTCTGGAGCAGGGTCAGGAGCTCGAAGGCCTCGTCGAGTGTGCCGAACCCACCGGGGAGCACGGCATAGCCGTCGGACTCCTTGATGAGCATGAGCTTGCGGGTGAAGAAGTACCGCATCTCCACGAGCTTGGGGTCCTGGGCGATGAACTCGTTGGCGCCTTGCTCGTGGGGGAGCCTGATGTTCACCCCGAGGGAGCGCTCTCGTCCCGCACCTTGCATCCCCGCCGCCATGATGCCGGGGCCGGCGCCGGTCACCACCATCCATCCGTGACCCGCCATGCGCTCGGCCAGTCGTCGCGCCTGGAGATACAGCGGGTCGTCGGGCAAGGTACGGGCCGAGCCGAAGAACGTGACCTTCTGCTCTACGCGAAATGGTCGGAACACGCGAAACGCCTCGGCCATCTCGGCCATCGCCGCGCGCGCCAACTTCAGGTCGAGGGTTTCGGTGTGGTCCTCGGCCAGGTGGACCACCGTCCCGATGATCGACCGGTAGAGGTCGCGTCGCGCCGTGACGCCCGCCGAGTCCAGCAACTGGTCGACGAGGCTCTGCTCGCCCGGGTCGAGCCGCTCGGCGGGGGTGAGGTCCTCGAGCCCTGCGGTGTCAGCGGCGAGAGGGGGGACGAGGTCGCTTCCCCCCACACCCAGGCCCTCGTTGCCGTTGTCGGTCACGTCAGGCACCTGAGCAGGGGGCGGGCACGCCACCGTAGAGGGTCGTGCGCTGGACGAGGCGCCGGCCCAGGGGCTCGACGAGGGCGTGGAACCCCTCCTCGTCCATGAGCTGTCCGTGGCTCGCCCCCGCGGCGCGCGAGATGTTCTCGTCCATGAGGGTGCCCCCGAGATCGTTCACCCCGGCCTGCAAGGCCTGGGTGGCACCCGCCGCGCCCATCTTGACCCAGCTCGCCTGGATGTTGGGGATCCAGCCCCGATACGCGATGCGACCCACGGCGTGCATGAGCAGGGTCTCACGGAACGTGGGGCCGCGACGCGCCTTGCGCTGGAGATAGATGGGCGACGCCATGTGCACGAAGGGGAGGGGAACGAATTCGGTGAAGCCGCCGGTCTCGCGTTGCAGCGCGCGGGTGCGCACCAGGTGACGGGCCCAGGACCGCGGTGCTTCGATGGACCCGAACATGATGGTGACGTTCGACCGGAGCCCGATGCTGTGCGCGGCCCGGTGGGCCTCGAGCCACTGCTCGGTGTTGATCTTGTCGGGACACAGCACGGCGCGGACCTCGTCGTCGAGGATTTCCGCCGCGGTGCCGGGCAGCGTTGCCAGCCCTGCGTCT
Source organism: Acidimicrobiales bacterium (assembly GCA_017882995.1). GTDB lineage: Bacteria > Actinomycetota > Acidimicrobiia > Acidimicrobiales > UBA8190 > Chersky-840. The sequence goes on along the minus strand of JADGOL010000201.1, from coordinate 3,585 downwards.
TTGAGGCGTCGGAGATAGTCGACGAGGGGCTCGCCGAGGCGCCGTGCCCCTTCGGTCACCTCGAGCGCGGTGAACCCGTGGATGTGGATCCGGTCCGATGCCTCCCGCACGGCCCGGATCACCTCGAGGTAGTAGTCGCCGTCGAACTTCGGGTGGATCCCGCCCTGGAGGCACACCTCGGTGGCGCCGGCGTTCTCGGCCTCGACGACGCGCTCGGTGATGTCGCTGAGCTCGAGCAGGTAGGGAGCGCCCCGCAGGTTGAGCGACAACGGCCCCTTGGAGAACGCGCAGAACTTGCACTTGAAGGTGCACACGTTGGTGTAGTTGATGTTGCGGTTGGCGACCCACGTCACGACGTCGCCGACCTCGTCACGCCGTAATTGGTCCGCCACCGCGGCCACGGCACGAACCTCGGGGCCGCGCGCCGAGAACAACGTCACGATCTGGTCTTCGTCGACCTCCTGGCCCAGGCTCACCCCGGCGAGCACCTCGGCGACGGCACCGCCGGCCCGCACCCGGTGACCCGTCGCAGCCGGCTCGGGGCCCCCGGCCCCAGCCAGGTCGACACCGACATCGACACCGGTGACGTCACCGACGAGGAGCGGCGGCGACTCCACCCCCCCCGAGCACCAGGCGTCCTCGCGTCCGAGGCCGTCGGCATCGGCGTGGTCGAGCACCGGGAATCGCATGGCCGGGTCGAGCCAGCGTTCGGGGTCCGAGGCGTACTCGGGATAGACGGTCAGGCGTGCCGCCAAGGTGAGGCCGCCGGCCTCTGTCGCCTCGCGCAGCCGGTTCACCGCCGGCCAGGCACGCTCGGGGTTGACGTGGTCGATGGTGATCGGTGATACCCCACCCCAGTCGTCGAGCCCCGAGTCGAGCAGCGGCCGCAGGTCATCGGAGAGGTTGGGCGGTGCCTGGACGTGGACTTCGGCGGGGAGGATCAGTCGGGCCACGGCGATCGTCCACCACAGCTCCTCGGGCGGGCACGGCGGATGGTTGTGCATGGCCGTTCCCGGCTTGGGCAGGAAGTTCTGGACGATCACCTCCTGGACATGTCCATGGGCCCGCTGCGCATCGGCGATGGCGGACAACGTGCGGACGCGCTCGGCGCGTGATTCGCCGATCCCGACGAGCACCCCGGTGGTGAAGGGGATCGCCAATTGCCCCGCCGCCTCCAAGGTGGCAAGTCGTCGCTCCGGGGTCTTGTCCGGAGCGCCCCGGTGACAGGCCAGGTCGGGGTCGAGCGACTCGAGCATCATCCCCTGACTGGCCGACACAGGGCGCAGGCGGGCGAGCTCGGCATGGCTGAGCGCTCCCGCGTTGGCGTGGGGGAGGAGCCCGGTCTCGTCGCGCACCAGCGCGCACATGGCCACCAGGTAGTCGACGGTCGAAGTGTGCCCGTGCTCGTCGAGCCAGGCCCGCGCCGCGGGGTAGCGCTCCTCGGGAGCTTCGCCCAGGGTGAACAACACCTCGTGACAGCCCGCCGCCGCCCCGGCGCGGGCGACGACCAGCACCTCGTCGGGGGTCATGTAGGGGGCCCGGACTCGGGCCGGGGGCTTGGCGAAGGTGCAGTAACCGCACCGGTCGCGACAGAGCATCGTGAGCGGGACGAAGACCTTGGGCGAGTAGGTCACCCGGTTCCCGTGCGCCTGGGCCCGGCGCGCCCGCGCCTCGGCTTGGAGGTCGGAGGTCGTGGCCGCGAGAAGGTCGTCGGGGGCCACGGCGGTCACCTTACCCGTCACCCTCCGCGGGACCGGTGGGTCCGGGGCTCTGCGCCGCGGCGGGACCGACCTGGCCGGCCGCCTCGCGGTCGACGAGCCACAGGACCTGGCGCGCCCGGACGTGCGCGGCGGGAAGATCGGCGCCGGCCGACACCGCCGCGAAGGCCTCGTGCTTGGCGACACCCGACACCGTGAACACCACCAGCAGCGCGCGGGCCAGGCCTTCCACGGTGAGGGTCATGCGGGCGTGGGGGTTGCGGTCGGCGGGGTCGACGGACCGGACCACGAGTCGGCCCGGTGCCGCGTCGAGGGCCGCGGAGTTCGGGAACAACGAGGCGGTGTGGCCGTCGGGCCCCAGGCCGAGGTGCACCACGTCGAAGGCCCCGACCTCCGAGACGAGTCGCTCGTAGGCCTCGGGCCCGGCCTCACAGGACATGGGGCGGAACGAGCCCACCCCGCCGACTCGGTCGATCAGCGCCTCGCGCACCAGTCGTTGGTTGGCGTCGGGGTCGTCGGGCGCCACGCACCGTTCGTCGCCCATGTAGATGTCGACCTGTGACCAGTCGACGCGGTCCGTCCCGGCGTGGGCCAGGGCTTCGTAGCAGCGTCGGGCCGTGGGGCCGCCCGACAGCACCAGGACGAAGCGGGCCCCGGGCCGCGCCGCGTACGCGGCCAGGACGGTCTCGGCGAAGGCGGTGGCGACGTCATCGACGACGTCGACGGTGCCCGGAGGACCGCTCACGGCTCGTGCCAGTGGCGCAGCTCGCGCGCCAGCAGCGCGTCGGCTTCCTTCGGCCCCCACGTGCCGGCGGAGTACTGCGACAAAGGGACGCCGTCCTGGCTCCACGCCTCGAGCAACGGGTCGACGATCTGCCAGGCGCGCTCGACCTCGTCGGTCCTGATGAACAGCGTGGCGTCGCCGGTCATGACGTCGTGCAGGAGCCGCTCGTATCCTCCGGCCGTGGCGCCCGGGAAAGCCTCGGCGTAGCTGAAGTCCATGTCCACCGAGCGCAGCCGGAACGCCTCGCCGGGGACCTTGGCCCCGAAGTAGAGGCAGATCCCCTCGTCGGGCTGGATGCGCAGCAACAGCATGTTGGGGCGCAGATCGCGTGTGAGCTTTCCCCCGAAGGCGAGGTGCGGGACTCGCTGGAACTGCAAGACGACCTCGGTGGAACGCGTGGGCAGGCGTTTGCCGGTGCGGATGTAGACCGGGACCCCGGCCCAGCGCCAGTTGTCGACCGTCAGCCGCAGGGCCACAAAGGTCTCGGTGCGGCTTCTGGCGTCGACGCCCTCCTCCTCGCGATACCCGACGACAGCGTCGCCGTCGATGGCACCCGCCGCGTACTGGCCGCGCACCGAATTGATGACCGCCTCGTCGACGTCGGGGATCATGACGGCGCGCAGGAGCTTGACCTTCTCGTCCCTGATCCCCTGGGCGTCGACGGTGGCGGGAGGCTCCATGAGCGTGAGCGCCAGGACCTGCATGACGTGGTTCTGGACGATGTCGCGCAGCGCCCCGGCGGTCTCGTAGAAACCCCCCCGGTGCTCGACGCCGAGCTCCTCGGCCACGGTGATCTGGATGTGGTCCACGTAGCGGCGGTTCCAGATGGGCTCGAAGATGGCGTTGCCGAAGCGCAGCGCCAGGACGTTCTGCACGGTTTCCTTGCCCAAGTAGTGGTCGATGCGGAAGATCTGGTCCTCTTCGAAAGCATGGTGCAGCGCGCCGTCGAGGGCCCGGGCACTGTCGAGGTCGCGGCCGAAGGGCTTCTCCACGACGATGCGGGCGAACGACCCTCCGTCGCCGGGGACATTGCAGCCGTGCTCGGCGAGAGCGTTGGCCACGTCGCCGAACATCGACGGGATG
>JADGOL010000200.1 GCA_017882995.1 Acidimicrobiales bacterium | reverse complement strand
GGTCCACAACATCGTCGGGGCGGTGCCCACGACGTCGGGCCGGGGCTATTGGATGGTGGGCAACGACGGCGGCGTGTTCGCATTCGGCGACGCCGGGTTCGTCGGATCACTGCCGGGACTCCGAGTGCGCGTCAACAACGTGGTGGGCGTCGTCGCCACCCACGACGGCAGGGGTTATTGGATGGTGGGCAACGACGGCGGCGTATTCGCATTCGGCGACGCCGGGTTCGTCGGATCCGTCCCCGGGCTCGGAGTCCACGTCACCAACATCGTGGCCTTCGCCCGCCAGTAGCCCCCTCGACGCCCCGAAAGGTCAGGGGCTCAACAATGTCGGCGGCCTCTGGTCGGTAGTGGTCGTCTAGTCTCGGCGACACCGGTCAACTCGACGTCGACGGATGGGGCACGTGGTGAATCTGAACCGGCGACAGCTTCTGGGCGGTGGGTTGGCCGGCGCGTCGATCATGCTCGGCGCCTGCGGGGGTGGGTCGTCCTCGGGGTCCGCATCGAGCACCACCTCGAGCCGACGGGTCTTGCGAGCACCTGGGTCGAGGCCGCGTGCCGATCGACCGGTCGGAACCGACCAGGTGCCCAAGATCGAGCACATCGTGGTCGTCATGATGGAGAACCATTCGTTCGACAACATCCTCGGGCTCGTCGGTCGCGGGGACGGGTTCACCCTCGGTCGCAACCGTCAACCGACGGCCTCGAACCCCGACGGCCAAGGCAATCTCGTGCACGCCTTCCACATGCCGACCGAATGCCAGACCAAGGGTGTCGGCAACAACTGGAGGGTGACTCACGAGGCATACGACAACGGGACGTGTCAGGGTTTCGTGACCGGCACCTCGGCCGAGTCGATGGGCTACTTCACCAGTGCGGATCTCCCCTTCACGTGCGGGATGGCGAGGACCTTCCCCATCGCTGACCGCTATTTCTGCTCGGCGATGGCGCAGACATACCCGAACCGCCGCTACATGATGGCCGGGACCTCGCTCGGGCTCACTGACGACACGTTCCCGCCCGAGCTCCCTCCCAACGGCGTCATCTTCGAGCAGTTCGACAAGCACGGGATCACGTGGAAGGACTACTACTCGACGCTGCCCAGCATCGGGATCTTCTTACCCCTGCTCGAGAGTCAGACCCTGTCTCATGGTCTTGCTCACGTCGATGAGTTCTATGTCGATGCCGCGGCGGGAAGGCTCCCGTCGTTCAGTCTCGTGGAGCCGGACTACTCCGTACAGTCCGAAGAAGACCCCCAAGACGTGCAGTTCGGCGATCAGTTCCTGGGGAAGGTCGTCAATGCGGTGATGTCGAGCCCGAACTGGCGTTCCACCATGTTGATCTGGACGTATGACGAGCACGGCGGCTACTACGACCACGTGCCCCCTCCGCCGGCGGTACCGCCCGACGACGTCCCCCCGGCACTGAAGCCCGGCGACCCACCGGGTGGTTTCGACCGATACGGGTTTCGGGTGCCGTCCGGAGTGGTCAGTCCGTATGCCAAGAAGAACTTCGTATCGCACACCATCTACGACCACACCTCGATCCTCAAGACCGTCGAGGAGAAGTGGAACCTCCCAGCCCTCACGCGCCGAGATGCCAACGCCAACAGCCTCTTCGACATGCTCGACCTCGAGAAGAAGCCGGCGTTCATGAAGCCGCCCAAGCTGCCTGCCGCCGCGGACCCCACGCCCAAGGCGGGTTGTCTGAGTTCGGGCGCCGGGATCATCCCGCCGCCGTCGGCGGTCACCAAGGCCTGATTGCTCGTCGGCAGCTCGTCGGTCGAAATGCATCCGTGTGAACCCGACCAACAAGGCGCGGTCGTCCCGTCTGCGTGCCAACGGACGGGACCTGTCCTCCTAGGCTCCCCGCCATGCGGGTGATGGCGGCGTGCTCTCTCGGTGGTGCGGGGCATCTCCGTCCGTTGCTGCCGTTTCTCGCTGCTGCGCGACGACGAGGAGATGACACCCTGGTCGTAGGCCCGCCGGCGTTGCAGGAGATGGTCGAGGGAGCCCGATGGCCGTTCCAAGCCGGCGACGAGCCACCTGAAGAGGAGGTGGCGCCGATACGAGAACGCCTCGCGCTCGTGGCGCCGCTCGAAGCTTCGGTCCTGGGTAATCGTGAGCTCTTCGGTCGACTGGCGACCAGGGCCATGCTCCCCACGATGGAACGAACATGTGACCAGTGGCTTCCTGATGTCGTTGTCCGCGAACCCTGTGAGTACGCCTCGGCGATCGTCGCCTTCCGAAGGGGGATCCCGGTCGCCCAGGTGGCTATCTCGTTGGCACAAGGAGAAGCAGCTTCCATCGCCGTGGCCGCACCTGCGCTCGAGGAACACCGAGAGGGGCTGGTCGAGGAGCTCGTCGCCTCGCCCTACCTGACCCGTTTCCCTCCTTCGCTCGATCCCTCTCCTTTTCCCACCACGGTCCGCTTCCGGGAGCCGAGCCCGCGGCCGAGCAGACCGCTCCCGCGGTGGTGGGGGGGATCGAAGGCGCCACTCGTCTATGTGACCTTCGGGACCGTGCTCGGGTACATGTCCATCGCGGGGGGCGTCTACCGCAGCGCGTTGCAGGCCATGGAGGGCCTTCCGGTCCGCGCCTTGCTCACCGTGGGCCGCCAATTCGACCGGTCCACGCTCGGCCCCGTCCCCACCAACGTCCGGGTCGAGGAATGGGTCGAACAGGCCGACGTCTTGCCCCACGCCGACGCGGTCGTGTGCCACGGAGGCTCGGGCACGGTGTTCGGCGCCCTGGCCGCCGGTGTCCCGGTCGTCGCCGTCCCCCTGTTCGCCGACCAGTTCGAAAACGGGCGGCGGATCGCCGAAGCCGGAGCCGGGCTGGTGGTCGAGGCGCAATCGGACCGCAGCGGTGGCGTCCGGCGGGTGATCGCAGAAGAGGACGCCCCACGTATCGCGCACGGGATCGAGACCGTGCTCGGTGGAACCTCCTACCGAATCCAAGCCCAACGGATCGCCGGGGAGATCGCGGCGGCGCCCACGGTCGACGAAGTCCTCGACGGCCTGCTGAACGGCGCCACCCACGGGTCCCGATGACCCCCCGCGGTCGGCTCCTCCTGGCGTCCCGGCCAGTCGGGGATCTCCGGAAATCCAGATGAGCGCAGAGGACCGCGTGCAAGACAAGCACTTGGAACTGCTCACCGACGGCATGGCGAGCGGCGGGGATGCCGTTGCTCACGATTCTGCCGGGAGGGCTGTCTTCGTCAGGGGTGCCCTCCCAGGCGAGCGTGTCCGGGTACGGCTCGTCGCCGATCGCGCTCGGTACGCCATCGGATCCATCGACGAGCTGGTGGAACCGTCACCCGACCGCGTCGCGCCACCTTGCCCGGAAGTCGATCGTGGATGCG
>JADGOL010000199.1 GCA_017882995.1 Acidimicrobiales bacterium | reverse complement strand
TTTTCGATGGAACCGAACCGCGTGGGGAAGGCCGGGCAGTACTTGAGGGTCTTGTTGACCGCCTCACTGTAGGGGTTGTCATTCGAGACGTGTGGACGGCTGTGGGTCCGAGCGACCCCGAGGTCGGTGAGGAGCTCGGCGACGCCCTTGGAGGTCATCGAGGTACCCCGATCGGCATGGATGGTGAGCATGCCTTTCGTGACGCCCTGGGTGTCCACCGCCTCGGTGATGAACCCCTCGGCGAGCTCGGCGGTCTCGGTGGTGGCGACCATCCAGCCCACGACGTAGCGGGAGAAGATGTCGATGGCTACATAGCAGTCGAACCACACGCCCTTGTCCGGACCCCGCAGTTTGGTGATGTCCCAGCTCCAACACATGTTGGGCTTGTCGGCCATCAGCTCGGGTCGGGCCCGGGTCGGGTGCTTGGCTTGGGCCCGGCGTTCACGGACCTCGTCGTGTGCCCGCAAGACCCGGTACATGGTGGAGATCGAGGCCACGTAGCGGCCTTCGTCGAGGACGATCGCCCATACCTGGGCGGGGGCCAAGTCAACGAACCGGGGCGAACGCAGCAACCCCAGCAGCTCGGCGGTCTCGTCCGTCGACAACGCGTTGGACGGTGTCCCTCGCGGCCGTTTGGGCCCGAACTTGGGCGGCTGGCAGCGCCGGTAGTGGGTGGCCCGGCTCTTGCCCGACCCGCGACACGCACCTGCCGTGCCGATCAAGGGCTTGAGCTTGGTGAAGCAGGCGTCGATCACTGCTTCGGCTTCTGCTCGTCCTGCGCGCTCTCGGCAAGCATCTCCAAGAGCGCGTGAGCTTTTCCCGCTATACCGAGAGCCAGCTTGTGCTTGGCCAGGTCTGACTCGAGGCGTTGGATCTTGGCGTTCGCCTTGGCCAGGGCCCGAGCATCACGTGACGTCTTCTTCCGCCGGGCCTGGCCGAGGCCCGACTTCCCGCCCGCGTCACGGGCTCGTCGCCACTCCACGATGTGACTGGAGTAAAGACCTTCCCGGCGCAGGAGGGCTCCCTTGTCGCCATCTCCGGCACAGGCGTCGTACTCCTCGACGATGGCCAGCTTGTACTCGGCGGTATACGTCCGCCGCCGAGGCTTGTCGGGCAAGGTGGGGCCGTCTTCAGCCATCACCTCATCATGGGCGCGTTGCATCAGTTGGGTTGGCATAGTCATTGCTGTCTACCGGGTCCTGTCTCGCCCTTGAGGGATGGGGTGGTGCCTCAGGTGTCTCAGGTCATGCTGACAGAAAGGGCCGCGGCCTCGTGGGGCGATCAGACCAAAGAGACGCTGGACCAGCACGTAGACGATCGACGACAACACACGCGTGATCCTCCTGCAGGTCATGGTGAGGATCCAACTGAAGCTGTTGAGCCCCACAGGTCGGTCACGAGGCCAGCCTCCTGGTGTTCTCCCTGGCCTGCCCGGAGGCGTGCAGGAGCTCGATAAGGTAGGGACAGCGGTCCTTGGACCGACAGGTGAACTTCGTTGCCGTTCAGGAAACGGATGTGGCGCGACGCCCACTTCGCGGTGGGCTGCCTGCCGGCCACGTCCGGCAGGCAGACGAAGGCGGAGTTGGAGAGCACTAAGGAGGTCCGTCGATGAGCACCGGGCTCGAGTTCACCGAGACGATGGTCGGCGGGTGGCAACGGTCGGGCGACACCGTCGACCGACCGTTCCGCTTTGACGCCCGGGTGGAGACCCCTACGCTGCTGTCGCCGTTCGGCACCGTCGTCGGCGTCCTCACCGGGACGCTGACCGCCGAGGGGCTGGCGTCGGGCACGCCGATCACCGGCACGCTCGAGGTCTCCCCCCTCCGCCACCACCGGCTGCGCTACACGTTCACCACGGTGGCCGACGACGGCCACCGCTACCGCTTCGACGGCTGGAAGACCATCCGAGGGGTACGCCTCCTGCGGGCGTGGACCACGCTGCCGGGCACTGTCTACGACGAGGACGGCGAGGTGGTGGGAACCGCCCTCACCCGGTTCCCGTTCGAGACCACGCTGTCGTTCGTCGCGGGGTTCCGGCTGCTCCGCCACGACACTGACCTCGAGGCGCGGCGATGGTCGGGCAGGCCCGGACGGCTCGAGGTCTGGTACGACACACTTACCGACCCGCGCACCGGCACTGGGCTGTGGCTGCACCACGAGCTGTGCGCCCCGAGCGACGGCAGCGCGCCGAGCGGGTACGGCTGGCTGGCCCTGTTTCCCCCCGATGGTCCCCCCGAGCTGGTCCGGTTCGGTCCCGAGCCGCTCGGCGAGGGGCCGTGGTTCACGGCGGGCGACGTCGTGGCCGAGCCCGGGAACCGGTCGGGCAAGGCGGAGGGCGCGACCTGGGAACTGACCTACGAGGACGACAGCCCGCCCCTCTACACGTTCCCGCGGGCGGCGTGGCGACGCGAGCTGCTCCCCTCGGCCCAGATCGTCCCGGCGCCGACCGCGTCGTTCCGGGGCACGGTCACCGTGGGTGGGCGCACCCTGGAACTCGACGGAGCTCCCGGCGGAGCGGCCCGCATCTACGGTCATGGCAACGCCGAGCGCTGGGGTTGGCTGCACGCCGACCTCGGCGACGGCGACGTACTCGAGGTGGTGGCAGCGGTGTCGCGCCGTCCCGGCCTGCGTCGGCTGCCGCCTCTGCCGTTCGTGCGTCTGCGCCTCGGCGGCGTTGACTTGCCGCGGTTCGGCCTGCTCGCCGCCCTCGGCGGCTCGGCCCACCTCGGGCTCCCCGACTGGGACGTCACCGTCCGCTTCGGCCGCCGCCGCCTGCGGGTGCGGGTCGCCCAGCCCGCCGACCGCAGCGTGGCGGTCGAGTACCACGACCCCGACGGCTCCCCGGCCACCTGCACGAACAGCGAGCGGGCCGACGCCGAGATTGTGCTCGAGCACCGGACCGCGGGCGGCTGGGCGGTCGAGCGGCGCTGGACTCTCACGGGCACGGCCCACGCCGAGATCGGGAGCAGGCCGTGAGCGGACGCCGCTCCCTCGGCCGCCAATCGACACACTGGTGTGCCTCTCAGAGTTGTTCGATACGGTGCTGGCGACCCCTCGCGGTTCCCTCACCTGGGATCTGGAATCGGAGATGGCGTCCTGGCCTCGGCTCGAGTCCTTCTTCAACATGCCGGTGTACTTCGCCGACTCTCATTTGCCCTGACAACGGGGGTCGAATGAGAACCAGAACCGTCAGGTCCGGAGCTTGTTACCCAAGGACAGCCACTTGAACGCCGTTACGCCCGAGGAGTTTGCTGCCATCACCACTGTCCTCAATCATCAGGCCCGCCGCATGTTCGGGTGGGAGACGTCAGCGGAGCGCTACCCTGCGGCCGCGTGCACCGACCGGTAGAAACCGCCGTCCCCCTCGGCGGCAGCTCACCCCCTAGGTAGGAGGCATATGGCAATCAACGGCGACGACGACCCGACCCGCTCCGGGGCACTGAGCGGGTACGAGCGCCGGGTGCTCGGCGCTCTGTGCGACGCTCTGTTGCCCCGAGGTGGTGCCATCCCACCGGGTGCGGCAGATCTGGGTGTCGCCGGGGACATAGAGGCCCTCCTCAGGCGCCTGCGCGGCCAGCCCCGCTGGCTCGTGAGGGCGATGCTGGTCGGCTTCGACCTTACGGCGTTGTTGGGGCGCCCGCCTGAGCTGTTCCACCGGCTGGACACCGACAGCCGGTACCGATGGGTGGAGGACAGCCGCAGTTCCCGCCTCCGGCTGCGGCGCGAAGCCCTGGCCGGGCTCGAAGCTCTGGTACAGCTCGCGTACGCCTCCCATCCACAGGTAGCGGCTCTCATAGGCTATGACGGCCAACCGCTGGTGGCGCTGGGTCCTGCCGGGCCGCCTGCGCCCGTCGACCTGCCGGTGATCATGTACCCCGAGGTGACCGACGCCAAGATCGTCGCCGACGTGGTAATCGTGGGCTCCGGAGCGGGCGGAGCCGTCGCTGCCGACATGCTCGCTCGCGCGGGGCTCGACGTGGTGGTGCTGGAGGAGGGCCCGCCTATCCACCGCGGCGACATCGTGGGCCACCGCCCCGCAGAACGCCTCTTCGAGTTCTACCGTGACGGGGGCCTGACATTCACCCTGGGCAATCCCGTCATATCGCTTCCGATGGGCCGTGCCGTGGGAGGGACGACGGTTGTCAACTCGGGCACTTGCTTCCGCACGCCGGATGCCGTGCTGGCATCGTGGGCGGCCTCGGGGATCCCCGGGGTGGGCCCCGAGGCGATGGCACCCTGGTTCGAGGCGGTCGAGGATGTGCTCGGCGTCCAGCCCGTGCCCGAGGAAGTTCTCGGCGCCAACGGCGAGGTCATGCGTCGGGGTGCCGAGCAACTCGGGCTCTCAGGTGGCCCGATCCGCCGGAACATCAGGGGATGTCATGGCCACGGCGTGTGCGCGTTCGGCTGCCCGGTCGATGCCAAGCAGGCCATGCACCTGAGCTTACTGCCGCGTGCGACTGCCGCGGGCGCGAGGGTGTTCTCGGGGGCCAGAGTGCGCAAGATCCGCCTCGAAGCCGGGCGTGCTGCCGGTGTCGTAGCAGACGTGCTCGATCCGCAGACGGGCCGCAGACGCGGCACGCTGCATGTGCATGCCCGCGCCACGGTGCTAGCCGCAGGCGCGGTCTTCACCCCGGTCCTCCTCGCACGCCAGCACCTGGCAGGTTCCTCGCGCCAGCTCGGACGCAACCTGGTCATCCACCCCGGGGCCGGGACGACCGCCCGGTTCGACGAACCCCTCAGGGCGTGGCGAGGGACGATGCAGAGCTACTACGTGGACGAGAAGCTTTCCGACGGCGTACTGCTCGAGGCGACCTTCCCGCCGCCGGGTCTCGGCTATTCGGCCGGCTCCTTGCCCGGGTGGGGACGCGACAAGTCGCTCTTTGCCCTCTACCCCCATATGGCATCCTGCGGTTCGATCATCGGCGATGCCGGGGTGGGACGGGTGGGGGCGCTCGGTAGGAACGGGGTGTCCATCCGTTACAACCTCACCCGTGGGGATGCAGCGAAGGTCTTGGAGGGAATAGCGATGGCCGCCGAGATCTTCTTCGCCGCGGGTGCAGCCGAGGTCT
>JADGOL010000198.1 GCA_017882995.1 Acidimicrobiales bacterium | reverse complement strand
TCCCCGTGCGCTCACTCGTCGACGTGACCGTGGGCGAGCGCAATTCCATCCAACGAGGACGCATCCACTCGACGGTGCCGGCCGAATGGATCCTGCCGTTCATGCACCAGCGCTACGACGACCTGTCTGCGCTGGGCGAGGATTAGGAGCGAGGACGCTGAACCCGTCCGAGGGCGTGGCGCCGCGAGCAGGAACGAGGTGACGATGGACTACGAAGGCAAAGTGGCGGTCGTCACGGGTGGCGCCGGGGGCATCGGTCGGGGGCTCGTCCACGCCTTGCTCGCCCGCGGTGCACATGTGGTCGTCGCCGACGTGGAGGACTCTGCGCTTGGGGCCGCCGTCGCCGAATGCACCCCCTTGGGTGCGGTGCGCGGCGTGCTCACCGACGTCGCCGACCCGGACTCGGTCGTCGCGCTCGCCGAGGACGTCTACGACCGCGAAGGCCGGTGTGATCTGTTGTTCGCCAATGCGGGTGTGACCTCCGGTGGCGGGGGGCTGCCGTGGGAGCAGGAGATCAACGACTGGCGGTGGTGCTTCTCGGTGAACGTGTTCGGTGTCGCCGCCACCGTCCTCACCTTCCTGCCGAGAATGCTCGAGGCGGGGTCTCCGGGGGACATCGTCGCCACGTCCTCGGGTGACGGTGGCGTCGCACCGGTGCCTTACGCAAGCGTCTATGCCGCCTCGAAGGCTGCGGTCAGCTGCTTCATCGAAGCCGTCGCCCACCAGCTCCGCAAGGTCGCCGCGCCGGTAGACGCGCACGTCTTCTACCCCGGCGGGGGACTCCTCGATACCGGGCTGTGGACCGCAGCACGCAACCGCCCCCCCGAACTCGAGCGGGTCCGGCCCCGTCCTCCGGCTCCGGGGACGACGTTCGCCGAGTTCAAGGCTCAGCTCGAAGCGGCCGGGCTTCCGGCCACGGTCGTCGACCTCGACCGGCTCGGGGCCAAAGTCCTCGACGACCTCGACGACGGGCGCTACATCCTGGGTCCCGACGTCGATCGCTTCGGGAACCTCCTCCACGCCCGGGCCGACGCCATCGCCCACGGCGACCTGCCCCCGACACTGCTGCACTGAAGGAGACGCCGACATGGAGCGCCGCTACACCGTCATCTCGGCCGACACGCACTGCGGTGCCGACGTCGTCGCCTACCGGCCGTATCTCTCCTCGAAGTTCCACGACGAGTTCGACGCCTGGGCCGCCACCTACGAAGTCCCCTTCGCCGACCTGCGCGCCCCCACCGCGTACCGCAGCTGGGACTCCGATCGGCGCTTGGCCGAGCACGAGACCGACGGCATCGTGGCCGAGGTCTTGTTCCCCAACACCGTCCCTCCCTTCTTCGAGGAAGGCAATCTCGTCGCATTGCCGCCGAGCGAGGCCGACTATGAGCGACGGTGGGCCGGTGTCCAGGCTCACAACCGTTGGCTCGCGGATTTCTGCGCCGCCGCGCCCGGCCGGCGGGCGGGCGTCGTCCAGGTCTTCGTGAACCATCTCGAGGACGCGCTGGCCGAGATCTCGTGGGCGGCGCAGCACGTCGCGATCTTCGGTGGCATCCTGGTGCCGTCGATTCCGCCGGGATCTCCCCTGCCTCCGCTCTACGACCCTCATTACGACCCGTTGTGGCGCCTTTGCGAGGAGATCGGTGCGGTGGTCAACGTGCACGCCGGGTCGGGGCTCCCCGCCTACGGCGAGCTCGACATCGCCCGGGCCATCATGCTGGTGGAGCTGCCGTGGTTCAGCCATCGCCCCCTGTGGCACCTCATCTTCGGCGGGGTCTTGGAGCGGTTCCCGAACCTCAAGGTGGCGCTCACCGAACAGGGCGTGGCATGGCTCCCGCGCGGGCTCGAGACGCTCGACTGGTTCTACGGCCGCATGGTCCACGGCGGCGCAGCCGAAGCGATGTATTTCGGGGCAGCAGCCCAGGGCATGTCGATGAAGCCGTCGGAGTACTTCGCCCGCAACGTCTGGGTCGGCGCGTCGTTCCTACGGTCGTCGGAGTCGGCCCTGCGGCCGCACTTCGGCGGCGACCGCATCATGTGGGGCGACGACTACCCGCATTCCGAAGGGACCTGGCCCTTCAGCCGCGAGGCTCTGCGCGTCGCCTTCGCGGGCGAATCCCCAGACGTCGTGCAGCGGTGCGTCGGCGCCAACGCGGCGCAGCTGTACGGCTTCGACCTCGGCGCCCTTGCCCCACTGACGGCGCGCTTCGGTCCCTTTGTCGACGAGGTGGCCGAACCACTGGCTCCGGGCGACTACCCGCCCGGGTCGACCTCGAACGCCTTTGACACGACCCAGGTGCTCAGAGCTTGGTAGTCAGCGCGTCGGGGTGATGCCGTACTCGGCGAGCCACCACTTCGCCGACGCCGGCGCACCGGGGTCGGCCCGCCGCGCCGGGTCTTGGCCCAGGTCCTGAGGCGTCGGGCCAATGCGATCGGCAACAGGCTGCAGTGCATCGAGATCGAAGCCGTACACCTTGGCGGCGGTCCCACCCAGGAGTTGCCTGGTCTCCTCCACCGCTATGTCGCTGAAATCCGCCTTGAGTTTGGCCGCAGTGTTCGGCCACGACCCTTCGGGGTGCGGGTAATCGGTCCCCCACATCACCGCGTCGAGTCCGAGGACGTGGCGGCGGCGAATTTCCTCCTTCGACATCGTCGAAGCGCCCACAAAGAGATTCGTGCCGAAGTACTCCGAAGGCAGCTTCGAGATCTTTCCGGCGAGCAGCGTGGCCATCTTCTTGGTCGTGTGTCCCCCACCCATGTACTGGTCCCACTTCCACTTGCAGTCGGCGACCCAGTAGGCGGCGGCCTCGGTGACCACGAACACGAGCTCCCGGTGGCGTTCGAAGGCTCCCGAGAACAGCAAGTGCCACGACGGTCGCGCCGCCCACCAGACCACTTCGGCCAGGTAGATGCCGAGGTGTCCGTTGTAGTCCTCTTGGGGTGCTTCGCCGGAGTGGGTGTGCACGGGCAGGTGGGCGGCGGCACACGCCGCCCAGAAGGGCTCGTAGACCTCGCTGCTGTACGGCGCCCGCTGGCGCCACATCGTCGGGATCATCACCCCTCGGATGCCGGGTTGGGCGGCGGCCCACTCGGCCTCCTTCACCGCCCGGGACGGGTCGTGGCACAGCGGGACGAGCGCGATGCCGGCCCGACGCTCCGGGCTCGTCGAGCACAGCTCGGCCAAGAAGCGGTTGTGGGCTCGGGCCCCGGCGAAGGCCAGGTCGGGATCCTCGATCTCCCCCGCCGCCAGGCCGGCGCCGAACGGGGGCGAGCCCATTCCCGTGACCGCATCCGCGTCGGCGAACAACACGTCGGCTGCAACGCCATCGGCGTCGAGCTCACGATCGCGCACGACGGGGTCGTACGCGCCGCGCAGACCCTCTTCGTTCGAGGTTTCCCAGCCCATGATGTACTCGAAGTTCGTCTCGAGCTTGACGCTGCGCTCCGCCTCCTTGCGGGCCACCCACTTGTCGAAATCGGGACGGAAACGGGACTCCAGATAGGGCCGGTAGTCGGCCAGCGGGAGGCCACAGTGGCCGTCGGCAGAGATGATCACATAGCGCTCAGACACGGCACCCCCTCTGTGGACCTGGAGCATCGACCAACAACTCTGATCGAGAAGGCCACGGCGTTTCGACGATGAGCATTCCACACCTGAGGGCCTTCTTCGAGTGTCGTCGGGCCGCTACCAGATGGAGCGGCCGTGGCTCGGCTTTCACCCCTTCACAATGACAAGAATGCTCGTACCGCAAGTGCCCAGTCACTCCCTCGACAGCCCTGAATGCCGGTCAGGATCTCGGGCGGGCCGATCCCGAAGGGCTCTCCCTGTCGGCTCGAGGTTCAAGGGCTCACTGGAAGGCAGATGCGAAGACTAGATTCCGAAAGATCTCCCTCGACTGCCGGTGCTGGCGATGTCGCACCGATGCCGATGTTGGCGGAGCTGACCGAGGGTTAAACGCGGCACACCAAGAAGGTCACCTCCCCGAGTGGCCGCCGGTGGCGATCGTCGCCGACAGCGCCGATACTGTTGAGGTTCGATCAGCCCTCACGGCTTGGAGGTTGTGATGGCATCAGTCGGTGTTCAAGTTGATTACCCGGGTGTCACTCTCGAGCAATACGACGAAGTCGTGGAGATCATCGGACTTCTCCCAGGTGGCCCCCCACCATCAGGGGTGCTCTTCCACTGCGTGACGGAGACTGACGATGGGATTCGCATCATCGATGTGTGGGAATCGCGCGAGGCGCTATCGGCCTTCCAGGTGGAGACGATCGGGCCCCTCTTCCGCAAGATCGGCGTGCTGTATCCGCCGGTAACGGCGTTCTTTGAAGTGCACAATTGCTTCGTCAGGAGAAGGACGGGCCCCTGATGAGCGGGTCGGTGAGCCACAACATTTACCACCTGCGTCCCATGCTCTGAGACCGGAAAGGCCGCATCGGCATGCGCGCTGGCGACTTGGACTCGGTCACGCCTGAGGCGGCGGGACTATCGGTGGGCTTGACGGAGATAGGGCACCGTTCTGTGGCGAACTGGACCAGGCGGTGTACGCAACCGACCTTCGCCTGTGGTCGACACCTTCATCGCGCCCGCATGAGATCGCCCGGCTTGGATCTCCTGGCGATCAGCGCGGGCGCCACGGCAATCAGATTCGCGATAATCAGAACGCCCGCTACCAGTCCCCCGAGGACAAGGATCGGCACCACGGAAACGGGGACGGCTCCCAGGTTGTTGGTGAATGCCTCCCATACTGCCCGTCCGATGACCACGCCCAACGGGACACCGATGACGATGCCGACGAGGGCCACCGTGGTCGCTTGCCAGGCCACAGTGGAGACAACTTGGCTGTTCACGAATCCGAGCACCTTCAGAAGCCCGATCTCTCGTCGGCGCCGCGACACGTTCACCACCAGGAGATGAGCGAGTGTCGCGGCCCCGAACACGGCCAACATCACACCGAAGATGAGCGGGAAGTTGACTGCCTCACCGAAGTTCACGAGTGATGTCGGGGTGACGCGGAGCGTGGCGCTCGAGTATCCGTTGAGATAATGGTTGATCACAGCCTGTCCCCGTGGGCTGGGCACAACGCTGGCCAGGATCCCGGCGTTGCTGTGTTGCTTGACCAACTGTACGCACGCCGCGTGCCCGGCCCCGGGGGGGCAAAAGCCGTCATACAGTCCGCCGATGGTGATCAACGCGCCGGTGCCCAGGCTCACAATCCCGCCGGCGATCACCGGGAAGGAGACCTGAGAGACCACTCGGAACGGCGTGGTCCGGTTCCTCAACGTCACGTGGACGATCGAGCCCAGATGGGCGCCGACCAAGCGCATCGTCGTAGCCCCGAGGCCGATCTGCCCGGGGCCCTTCGGAGGATGCCCGTCGACCGTCGAGAAGAGCAGCGGACCACGGATGGACGTTGCCGGGATGGTGCCCACCAACACATTGTTGACCGTGAGCTCTCCCCCGCCGGCGTACTTGGTAATGGCCGTGACGGCGCTGTTGTGGTCGAGGCTCGAAACGAGGGCGGGGTCGAGTGACCCCGGTTGGAAGTTGAGCTGGAACGGGTCGCCGTACAGTTTGGGCGTGTCCGTGAGGTGCGACAGGCTGGCACCGAAGACGGCCGTCGCACACAGGGCCAGGACGGCGAGCACCGTGCCGAGCATCGCCGTGCCCACCGGGACCGAGGTCGCGCCGCGTCCCCGTTCGAGCGCGTGCCGGACCCCGATCACCGCGCTCGGTGGGGCGCCGGTGGCAGCCATGCGGGCCACGACCGACGATCGGCGGGAGTCGGTCACCCGGTCGTCACCAATGCGAACCCGCGAGGCGCGGACCGCCGGCCACAGGCCGACGACGAGGACGACGACCACTGTGGCCAGCGCACCAAGCGGGAGGACGAGCGGGTCGAAGGCGACGCCGGTCGAGGTCTCGGCCGTGCGCGCCTCACCGAGCGGAGCGAGCGGAGATAGGGCGGTGGCAATCGCCACGGCGCCGACGGCACCAGCGAGCCCGACCACCAGATTGCGTGCCGTCCCGAGCACGACGAGCTGTCGCCGGTCGGCGCCGAGAGCCGTCATCGTGGGATACTCCTCGCTCTCGACGACGCTCTGGCGGGCGAGGGCCTGGCCCACCACAGCCAGACCCACCAAGGCGGCGAGCGTCGCCAGGACCCACCAGCCGATGGCCTGGGGATGGATCGACGCTTCGATGGCGACCGCCTGAGCGTCTTCGTTGGAGTAGCCCTCCCCGGCATCGGGATTCAGGTTCAGGGTCGCCCTGGCGGCACTCTCGAACGGGAGAATGTCGGCCGCACCGTGATGCAGGCCGACGAAGTAGAGGTAGTAAGTCGCCGTCTGCGGGACCACGGTTCGGGAGAAGGCTCGGGTGGTGTACAAGAAGTACGTCGGAGTCGTGCCAGAGGGGAACTCGTATTCGGTGGCCTCGAAGCCAACCACCCGGAGGGCGACCGTCGGCCCCGCTGGATTCGGTCCGGCACCGGCCGCGTTGTTGATCGCCGAGAGCTGCGACGATGCGTAGAGCGGGAGGTGGATCACGGTCCCGAGCTGTACGCCGTAGTCCTGCTCCAGAGTGAACGACGCCAGAACTTGGTCGGGGGCCGCAGGGTTGGGTAGGTGGCCCGACACGAGTTTGAAGGGCCCTCTGCCCCTCGCCGAAACCACGTCAAGGTCCGATGGACTGATCGGGCGGGTGCAGTGGCAGGTCGGTTGACCGCTGTACGGACTGGCCAGCTGCGTAACGAAGGCGACCCCGGGGAGCTTGGTGATGCTCGGCAGTGGTTCGTTGGCGTACACGACGACGTCAAAGCCATGGGCGGCGACAAACCGAGGAAAGGCGGATTCCGTCCGACGACCGGCGGCGGCAGCGGCCAAGGCGAATCCGCCAACGACGCTGATCAGGACGGCAATGGCGAGCCATGATCGCCACCTACGTCGCAACTCGACGCGAAACGCCAGCCAGACGGCTTCCATGACGCTCCCTCCGTCAATTGCTCGGCCTCAGTGTTGCGGGCTCAGAGCGGGTCGCCAAGGTGGCCAGTATGTGGGCTCCCATCGTGCCAGCACCCCTTGGGTCCCTGGTCGCTAAGGGCTCTTGCGCTGCGACGCTCTTCAACTCCTGGTTTCGTGATCCCAACGCCCATCACGGGTGGTGTGCGCCCCCCTTGACCCGGCGTGCTGGCCCGTTTGGGTTGCCGGACCCGGTTTGCTCGGTCTCGCGGTCATGGCTCGTGGGTTCGTCCCTCATGTCAGGCCACGTAGGCTCAGCCGGTTGTTCGCCTCCAAGTTGAAAGCAGTGTTAGGTGAGCGAGAACACCGAGCTTCGTCGCCTCCTTGAAAAGCACCAGTGGTCTGGACTGACGCCCGCAGGTTCGGTCGGGTGCTGCCCCGAATGCGAGGGAGCGGCCCCCCCGTTCGGTAGTGGTCATCGTTCGGACTGCGCCATCGCGGCAGCGCTGGACTCGACAAGAACGGCCGAGGATTAGGCGCGCCGTACCGTGGCGGCATCGCCAGACCTTGTGACCTATTCCGGTTGGAACACTGCGATCGTGTTCCCGTCGGGATCCTTGAACCAAGCCGAACGGCCGATGCCGGGTGATGTGACGATGTGGTCGACGGTCTTGAAGGTCTCGGTATCGT
>JADGOL010000197.1 GCA_017882995.1 Acidimicrobiales bacterium | reverse complement strand
CGCCGGCCTGGTCGCGGGGCCCAGGATCGCCTGGGGGCCGAAGGGGAGTGACGGGTAGCCTCTTGGCCCTGATGGAGACCCATATCGCTCCGCCGGTCGTGGCTGTGATCGTCACCTGCAATCCCGGCGAGTGGTTCGAGGAGACGTTGCAGGCGTTCGCCTCGCAGAACTACCCGGAGCTGTCGGTGCTCGTGCTGGACGCGGCGAGCATCGTGGATCCGACGCCGCGAGTGGCGCGTGTGCTTCCTGGGGCTTTTGTTCGCCGGATGCCGACGAACAAGGGTTTCGGCGCGACGGCCAACGAAGTGTTGACGATGGTGGAGGGCGCGTCGCTCCTGCTGTTCTGTCATGACGACGTCGCCCCCGACCCCGACGCCGTCCACATCTTGGTCGAGGAGTCATTCCGCTCCAATGCCGGCGTGGTGGCGCCCAAGCTGGTCAGTTGGGCCGACCCGACGAGGTTGCTGCACGTCGGGATGGCCGTGGACAAAGGTGGTGCCGTCGTCGACCGGATGGAGCCCGGCGAGATCGACCACGGCCAGCACGACGCCGTGCGCGACGTCTTTCTCGCTCCCGGTGGATGCACGCTCGTGCGCTCCGACCTGTTCGCGGAGCTGGGCGGGTTCGATCCCGAGATCTTCGCCATGGGGGAGGACCTCGACCTGTGCTGGCGCGCCCAGATCTTCGGGGCCAGGGTGGTCGTGGCTCCCGGGGCGCGCGTCCGGCACCTCGAGATGTTGGCGAGCGGGCGCCGAAGCCTTCCCGAACAGCTCCCCTCTGAACCTCCCGGGCCCTCGCCTACGGTCTCGTTCCTCCTCGACACCTGGGCCGGTGCCGACGGTCCCACCGACAAACACAGTGTCGCCACGGAGGAGACCGGGTCGGCCCCGGGTGCCGCGGCACGGGTCATGGATTGGCGACGACGACGCGGCGCCCATGGGCGCCAGCCCCGAGTGACCCTGCAGGCGTTGCAGCGTCGCCACGAATTGCACGCCTCGTTGAAGGCGTATGGGCCGTTCCACCTGGCGCGGGTGCTCCCGCAAATAGCCCTGCTTGCCTTGGCCGAATTCGTCGTTGCGACGGTGGCGGGCCATCGCGATCGCGCCGCTGTGGTCGCCCAAGCATGGCGATGGAACTTCGCTCACCGTCGGACCTTGCGTGCCGACCGGGCCGGGGTACGGGCTCATCGACGCCTCGACGACACCACCGTGCGGCGGCTCCAGTTGCATGGCAGTGCGCGGCTCAACGCCTATGTCCGCCGAGCCGTCACCCACGGCCTGCAGGCGGCCAACCTCGGTGGTGCTCATCGAGAGATCGAGGAGTCGCTCTCCGCTCCCGCCGCCGCAAACGGTTCGACGTCCGAGCCGAGCACGACGACGACCTCAGAGGTGACAGCGGGAACCGCCCAGGGCCCGGCCACCTCCACACGTTGGTTGGTGTGGTTGGCCGCCGCCCTGGTCGTCGTGTTCGGGAGCCGTCAATTGTTCGGATCAGGCTTCCCGGTCGTCGGCCAGCTGCTGTCGATGCCGTCGTGGACGACGCTCGTGCACCGCTTCGTATCGGGATGGCAGCCCACCGGGGTGGGGACGACCGACCCGGCCACGCCGGCCACGGGGATCCTCGGGCTCGCCGGCATGCTCCTGTTCGGGGGCATGGGGTTGTTGGCGAAGATCGTGGTCCTCGGGTGCATCCCGGTGGGGGCCGTGGGAATGGCTCGACTGACCCGACCGCTCGGGACGGCGTGGGCCCGGGTCGTCTCCACGGTCATCTACCTCGCCATCCCGGTGCCCTACGACGCGTTGGCAACAGCGCATTGGGACGCGTTGGTCTTGTACGCGGCGTGTCCGTGGATCGTGCATCTCCTGGGCCAGGCGTCGCGCGTCGATCCCTTCGGCGAGACGGTGCACGGCGAAGTCGCCCCCGGAGGCGAACCACACGATCTCGGCGACACCGCGTCGGGCCCGTCCCCCATCGTGAAGGGGAGCTCGGTCCGGACACCGGTGATCTCGCGTGCCGTTCACCGCGCCGCGTCGCGTTCGGCCCGGGCGTGGCGCCACTCCCTGACGGGATCGATCCTCGCCCTCGGACTGCTGGATGCGTTCGTGACGTCGTTGGCTCCGTCGGCCGCGGTCGTGACCCTCGTGGTGGCGCTGGGTCTCGCCCTCGGCAACGTCGTGTCACAGGGTTCGGCCGGGCTGCGCCCCGCCGGGCGCGTGGCCGCCACGGCGTCGGGGGCCACGGTCGTCGCCTTGGTGTTGTTGGCGCCGTGGTCCTTCGCCATCTTGGGTGGCCCGGCGCGTTGGCAGACGTTGGCCGGGCTCCCGGTGGCGTCGTCGTCGGGTGCGGGTTGGGGCGAGCTGTTGCGCCTCGCGGTCGGACCCATCGGTGACGCCCCGCTGGGATGGGCCTTCTTGGCCGCCGCCGCGTTGCCGTTGCTCATCGGCGCCCGCACCCGCCTGGCCTGGGCCGGTCGAGCCTGGTCCATCACCGTGGTGGCGTGGGCCGTGGCGTGGCTGGCGGGACGCGGTGGCCTCGGTCCCGTGTCGATCGCTCCCCAGGTGCTCCTGGTGCCGGCCGGGGTGGGAATTGCGCTCTCCGTCGGCCTCGGGGTGGCCGCTTTCCAGCTCGATCTCCCCGGCTACCGGTTCGGATGGCACCAGGTCGCGGCGGTGACCGCCGCGACCGCCGCGGTGGTGGGCATGCTGCCGGTGCTCGTGGGCAGCCTGGGCGGACGATGGGACCTGGTCCCGTCGGGCTACGCCGAGGCGACGACGTGGATGTCGGCCGACAAGGCCCAAGGCAACTTCCGGGTGCTATGGCTCGGCGATCCTCGGGTGCTGCCGGGCAACGGGTGGGAGCTCGCCCCCGGTCTCGCCTACACCGTGAGCGAGAACGGGCTGCCCGACATCACCGGACTGTGGCCGGGCGCGTCGCCGGGGAAGGCTGCCGCGATCGGCAACGGCATCCGACTCGCCCGCCGCCACGCCACGGTCCGACTGGGTCGGCTGCTCGCTCCGTACGCGGTGCGCTACGTCGTCGTGGTGGACACGTTGGCGCCTTCGATCCCAGGACTCCAGACCCCGATCTCCCATCCCGCTCCGGGTGGCCTCCTCGGCGCGCTGTCTACCCAGATCGACCTGCGCCAGATCATCTCCCAGGGAGGTTTCGACGTCTTTGTGGACCCGAGCGCGCTTCCATTGCGCGGGATGCGCAGCGCGGCCGGCGCGCCGCCGTCGGCCGCGTCGGCGGTCACCGGCGTCGATCCGCGGCTCACGGGATGGCGGCCCGCGCTGTTCGGAGTGTCGGGAGCCACGAGCGTCACGGGTCGGGTGCAGGCGGGAACCGTCCTCGACGCGGTCGCGCCCGCCACCGCCTGGAAGCTGACGGGTCGGCACGGCGCGGTTGTTCGTGCAACGAGCTCCTTCG
>JADGOL010000023.1 GCA_017882995.1 Acidimicrobiales bacterium | reverse complement strand
GCGTCGGTGTGGTGCGGCTGGGCCGCAGTCACGAGCGGTGTCATCGCCTTGCATATGCGTTTCGGCAAACCTCACCGCGCCATGCCCTATGTCCTGACCTGATCGTTCTCGAGGATCGGAACCGAAGGGGTTCTTCGACGCTCCTCGAGCCTGGATTGCGGGCTCAGCCTGCCAGGACATCGGTGAGCGGTGGCGTGCTCCGTTTGGTGGCGGCCGCGAGTAGAATGACTATTGAAACGTGTCGCCCTAGACCACGGTGACCCCAAAATGCCCCAACGGCGGAGCCTGTTCTCGCCGCGCAAGCAGGAAATGGACGCCGTGTCGGAGACCGTTCTCGAGAGGTTGCCCGCACCCCGGGCCGCCGCAGTTTTGCCGGAGCCGAATCTCGACGGCCCCCCTCCAGGTCCTCTGACCGCGGCGAGGATCGTGACCTCGCTGCTCGTGGCGGGACCATTGGTGGCGCTGGCCGTCTTCATCCCGCTCGGTTGGGGTGGAACGAAGACGATCTGGGGCCTCGGCCTCGCCGTTGCGTTCTATCTCTTCACCGGTTTCGGGATCAGTGTGGGGTTTCACCGGCTTTTCGCTCACCACAGCTTCACCCCGCACCGTGTGCTCAAGATCGTGTTGGCCGTGGCGGGGACCATGGCGCTCGAAGGATCGGTCATCAGTTGGGTGGCGACGCATCGCCGCCACCACATGTTCAGCGACCGTCCGGGCGATCCGCATTCTCCGGTCAGCCACGGAACGGACACCCCGACCACCACCCGAGGGTTCCTCTGGGCCCATGTGGGTTGGTTGTTCGCATCCGACCCCACCAGCCAACAGCGTTTCGCCCCCGATCTCCTGCGTGACCCTGACCTGGTGAAGATCGACCGACTGTTCCCGGTTCTGGCCGTGGTGTCGCTCGTGATCCCGTTGGCGATCGGCTGGATCGTGACAGGGACTCTCGGTGGCGCGCTCGGCATGTTCTTGTGGGCCGGCCTGATCCGGATGGCGCTGCTGCATCACGTCACGTGGAGCATTAACTCGGTGTGTCACCTCTGGGGCCGTCGCCCCTTCACCACCGGCGACAACAGCACCAACGTGGCTTCCCTGGCGCTGGTGTCATTCGGAGAGAGTTGGCACAACTTCCACCATGCCGCTCCGGCCTCGGCCCGACACGGGGTCCTCGCCCATCAGGTTGATCTTGCCGCAGGGTTGATCCGGATCTTCGAGAAGGCGGGATGGGTCACCAAGGTGCGCTGGCCCACGGCGACCCAGATCGAGACGTTGACCACTCGCGTGGAGGAACGCGCTCCGATCTGAGGTCGTCGCTCGGGATCGAGGTCTCGGCTTCTCGCTCAGCGAAATGCTTCGACGTGGCTCGCTCCCGCAACGACCAACATCCCTCCGGCGATGCTTGGGGCCGCAAAGTGCGGTGGTGTCCCCGTGGTGAGCCGCAGCGTGTAGCGGGTGGCCCCGGTGGAGGTGTCGACCCCGTACAGCCGTGACGAGCTGACGTCGAGGGTCCACAGGACCCCGCCCGCGATCGTGGGAGATCCGGCTTCGCCTGTGGGTGAGGTCCACGTCCATCCGCGGGCCATGGTGGCGCCGGGTCCCACCCGCACCTGGGCGATGGTGCCACCGGATGTGCAGACCACGTACACGTCAGGTGATTGATAGGCGTTGCCACCCCTGGAGTTGCACACATTGATCGAAGCCAACTGTCCGCCGATCCCGCCGAGCTTGGTGGCGTCGAGCAGGTAGGCGGTCTGCTGCTTGCCAATGATGAACATTCTCGAGTTGTCGAGAAGGATGGCTGCGGTCGACCCCAGGTCGCCGTCATCGGCGTTGTCCTGGGCCCAGTTCGTCGGCGCGAAGAACTGGCGCTCAGCGAGAGTCGGCGACAATTCGATCACTGCGTTCCCGTGGTCGAAGCGCTGGCCGGCACCGGCGGCGCCATTACCCGTGACCACGAAGACGTTCCCGGACGCGTCCACCGTCACCCCCGCCGGGGCCCAGATGGCACCTTCACGCGCCGTCGGCACCTCGTAGGCGAGCAGCGACCCGGTCCCCGACTCGGGGACACCCACGACCCAGCCGTGGTAGTTGCCGCAATCTCCGTAGTTCCCGCCGAAGCCGACGATCACATGGCCGGCGGAGAGGGCGAGCCCGACACGCTGCAATTGGCCCCGCGCAGCCCATCCCGGCTGGTCGACGTCACGGGTCCACAGCACCCGATGGGTCGCGATGTCGATGGAGTACACCGCGTGGCCGACCGACGACCCCGACAGCACAGCGGCGGACGCGAACAACTTGCCCGAGGTGGGGTCGATGACCATGGTCGAGGTGATCCCCACCGTGGGCGTGATGTCACCGCAGGGGAGGGCCCCGGCGGGAACCGGTGAGGCGAGATGGTCGGACCATGCCAGGGTGCCGTCGGCGGCGGATAGCGCATACACCGTGTCGTTCTGGGTAGCCACGAAGACCTGGCCCTTGTAGATCAGCGGCTCTCCGTAGACGGGGCCGTCGAGCGACGGTGAAGTCCATGCCGTGGTGGGCTTGTGCCCGAAGGTGGGATCGGTGCTGTCGAGCGACGTGCGCGCGAAGCTCCCACCGTAGGTGAGCCACGCTGCCCCTGCCGTGGGTGTCGGCGTCGGCGTCGTCTTCGTACTCGAAGCCGAAATCGATGAGCCCGGCTCGACCGACGTGGTCGACGCCTGAGGCGTCCCGGCTCGAGAGGAGGGGGAGGATGTCGTACATGCTGCGCACCCTGTCACCAACGACGCCATCATGGCGGCGCGCCACAACCGGCCTCGTCGGTGCCCCATGTCCGGCATGGGGCGAGTCTTGTCCCCTGGGAGTCCCCATGCAGGCGCGCGGTGGTCTGTCGTGCTGGACTGCAGGCCATGGCCAATGTCCGGATCGGGTTCTTCTCCTTCACCGAGATCACAGATCCGGCTGAACACCGGTCGTACAACGAGTGGCACCAGCTCGACCACATGCCCGAGCAATTCCCTATTCCGGGAGTGGTGTTCGGACAACGGTGGGTGTCGACCCCCGCCTGTCGCCGAGCGCGGGCCTTCGACGATCCGGCGTTGGCCTCGGTCCACTACATGACCCTGTACCTCATGGGCGATCCCGTCGACCCCACGTTGGAGGAGTTTCGCGCCCTCGGGAAGCGACTGCGGGCCGCGGGACGTTTCCACGAGCACCGAAGGTCGCGCCTCTCGGGCCCCTTCGCGGTCACGGGTCTCCAGGCGGCCCCCCGGGTGCTCGTGTCGGCCGAATCGATTCCCTTCCGACCCAACCTGGGGATCTACGTCACGGTGCGCACCGGACGCCACGCCGTCGCGTCGGACCCAAGCGCACCCGTTTCCGCAGCTGGACAGCACGGCGCCGCCGATGACCCCGACGTCTCGCTGGCTCGTGCATTACTCGAGGTGGAGGGAGTGGCCGGGGTCTGGACGTTCGCCACCGACGGCCGATTCGAGCGTCACGGCTGGCGGCCCGGTGAGAAGACGATCACCGTGTGCTATCTCGACGCGCCGCCCTTGTCGGCCGCGCCTCGACTGGGCGATGTCGTGCGCGCCGCCGTCAACGAGAACTCCTGGTCGGTCGTGTTCGCCGGGCCCTTGGAGACGATCACACCGTGGAGCTGGGACTGGTTCGACGACGACACTTGATCCACTTCGTGTCGTGTCGCGACCACAGGTCAGAGCTTGACGATCACCTTGCCGGTGTTCCCCCCCGTGAACAGGAGGTTGAGCGCCTCGGGCGCGTGCTCGAGACCGTCGACCAGATGCTCGGCGTGCTTGACCTTGTTCTCCGCCAACCACCCGACCATGTCGATCTGCGCCTCGAGGAAGCGGTCGAGGTAGTCGAGCACGAGGAACCCCTCCATCCGCCCTCGCTTGATGATGAGATTGAAGATGTTGCGGGGCCCAGGCGGTCTGCTCTTCGCGTTGTACACCGAGATGGCGCCGCACAAGACGATGCGACCCCGCATGGCCAGCTGGGCGAGGCAGATGTCGAGAATCTCGCCGCCCACGTTGTCGTAGTAGAGGTTGATCCCCCCGGGGCACAACGAGCGCAACGAAGCGGCGACGTCATCGGTCTTGTAGTTGATCGCGGCGTCGAACCCGAGCTCGTCGACGATCCATGCGCATTTCTCGGCCGTCCCGGCGATACCGACGACCGTGGTGGCGCCCTTGATCCGTGCGATCTGACCGGCGACGGAGCCGGTCGCCCCGGCCGCGCCGGAGACGACCACGGTGTCACCCTCGGCCACCTTGCCCACGTCGATCATTCCGAAGTACGCCGTCATTCCCGTGGCCCCGAGCACGCTCAGCACCATGGGGGGCTCGATTCCCGGCGGGACCACCTGCATCGAGGCCGCGCCTTCGTCCGCGATCACGTAGTCCTGCCATCCGGTCAACCCCACGACGAGATCACCGACCGCATACCGGTCACTGTTGGACCGAACCACCTCCCCGACCCCCGCCCCCCGGACGGTCTCGTCGATCCCGATGGGAGGGAGATACCCGGGCGCGTCGTCCATCCAGGTCCGAATGGTGGGGTCCATCGACAGGTAGCGGACACGGACCAGGGCTTGTCCCGGCCCGGGATCGGGCTCGGGGGACTCCTCCAACCGGGTGGTGGCCTCGTCCACCATGCCCGACGGCCGAGTGGCGAGGACGATACGACGGTTCAATCGCACCACTCCTTCAACTGCTCGATGGTCGAGAGCGGGTCGGGCCCGATGGGAGTGACGTTGAGGACACTCACTCCCGCTTGGCGATAAGCAGCGATGCGCTCCTTCACGTAGCCGGCGGGGCCCACGAGCGAGGTCAACTCGAGGAGCTCGGCCGGCACCGCCGCGGCGGCCTCGTCCTTCTTGCCGCTCAGGTAGAGATCCTGGATGAGCGCGGCCTCGGTCTCGAACCCGTAGCGACGAGTGAGGGCGTTATAGAAATTGCGTCCCTTGGCGCCCATCCCGCCGACGTAGAGGGCGGTCATGGGCCGGGCGAACTCGCGCAGATGCTCGAGACCGTCGCCGATCGCAACCAGTCCACCCGCGGCGATCTCGAGTGGTCCCAGTTCGGGCGAGCGCTTGGCGGAGCCTGCGGCCAGCGCGTCGCCCCACACGTCCTTCGCTCGTTCGGGGATGTACAGGAACGGGAACCATCCATTGGCCAGCTCGGCTGTCATCTCGACATTCTTCGGACCCATCGACGCCACCCAGACGGGGATGTCCTGGCGTACGGGGTGATTGATGAGCTTCAGGGGCTTGCCCAGACCGGTCCCGAGACCCGGGGGCAGCGGAATGGGGTACAGCCCCTCATTGGTCAGAACCTCACGGCGCCACACCTTGCGACAGATGGCGATGATCTCGCGGGTGCGCTCGAGCGGTTGGGTGTAAGGCACGCCGTGCCATCCTTCGATTACCTGGGGGCCCGACGCCCCGAGGCCGAGGATGAAACGGCCGTCGCTCAACGCGTCGATCCCCGCCGCGGTCTGCGCCAGCAACGCCGGAGTGCGGGAGTAGATGGGAAGGATGGCCGAGCCGATCTCGATGCGCTCGGTCTTCGCCGCGATGTACCCCATCTGGCTGGGCCCGTCGAGGCCGTAGGCCTCGGCCACCCATACGATGTCGAGCCCGGCGCGCTCGAGATCGGCAACATGGTCGGCGGACTCCTTGACGCCTCGCGAATAGTCGAGCATCGTGCTCAGGCGCATCGGGTCTCCTCTCCTCGGGTTGCCCCGGGTCGTTGCGAGCGAAGGGGGCAGGGGTCCATCACGGGCCTAGGCCCCCACCGTGGACATTCCACCGTCGACGGGGATGAGCGCACCTGTCAGATACGCACCGGCCCGTGATGCCAGGAAGATGGCGGCTCCGGCCATGTCGTCGGGCCGACCGATGCGCTTGAGCGGCGCGTTGGTTGCGATCTGTTCGCCGAAGGCCTCGAGCGTCGCCGCCATCATCTTGGATTCGAAGGGCCCGGGTGCGATGGCGTTGACCGTGATCGACGGCGCCAGGCGCTTGGCAAGGTTGCGGGTCAGCTGGTGCACGGCGGCCTTGGACGCCGAGTATGAGTAGGTCTCGAGCACCGAGACCATGATTCCGTCGATCGACCCGATGTTGATGACGCGCGCCGGGTCGTCGGGCCCCGAGGCGGCACGCAACAGAGGCGTCATGAACTTCGTGGTGTGGAACACGCCCTTCACGTTCAGAGACAGCACCCGGTCCCAGGCGGCATCGTCGAACTGCTCGAAGGGCGCTCCCCATGTGTTCCCGGCGTTGTTGACGAGAATGTGGAGCATCGACTCGCGTTCGGCCAAGGCGTCAGCCAGAGCGCGACAGCCCGGCTCGGTGGAGAGGTCCGCGGGAAGTGCGATGCACTCGCCGACTCTCGATAGCTCGGCGGCGAGCTCGTGACACGCCTCGGCCTTGCGTGATGACACGTACACCTTGGCCCCGGCCTCGACGAACCCCGTGGCGATCATCTTGCCGATGCCTCGTGACCCCCCGGTGACGAGGGCGGTCTTGCCGGAGATGGAGAACAGGTCGGTCATGGTCGAGTGCGGCTCTCGGAAGGGGAGGCAAACGCTACCGTGAGCGGCTAGGCACCGCCACCAGGCGACGCGACTGCTCCGGAATGTCGAGGACACCGCGTATGGGGCGCAATTGCGTACATGTGAAGCGATGCGGGTGTGACGTGACGGGTCCACGTCCCGTTTCGAGCCCGGTCTCCGTGTAAAGCTGGGCGCGTGGGCACCGACCGGTCAAAGCGCAACAAGGAACGGGAGTTGCGGGCCGCCCGTCGACGACTCCAGCCTATTCGTGGCGCGCGTGGGAGAAGTCTCAAGCACACACGGCTGGCCGCGCCGCGCGTCGTCGGGTTGAGTCAATTCGCCCAAGGTCTCACCGGCCCGAGCCGATGGTGGCAGCCACGCCACAGGTCCACGGCTTGGATCCTGTCAGCACTGCCCTTCGTCATCCTCGTGATCTGGGTCGTGGTGCGCGTCGCCGGCCATCGCTGAGCTTCGTCTCAGCCGCCGGTAGCCGAGAAGTGCTGGTAATCCGGGCTCGCTGTCCAGCGTCCACCCCACAACCAGCCGACCGATGTGAAGGCGTCCACGAGTTGACCGCCAACCACCGCCATTCCGGGTCGGAACCGGGCGCGATCCAGATACGGGGCCCCCGCAGGTGGCTGCACCTGGCCACCTTCGAGGTAGGGGTTCTCCACCGGGTTCACGTCGATCGCCTCGCCGAACGCGTGCACCGACCACGACGGGGGACCCGGCGCCACCGCGTATCGGCAATTGAAACCCGAAGTGTTGTCATCCGCCATGGAAACAGGGTCCTGACCGCCGTACGCGTCCTCGGGCTGCATCTGGTGGATGGGGAAGTGCTCGGCGAAGAGCACGCCGAACACCTTCAACGCCGCGGTGGTCACCGTGCTGTTCACGATCATGGTGCCAAGGTGCGGCCGGCCGTCGAAGCCCCAGTAGCTCATGGTGAGCAGGCGCAGCTGTGCGGGCCCCACCGGGCAGCCCGGCCTCCATGTGGCCGAGATCTGCGTCGCGTTGACGGGGGTCACCGAGCCCACAAATCCCGAAGCTTTCGTCGGTGCAGACGCAGGGTGGGTTTCGGTGGTGGTCGGAAGGGCAGCCGCCGTCGCGGACGGGGTCGGTGTGGTGGGCGGCCCCTGTGCTGAGTCTGTCGTGGTGGGCGCCGTCGCGGACGGCGTGGAGGACGGCACCGGTACGCCTCTGACCTGGGAATGGGTATGGAGGGTGGCATTCCGCGCTGTACTTGAGCATGCGGCCAGGAGTCCGCTGCAGAGGAGACCGGTGACGACAAGGACAGCGAAGAGGCGCGCGCGGCGCGGCACGGACGCGCACCATAGCCGGGGGAGTTCGTCTCTCGTCGTGGGGGGCCTTGCCGCGGTCCTCGTCTTGCTTCTCGCCTCCTGCGGTCCTGCGGACCATGTGGGCGTCGGACATCGGGTGGCCGTGCACGTGACGACGTCCACGACGACCACGGCCCCGACGACCGTTGCGACCGCCGTTCCGACCACCGTGGCTCCGACCGTGCCGACGACTGCACCGGTGAAGGTCACCGCGCCGGCCCCGGTGACGACGGCACCGCGCCCGGTGGTACCGGCCCCCGTTGCTCCTCTTCTGGTCACTCGCCTGGTGGGAGTGGGATCTGCCACGCAGATCATCGCCGTGAGCGCTGCGGGTTACGGGCAGACGACTGCCACCCTGACCGCTTACCAGCAAGACGCAGCCGGCTGGCACCAGGTGTTCGGCCCGTGGCAGGCGCATGTCGGGTATGCAGGATTCGCCCCGCCGGGACAGAAGCGAGAGGGAGACGGTCGCACGCCGTCGGGCTCGTTCGGGTTCGACTTCTTCTTCGGCGTGCTCGGCAATCCCGGCGCGCAATTCCCATACCGATCGGTGACCGGGCACAACCTCGTCTGGGACGACGACCCCTCGAGCCCGCTCTACAACCAGTGGGTGGACACGAGCACCGCCAACGCAGGGGCGGCCCCCGAGCCCATGGACCAGACGCCTGTGTACGACTACGGGGCGGTGATCAGCTACAACACGAGCCCGACGGTCCCCGGTGCGGGCAGCGCCATCTTCCTCCACGTCTCTGACGGTCCCGCCACCACGGGGTGTGTGTCGCTCCCGACCAGCGAGCTGCTCGCCATCCTGCGCTGGCTCAACCCCGCCGCCCAGCCCCGGATCATCATGGGGACGGCCGCCACCATCTCGCCGTAGGGCGCGTCTCGTCGTGGGGCCCTCGTCTCGCCGTGGGCGGCTTGGCGCCATAGCGTGGGTCGTGTGGAGGACGTGTTCGAGGTCGTGCATCGGCAGCGTGCGTGTCGGCGCTTCAGCGAGGACCCGGTCGATGACGGCATCGTGGAGAAGGTGCTCGATGCCGCCACCTTCGCCCCCAGTGCCGAGAATCGCCAACCGTGGGTCTTCGTCGTCGTGCGCGACGACGAGCGTCGCTCGGCCATCGGCGCGCTCACTCGCCAAGCCTGGGAGGGTGGGGGTCGAGCGCATTCCGAGGGTCGGTTGTCCCCTGCGCTGCTCGCGGATGTCGAAACCGGGGCACAAGGGGGAGTCGCCGGAGCCCCGGTTCTCGTCGTCGTGTGCGGCGACACACGCCTCGGGGACCGGCGCGTGCTCGCGGCGTCGGTGTTCCCCGCCATCCAGAACCTGCTCCTGGCCGCCACCGCTCTGGGCCTGGGCTCCTCGCTCACCACGTTGCCACTGGTGTTCGGCGGAGACCTGGCGTCGATCGTCGAGCTGCCGACGGACGTGCTCCCGATGGCCGTCATCCCCCTGGGCTGGCCGGCTCGCCCGTTGTCGCCACCTCGGCGCCAACCCGTGACCGAGAAGGCCCACCGCGAGACATTCGGCACCCCGTGGTGAGTTCGACCTAGACGTCGCCGTGCTCCGACGCGCCACGTCGGACTACGGTCGCCTCGATTCCGAAGACGATGTCGGGAGGGCCGCACCGTCCGATGCAAGAGCACCACTACTCAGTGATCGTGGACGGCACGCCGCCTGAAGTGTGGGAACTGTTCTGGTACCGGGGCCCGCGCCGTCCCACCTCGTCGGGGGTCTCGATCGAAATCCTGCACCCCGGTGACGCCGTGGGCGAGGGGCTCGTCCGACACTGCACGTTCCGGGTGCCGCGTTATCTGCTGTCGGGGGGAGTCGGGAAGTCTTGGGAGTGGCTCACCGAGGTCACTCCACCTGTGTCGTGGAAGTACGACGCCGTGGGCAAGCCGCTGTGGTCGATCGCCGAAGGACGCACCAGGCTCGAGGACCTGGGAGACGGTCGGACGAAGATCCATTTCAGTGAGACCTACCACGCCTTCAACCCGGTGCTCCGCTTCTTGCTGGAGCGCCGGGTGCACCATTTCATCTCGAAGGACAACGACCGCTTGATCACCACGGCGATCAACGACGGGATCCGCAGGCTTCGCGCCGCCCGGGGATCGGGTCCTGCCGCCGCAGAAGGTGGGCCGAACGGCGGATCGTGACGCGCCGGAACCTTCCGGGGGCCAACCGCCTCTTGTAGGCGTGGAGCAGCTCGTCCGGGCGGCTCGGCGAGGTGATGCCGCGGCGATGGACGCACTGGTGCGCGAGCTGATGCCGTATGTGGGCCGGGTGTGTGGGGCGATTGCCCTCGACCGCGGAGACGACGCTATGCAGGAAACCTTCATAGCCGTGTTGCGCAACCTCGGGTCGCTGCGCGAGCCCGCTGCCATCCATGGCTGGGTGCGCCGGATCGCGGTCCGCGAGTCGATCCGGGTCGCCCGAGACGGCCGCGAAGACCCTGTCGGTCCCGGCCTGCTCACGAGCACCACGATCGCCCCCGTCGACGTGGCCACGGTGCTCGACGTCCGGTCGACGCTGGCGAGTCTTGGTCCCGAGCAGCGCGCCATCCTCGTCCTTCGTGATCTGGACGGGTTGAGCGAGACCGAGACCGCCGGGCTCTTGGGAGTGGCAGAGGGCACCGTGAAGTCTCGGTTGCACCGGGCCAGATCGGCGTTCATCCGGAGGTGGGAATCGTGAGCGACCTCGAGCGCCAGTGGCCGGTCGCGACGTTCGGCCCCATCGCGCGCGCCCGGGCATTGGGCGCGTCGATCCCCAGTGCGGCGTGGACCGAGGGAATCCTCGATGCTCCCTATGACACGGCATGGCCATGGGTCACCGACCTCGAGGTCTCGATT
>JADGOL010000196.1 GCA_017882995.1 Acidimicrobiales bacterium | reverse complement strand
TGCCCATGACCCCAGGGACGAGTCGGCCCACGGCTTCGATGATCGCCAGGGCGGCCACCTCGCCTCCACCGAGCACGTAGTCCCCGATCGACACCTCCCCGTCGACGAGGTGGTCGGTGACCCGTTGGTCGACTCCCTCGTAGCGGCCGCACAACAGCGAGAACCCACCCGAGCTCGACGCTCCCGTGGCGGCCAACTCCTCGACGAGACGCTGATCGAGCCGGCGCCCCCCCGGAGCGAGCAGATACAGCGGCCGCGGTGGCGCCACCGCCTCGACCGCGGCGAAGACCGGCCCCGGGGCGAGCACCATCCCCGCGCCGCCGCCGAACGGCGAGTCGTCGACCGAACGTCTCTGGTCCCCGGCCCCGGCCCGCAGATCATGGACCCGGATGTCGAGCAGTCCCTGCTCTCGGCCCCGGCCCAGGAGCGAGCCCTCGCAGTAGTGCTCGACGAGGTCGGGGAAGATCGTGAAGACGTCGATACGCACGGCCCGTGCCTAGCCCTCGGGCAGGTCGAGGAGGCCGGCGGGCACGTCGACAACCACGCGCCGCGCCGAGCGCTCGACGACGAACCGCAGGGGGACGAGGGCTCCTCCGTCGAGCTCGAGGAGATCACTGGCCGGATTGGCGAGCACACCCTCGACCGTCCCGAGGCGGGCCCCGGCGGTGTCGAAGACCTCCGAGCCGATCAGCTCGTGGACCCACCACGCGTCCTCGTCCTCGAGCGGGCGACCCCGCAGCACGGTCCCCCGCAGGGCTTCGGCGCGCTCGCGGCTGTCGACGCCGGCGAAGGTCATGAGCCAATTGTCGGCGAAGGGCCGAGAAGCCTCGATGCGGAGCTCGCCGTCGTCGGTGAGGAACGTCGACCCCACCACGACCCGCTCGGGGCGGTTGCTCACCAAGGCGACGACCACCTCGCCGGTCAGTCCGTGCGCCTTGCCGACGCGTCCGACCTCGAGCAACCCCTCGACGGCCGCCGGGGTCCCGGCGTCGCGTCCGGGATCGTCAGTCGTCGACGAAGTCGACGTTGGTGTCAACCCCTTCGCGTGATCCCGCCACCCGCACCACGGTACGGATCGCCTGGGCCACGCGGCCGCGGCGACCGATCATGCGACCCATGTCGCCGGGAGCCACATGGATGCGAAAGCGCACCCCGCGACTCGACTCCTCGGTCTCGACCTCCACGGCGTCGGGCTCGCCGGCCAGTGACCGGGCGATGTAGTCGAGCACGGCGCGCGCACTGCCCCCCTCGACTCTGTTGCCCACCATGTCGTCGACCCGGTTGCCGTCCATGTCGTCGACGTCGTTGCCCGTCATGTCATCGACGTCGTTGCCGCCGCCGTTGGCCTCGTCGACGTCGTCGTCAGCGTTGACGTTGCCCACGTCGTCGACGCCCGCCTCGCTCACTTCGAACCCGGCTTGAACTCGTCCCATGCACCCGAGGTGCGCAGGAGCTTCTCGACCCGCTCGGTGGCCTGGGCGCCCTGGCGGAGCCACTTGAGGGCCTTGTCGTTGTCGATGTTCACAATGGCGTCGGGCTCGGCCGTGGAACGACCACGGGGTGCGTAGGTCCCCACGATCTCGATGAACCGACCGTCTCGAGGTGACCGGCTGTCGGCCGCGACGACTCGATAGGTCGGTTGCTTCTTCTTGCCCATCCGCATGAGGCGGAGCTTCACTGCCACTGTTTGTTCCCCTGCCTTCCTCGTCGTGCCGGCCTCGGACTCGAGGGGCACGGACCTCCTATTGTGGCCCGCCGTCGGCACGGGGGTCGAAACCCCGACCCAAATGCCGCCCCAGGCGGGGTCTTCGAGCCCGGCGGACGGGTTCTCCTACCGCCCCGCCCGACCCCCGTCGCCCTTGGGGGTCACCCGGCCACCCTTCTTCTTCTTCGAGCCCGGACGTCCCTTGGCGGCGCCACCGGCAGGGCCGAGGCCGGTCGCGGACCGGCGGCCCAGTCCCCCGCCCATTCCTCCTCCGCCGAGACCTCCCCCTCCGAGACCTCCGGCGCTCAAGGAGTCCAACCCCGCCGTGGCGGGGTCTCCGGGGTCACCCATACGCTCGGCCAGGGCCTGGGCCATCTTGCCCTTGGCTCCCCCGCCGAGCATCCCACTCAACATGCCCGGGGAACGCATGAGCTGCTGCGCCTCTTTGAATTGACGCAGCAGCTGGTTCACCTCCTGGGTGGTGGTCCCACTGCCTCGGGCGATCCGGGACCGGCGCGAGCCGTCGAGGAGGGCGGGCTCTCCGCGCTCGCGCGGCGTCATGGAACGGATGATCGCCTCCACCTGGGCCACCTGTCCGTCGTCGATGTTGGCGTTCTGCTTGAGCTCCTTGGGCACTCCCGGCATGAGCGACAACAGCCCGCCCAGCGATCCGAGCTTCTTCACCTGCTGGAGCTGGGACAAGAAGTCCTCGAGGGTGAAGCGCCCTTCGAGGAGCCTGGTGGCACCTTCAGTGGCGACATCGTGGTCGAACTCACGCTCGGCCTGCTCGATGAGCGTGAGCACGTCGCCCATACCCAGGATGCGGCTCGCCATGCGGTCGGGATGAAAGAGGTCGAAGTCGGCGAGGCGCTCACCGGTGGACGCGAAGGCGATCGGCCGTCCCACCACGTCCTTGACGCTGAGGGCGGCGCCGCCACGAGCGTCGCCGTCGAGCTTGGTGAGGATGACGCCGTCGAGCGCCAGGGCGTCGTGAAAGGCGCGCGCCGTGGCGACGGCGTCTTGGCCGGTCATGGCGTCGATCACGAGGAACGTGTAGTGCGGAGACACCGCACTCGACACACGCCGCACCTCGTCCATGAGGTCTTCGTCGATGGCGAGGCGGCCGGCGGTGTCGACGATGAGCACGTCGCGCCCTACGCGCTGGGCTTCGCGCAGACCTGCCGCCGCCACCGCCACGGGATCGGTGGGCTCGCTGAAGACCGGGACCCCGGCCTGCTCCCCGAGGATCCGCAATTGCTCGACCGCCGCGGGTCGCTGGAGGTCCGCACCCACGAGCAACGGGTTTCGACCCTGCTGCCGGAACCACCGGGCGAGCTTGGCCGAGGTGGTGGTCTTACCCGATCCCTGCAGGCCGGCGAGGAGGATGACCGTCGGAGGTGCCGACGCATAGGCGAGCCGCAGCGTCTCACCTCCGAGGACCTCGACGAGCTGATCGTGGACGGCCTTCACCACCTGCTGGCCGGGGCTCAGGCTCTTCGACAGCTCCTCGCCCACGACGCGCGCCCGGATCCCCGCCACGAGGGACCGCGCTACGCCCACATCGACGTCGGCCTCGAGCAGCGCGGTGCGGATCTCCGCCAGAGCCTCGTCGACATCGGCGTCGCTCAGCCGACCTCGGCTCCGGAGGCGGCCGAGGATCCCTTCGAGTCGATCAGACAGGGCGTCGAACATGCGGAGGTTCAGGCTATCGGGCGCCGGGGCCGCACCCGACGCTTGACGCCACGACCCCGAGCGGGACCGAACCCGCTACTCGAACAGGGCGGCGACGAATTCGTCGGCGTCGAAGGGCACCAGGTCGTCGGGGCCTTCGCCGAGCCCCACCAGTTTCACGGGTAGCCCCAACTCGCGTTGGATGGCGATGACGATGCCGCCCTTGGCCGAGCCGTCGAGCTTGGTGAGCACGACACCGGTCACCCCGACTGCATCGAGGAACTGCCGTGCCTGGGTGAGCCCGTTCTGGCCCGTGGTGGCGTCGAGCACGAGCAGCACCTCATTGACGTGTCCCGGCGGTCGATCTGCCACGCGCCGGATCTTCTTCAACTCCTCGACAAGGTTGACCTTGGTGTGGAGCCGACCGGCGGTATCGGCGAGGACGAGGTCGTTGCCACGCGCCTGGGCCCGCTGCACGGCGTCGAACACCACGGCACTGGGGTCGCCTCCCTCGGCTCCCCGCACGATCTCGACGCCGGTGCGTTGCGCCCACAGGTCCAGCTGCTCGGCCGCGGCGGCGCGGAACGTGTCGCCCGCGGCCAGCAGCACCGATCGGCCGGCCGCCTTCTCGCGCCGTGCCACCTTGCCGATGGTGGTCGTCTTCCCGACGCCGTTGACGCCGACGAAGAGCCACACACACGTGCCGTCGCCTTCGTGCGAGAGCCCGGTGCCGGCGGTGGTGTCGAGCGATCGCCGCAGGTCCTCGCGCAACGCGGCCACGACGGCGTCGGCGCCACGCAATTCGCCGGCGTGCACACGGGAGCGGAGGTCCTCGAGCAGTGCGGTGGTCGTGACCACTCCGACATCGGCCCGGAGCAGTGCCTCTTCGAGGTCGTCCCACGCCTCGTTGTCGACCGATGACCGACTCCGCAGCGCCCGCACGTACCCCGAGAACAGTCCCCGGGTCTTGCCCATGCGGTCGCGCAGCTCGGGGGGTGCGCCAACTTCGGCCTCGGGCTCCTCGGGGGGAGCGCCGACCGGCGCCGGCTCGGCCTCGATTCGAGGAGCAACGCCGGGAGGGGCGTCGATGGTCGCCGTGGTGGCAGATCCGGAGCCGCCGTCGCGTCGCCCTCGGCGCCGACGGGGGACGGCCACGACCAGGCCGACCACGAGCGTCGCCACGACGACGGCCAGGACGATCCAGAGGGCGAGCATGGCGTCGCAGCCTAACGGGGGCGGCGGCGGGCGGCGGTGCCGCCGGTGCCGCTACACAGGAGTTGTAGCGGGCTCCGCGTCGGAGGGCTCGCGGCGCACCTTCTGGCTGACCACCTTGGACGAGCCGCCCGGGGTCATGGTCACGCCGTAGAGGGCGTCGGCCGCTTCCATGGTCCGCTTCTGGTGGCTCACGATGATGAGCTGAGCCTCGCCTCGGAATTCGTGCAGGAGGTCGAGGAAGCGGTGCAGGTTCACGTCGTCGAGCGCGGCCTCGACCTCGTCGAGCAGATAGAAGGGCGAGGGCCGGCTCCGGAACACGGCGAAGAGGAACGCCAGCGCCACGAGCGAGCGCTCACCACCCGACAGCAGCGACAGCTTGCGGACGTTCTTCCCGGCCGGGCGCGCCTCGACCTCGACGCCGGTGTCGAGCAGGTCGGTGGCGTCGGTGAGGGTCAACCGACCCGTCCCACCCGGGAAGAGTGTGCCCACGAGGACCTGGAAGTGCTCGTTCACGTCCGCGAATGCCTGGGCGAAGACCCGCATGATCTCGTCGTCGACGGCCCGGATCACCTGATGGAGCTCGCGTCGGGCCCGACGGACGTCCTCGACCTGCTCCTCGAGGAACCGGTGTCGCTCCTCGAGCGCGCCCAGTTCCTCGAGGGCGAGCGGGTTCACCGGACCGAGCGAGGCGAGCTCGCGCTCGACCACCTCGGCGCGCCGGGCCGGGTCCTCGCCTTCGGGTAGCTCGGGGCACGGTGCGCCCATGGCCTCTTCGGGCTCACACCCGAGCTCCCGCCGCAGTGCCTCCGCCGCGGTGTCGCGACGCACCTTGGCCTCGGCCATCTGGAGCTCGAGATGCTGTGACCGCTGGCGCATCTCGGCCAGGCGGGTGTCGGCCTCGGCGCGCTGTTTACGCAGCGACTCCAAGCGGGCCCCGCCGGCCCGGACGTCATCGAGCTGGCGGCTCCGACGCTCGCGCAGTCCCTCGAGCAAGTCCCCGAGACGCGCCGCGTGCCCCTCGACGGTCGAGCCCAGTCGATCGGTGGCGAGCGCGCCCGCCTCGAGACGGCGCCGGCGTTCCCCGGCCCGTTCGCGTGCCTCGACGTTCCCCGCCAGGCGACGCTCGGTGTCCTCGAGCCGCGAGCTCAGCACGGCGCGCCGCTCGACCAGGCCGGCCACCTTGACCTCGAGGTCCCGGCGCAGCACGGCCACGTGGGACCGGCGCTCCTCGAGCCGACGACGCGCCTCGTCGGCCGCCGCCAACCGCCCCGCCGCGGCCTCGGCGGTGGCCTCGAGCTCGGGCAGGCTCTCGCTCAACGACGCCAGCTCGGCGCCATCGCGTTCGAGGCGTTCGGTCAGCCCGGCCCGGTGACGATCGGCCTCGGCCCGCTCCTGGCCCACCAACTCGAGCTCGGACGCCACCCGGCGTCGAGTCATCTCGAGCGCCTGGCGCTGGTCCTCGGCCCGCTCCGCCTGGCGCGCCATGTCCGTGGCCTCGGCCACCGCGGCGGCGGCGCGTTCGCGAGCCTGGTCGGCGAAGCTCGCGGCCCGTTCCGCCGATTCGGCCGCCATCTCGGCCTCGACTGCGGCTTGGCTGGCGAGCGTGGCGAGCGCGTGGGCGCCGGCCCTCACCACCCACCCCGCCGGGGAGAACCGGTCGCCATCGGTACTCACCACCGTGACATCGGGTCGCTCGAGCGCCACGTCCACGGCCCGGGCCCAATCGCCGCGGACAGCCATCACGCCCTGGAGGAGGCGGTCGAGCACGCCGGTCACCACCGGCACCCGGGGACGCACGTGTCGACGCAGCAGCTCCGCACCCTCGGGAAGCGCTGTCAACTCGGGCCCGGCGTCGAGTGACCCTGCACCCGACGACCATTCACTCACCGACGTGGCGGCGAGCACCGTCCCCACCACCTCATGTTCGTGCAGTGCGCCCAGCACGGCGCGCGCCGCGCCGGACCCGTCCACCACGATCGCGCCCACGGCCGCTCCGACAGCGGCCTCGAAGGCCGGGACCCAGCCGTCGTCGACGTCGACGAGGTCCTTCAGGACCCCGACCACGCCGGCGGCTCCACTGAGCACCTCGGCGTCGGGCCCCGCGCTCTCGTCGGCGACCTGGCGCGCCAGCGCCTCGGCGCGGGCCTCGAGTCGGTGACGCTGGCGCTCTGCGGCCCGTAGCGCCTCCTCGGCGTCGCGCAGACCCCGCTCTGCCTCGTCCGCGACCTGCCGACGCTGCTCGGCGCGTCGCGCCAGCCCGGGTTGCTCGCGCGCCAGCGTCTGCAGACGCTGGGCGAGGTCGCTCGCCTCGGCCTCCAACGTCTCACGTCGGACGTCGATGGCCGCGAGGCGCTCATCGGCGCGCACCAACGCGCCCTGCTCGCGCTCGAGCGCACTGCGTAACGGCTCGATGCGGCCACGTGCCATGGCGAAGGCCTCTTCGGCGGCGCGCTGTCCGGCCAAGTCCGCGAACGATGCCTCGTGCGCGGCGACGTCACTGGCCAGCGCATGCTCGGCACGGCGGACTTCTTCGGCTTGCGGCGCCAGGGCGTCGTCCTCGGTGGTGGTGGCTTCGAGCTCGGCCGACAGCCGCGCCGCGTCGGCTTCGAGCGTGGACACCACGTCGGTGTCCGCCGATGCCTCCAGAGCGCGTGCGATGGAGCGACGTCGTTCCGCCACGACACCGAGCAGCCCCCGGCAGCGTTCCGACAGTCCCTGCACTCGCGTCAACGCCACCACGAGATCCTCTTCGCGCTGGGTGGCGAGCTCAGCCGCGGTGGCCTCGGCGGCCGCGTCGAGTTCGGTGATCGAGGCCACGAGAGTGGCTTCCCCGTCGGTGAGCCGACCGCGCTCGGCCGACGCCGCCTCGCGACGGGCGTCGAGGTCGGTGAGCTCGCGACCCACCAGGTGCAGGCGCAGGGCCCGCAGCTCTTCAGCCAGAGAGGCATGGGAGCGGGCCGACGCCGCCTGGCGCTCGAGCGGGCGGATCTGGCGTTTCACCTCTCGCAGCAGGTCACCGAGCCGGTCGAGGTTCTCCTCGGTGGCGGCCAGTCGGCGCTCGGCCCGCTCGCGGCGACGTCGATGCTTCAAGACCCCGGCCGCCTCCTCGATGACGGCCCGCCGATCCTCGGGGCGGGAGTCGAGGATGGCCCCGAGCTGGCCCTGGCTCACGATCACGTGTTGCTGACGTCCGACACCGGAGTCCGACAACATCTCCTGGATGTCGAGCAACCGGCACGGTTGGCCGTTGATGGCGTACTCGCTCTCACCCGAGCGGAACAACGTCCTCGT
Organism: Acidimicrobiales bacterium; assembly: GCA_017882995.1. Classification (GTDB taxonomy): domain Bacteria; phylum Actinomycetota; class Acidimicrobiia; order Acidimicrobiales; family UBA8190; genus Chersky-840. Next base: position 3,645 of record JADGOL010000196.1, on the reverse strand, counting down.
AATGGTGATCTCCGCCAACCCGCCCGGAAGCCGACCGGTGCGGTTGTCGATCGTCAACGACACCTCGGCCCGTCCCAGAGCAGGACGATCGGCCGATCCCGCGAAGATGACGTCTTCCATCTTCGACGAACGCACGGTGCGCGGCCCCTGGGCGCCGAGCACCCACGCCACCGCGTCCACCACGTTGGACTTGCCACTGCCGTTCGGGCCCACCACCACCGTGACGCCGGGCTCCAAGAGCAGCGTGGACGGATCCGCGAAGGACTTGAAGCCCTTGAGGGTGAGCGACTTCAGGAACACCGGTCGCCACCCTACCCGTCGGTCTCGGCGAAACGGTGATACCCGCGCCGCGGCCCGACAGGGTCGCGCCGGAGGTTGAACAGCCAGGTCAACGGGCTCGGCGCGCGCTCAGACAACGATGTTCGGAGCCGCCGGCGACAGATGGGATGCAGGGTCAGATCTGGCAGTGCTCGCAGAGGAACCCCGAGCGGCCGTTGACCTTCACCTTCACCACCGCGTTGCGACACCGCCGACACGCCTGGCCCTCGCGGTCGTAGACCTGGTGTTGGCCCTGGTAGTCGCCGATGGCGCCGTAGAGGTCTCGGTACTGCTCGTCGGCGAGTGACGAACCCCGGTGCTTGACCGCCTCGGTCAAGGTCTCGACCATGGCCCGGTACAGCCGGCGGATCTCCTGGGCGCTGAGCGAGTTCGACAACCGGTCATACCGCAGCCCGGCCGCGAACAGGATCTCGTCGGAGTAGATGTTGCCGATGCCGGCGACGAACTTCTGGTCCATGAGGAGGGTCTTGAGCGCCGTAGGCCGCTCCGCCAGCAGTTGCCCGAAACGGGACCAGCTCATGACGTCCTCGAGCGGGTCGAACCCGAGGTGGGCCAGCTCTGGCACCTGGGACGTGAGCTCGTCGGTGCCGGTGACGAACATCTCCCCGAAGGTCCGGGGGTCGACGAAACGCAGCTGCCCGCCCTGGGTGAAGGTGATGATCACGTGCGTGTGCTTGTCGACCGGGTCCTTGGGCCCCTTGGCCCGCAGCAGCTGGCCACTCATCCCCAGGTGGACCACGAGCACGTCGTCTCCGTCCAATCCCAACAGGAGGTACTTGCCGGCGCGCCGGATCGACGCCACACGCTTGCCCTCGAGCCGGGTCTTGAACTCCGAGCCGTTCTTGTGACGACGGATCGAGCGCTTGCCCATCACCTCGACGGTCTTGATCCGCCGGGTCACGACCTCTTTGTCGAGATCCCGTCGGATGGTCTCGACCTCGGGGAGCTCAGGCACAGCCCCGCACCCTTCGCTCGACCCCGTCAACCCCGTCAACCCCGTCAACCACGCCGACCTCGGGACCCAGAGCCCCAGGACCGTCCCCGGACCCCGCGCCGTCCGAGCTGGGGTTGTCGGACCCCGCGCCGTCGGAGCTGGCGTTGTCCGGATCGGCACTGTCGACCAGCACCGCCCAGGCGACGCGCGCCGCGGCCTGCTCGGCGTCTTTCTTCGATCGCCCCTCGCCCACGCCCCGCTCGGCGCCGGCCACCAACACCCTCGCCCGGTAGCGACGGGCGTGATCGGGCCCGGTGCCCTCGACCTCATAGCGGGGAAGCTCACCGATCCGGCGTAACACGACCTCTTGCAGCCGAGTCTTGAAGTCCTCGGCACCGGGACCGGCCGACGCCAGTTCGATCCGGTCGTCGAGGATGTCGAGGACGACGCGCGAGGAAACCTCGAACCCTCCGTCGAGATACACGGCGCCGATGACGGCTTCGACGGCGTTGGCGAGGATCGACGCCTTGCTGCGCCCACCCGACACGTCCTCGCCCCGACCGAGGAGCAGGGCAGCGCCCAGATCGAGGCTCGTCGCCACCTCGGCGAGCACGGCGGTGTTGACCACTGCCGCCCGCACCTTGGCGAGGGCTCCCTCGGGCATCTCCGGATAGACCCGGTAGCAGTGCTCGGCCACCACCAGCCCGAGCACCGCATCACCGAGGAACTCGAGACGCTCGTTCGACGGGATTCCGCCCGCCTCCGCGCACCACGAGCGGTGCGACAGCGCCTGGACGAGTAGGCCGGGGTCCTCGAATTCGAAATCGAGGCGCAGCGCCAGTGCCTTCAACGCGGCGGCTCCCGACGAGGCCCCCGTGCGACGACCACCGGCGTCGGTCCGCCCCGGTGCCGTGCCCGAAGGCTCAGGACCGTGGGGGGCGCCGCTGGCGCCCGGCGCGCCACCCTCGGCGCCGCCCAGACCGGCGGGTTCTTCGCCCGTCTCAGGCCGTTCCCAATTTGGCGACCACGTAGTCGACGGCGTCACGGACGGTACGGAGGTCCTCGAGATCCTCGTCCTCGATGCGGAAGCCGACGGTGCGCTCGCTGAGCTCTTCCTCGAGACCCTCGACGAGCTCGATCAGGGCGAGGGAGTCGGCATCGAGATCCTCGGCGAACGACGAGGACTCACTGATGGATCCGGGCTCGATCTCCAAGATGTCGGCGAGTTGGTCCCGGACCAGCTCGAACACCTCGTGGCGTCCGAGTGGACCCTTCTCCACGTGGGTTTCTGCGGGCACGGCGTCTCCCCGGGTCGGAATGTGGACGACATCTTACCTGGTCAAGCCCACAGGAACGATAAAGTCCCTGGTCAGAGCCGGTATTTCCCGCCTTTAGGCCGGGGCGACCGCCCGTGCCAAGCGGTCGACGAGCCCGGCGACGGCCACGTCGTGGGCCACACCCACCGCCGAGACGATCGCCGTGGCATTGGACGAGCCGTGACTGATGACGCACACGCCGTCCACCCCGAGCAACATCGCCCCTCCGATGCTGTCGGGGTCGAACTCCGCCGCCAACGGGGCCAGGCGCGGCAGCATCACCTCGGCGGCCTGCTTCGCCTCGTCGTCGGCGCCGAACACCTCGAGCAGGGCGTCCATGAAGAACCGCAATGACCCTTCGAGGGTCTTGAGCGCGACATTGCCGGTGAACCCGTCGGTCACGAACACATCCGCGGGGGCGTGCAGGAGATCCCGGCCCTCGACGTTGCCGACGAATCGAATGTCGGGAGCCTGCTGGAGCAACTCGTGGGTCTCCTTCACGAGCGGCGTGCCCTTGGACTTCTCCTCGCCGATCGACAACAACGCCACGGTGGGTTGCTCCACCCCGTAGCGGGCCGACGCGTACGTCGCGCCCATCTGGGCGAATTGCACGAGCATGGCCGGCGTGCACTCGGCGTTCGCCCCGGCGTCGAGCAGCACCGCCGGATGCGAGCCCAGTTGGGGAATGGGCGTGACGATGGCGGGCCGCACGACGCCTTTGAGCCGGCCCATGCGCAGCAGCGCGCTGGCCATGGCCGCGCCGGTGTTGCCCGCGCTCACCATGGCCAGGGCCTTGCCGTCACGCACGGCCTCGGCCGCGCGCACCAGGGAGGAGTCCTTCTTCCGACGCACCGACGAGCCGGGATCGTCGTCCATGGCGATGACCTCCGAGGCAGGAATGACCTCGAGGCCTCCCGTGTCACCGATCTGGTCGGGGGGGCCCACGAGCACCACCGGGATGCCGAGCTCCTCGGCGGCACGGCGGGCGCCGGCGACGATCTCACCCGGCGCGTTGTCGCCGCCCATGGCATCCACGGCAACGGGGAGCCCACCGGT
>JADGOL010000195.1 GCA_017882995.1 Acidimicrobiales bacterium | reverse complement strand
GCCTCTACCGATATCGCACTTTGCGATCGAGCATCCGCTCCCGGCCAAAGGCGTTCACTCAGTGTGTCGAGAGGGAAGAACCCATGGTCCCTGCAACTGGCCCCTGATGCCTAGCGAGATGGCGACGCAGGCAGCGAGCCACCCCGCTCCTACGGCCCAGCCACTTGCGACGTCAGAGGGCCAGTGGACCCCCAGGTAGACACGGGAGACTCCGACAGCGACAGTGAACAGAACCGCCACCATCCAAACCAGGATTCGCCGCGTCCTCGAACGAGTCTCCGCAGTGATTACCCACGCCACAGCGCCGTAGCAGGCCGCCGCCTGTGCCGAGTGGCCCGAGGGAAAGGCGGATCCACCGGCCGCGACGACGTGAAGGGAAAGAGCCGGTCGGGGTCGTGAAAGGACTGATTTGGCCACCGCCACCAAGATCGCCGTTCCCCACGTGCTGGCGGCGATCAACGCGGCATAGGTCAGACGGCGCCTTAGAACCAGAACGACCGTGGACACCACGACAACGGTCGAGACGACGCGAATGTCTCCCAACCACGTCACCCATCGAAAGCCAGTCGCCATCCAGGAGGTCCGGTGCGAAGTGACCCATGAGAACCAGTTCCGATCCACTCGCAGCACCGCTCCGCGCTCAGCAAGCGAGTCCCACACCTTGGTCACGCCGATCAACATGAAAAAGGCAACGCCGAACGCGATCAGCATCCCCCACCACCCGTGGAGCGGGTCTCGCCTCGCGTTCACGTCCGGTTGCCTCTCTATGGCTACGCACGCCTAGTCGCCTGGCGCGCACTCAGGGGTTGGTCGGCTAGGTGGTCATCGAACCGCCCCACGCCTGGCAGGGGTAGACAAAGGCTACCGATCACCCACCAAGAGAAGCCGCCGAGCGAAGAGGGCGATGTGCCTACTCAAGGTCGGTGTCCATTCCCGATCGCAGCCGACCCGAGGTACAGGATCTCGTGAAGGTTCATTTGGCAGGCGAGCCGAGTGCACGTACCGGATGCCTCGGCGCTACTGGACACCCTGCCCGTGGAAGAACAGGAGAGCGCATTCACCTCAGGGGTGTGGACATGGCCCCTACCCGGGGTCGATCGGGGGGCGCGACGAAGAGCCACAGGGCGAAGAGACCCGCCACCGTTCCCGAGACGAGCAGTGGAACGACGCCGCTGCCATGCCACAGGAGCCCAGCCCACACCCCGGCGAACACGATGGCCATGCCCGTGAGCCCCTGGTAGATCCCCTGCGCCCGCCCCTGAAGGGCGGGGCCGACGAGCGATGACACCCACGCCTTGCCGACCCCATCGGTACACGCCGCGAACATGCCGTACGCGCACAAGATGACCCATGCCAAGGATGTGCTCCGGGTCAACCCAAGGCCGATGTACCCGAGGGAGAAGAAAGCGAGCCCGACCGCATAGATCCGCGCACGCGACAGATGGTCGCTCAACGCCCCAGCGGGGTAGCTGAAGAGCGCGTAGACGACGTTGTAGGAGGCATAGGCAAGGATCGTCATGGCCACGGAGAACCCGATGGCGTGTAGTCGGAGCAACAACAGCGCGTCCGGGAAGTTCACCAGGCTGAAGACGGTGAGGATGCCCGCCACCCGTCGGAACGTCGGAGGGAGCGGGGCCTGAGCGGCCGCCTCTGGTCGGGTCGAGTGGTTCTTGGCCGCTTCACCGGAGAGCATCCTGACGCGGTCACGCCGTGGGTCGCGTACGAACGCCACCAACCCGACGCTCAATAGGGCGGGGATGACGGCGATCCACAACAGGGGGCGGATCCGGTGGTCGAGTACCTCGTAGGCGGCGAGCCCGATGAGTGGTCCCACCACTGCCCCCGAGGTGTCCATGGCTCTGTGGAAGCCGAATGCCCTGCCTCGCTGAGCCGCCAGGACTCCGTCGGCGATGAGCGCGTCGCGCGGTGCACCCCGCACGCCCTTGCCGAGCCGGTCGACGCAGCGGGCAACGAGCACCGTGGGCCACGCGGTGGCCAATGCGATGAGTAGTTTGCCCACCGCGGCCAGGCCGTAGCCGTTGGCGATCAGGGGCTTGCGGCCCAGGCGGTCCGCCGCCCGACCGGCGAACGGCGAGACGATCGCACTGATCCCGTCGGCCAGGCCCTCGATGCTCCCGAGAACAGCCGCCGGGGCGCCGAGGACGGCGGTGATAAAGATCGGGAGGATCGGGTAGAGCAGCTCGCTCGCCGTGTCCTGGAGGAACGAGATGGCGGACAGGAGGACGAGGTTGCGAGTCAACCACGCCCGTGGGGCGGGCGAATCGCCGGAGGGTTCGGGTGCGTCGGTTCCCGGGAGCTCGGCCATGGGGTCAGCCTGGCACCTCAGAGAGCGGGGCGGGCGAGGTGTCGCCAGGTCGAAGTGTCCGGGATCACTCAGGGCCGGGATTTGCGAGTGGGCACCCTCGGACCGGAGCGCTCACTCACCGCACATTGAGGGGGGTCAACCCGCCGCCGCACTCGTCCGACGCGAGTTCGCCCGCCCCACCACTCACGGGCAAGACGGGCGAGCCATCATTCAGTTGTAGTCAGCGACTCCATGTGAGCCCCGAACCGACAGACGGACACTCAGCGAAGCCTTAGGCGCTTCGACCTTGTGCGGACCGAGACACTGCGCCCCGGACAATCGCACCTGTCACCGCTGAGGAACATCCCGATGCGCTACCACCGGACGCCTGCCTGGAGCTACTCACACGGCGGCGCTGGAGATCAAACTAACCATAGGCAAGACCTCCTGTCACTTCGGCCCGCAGTCTCTTGGGACCCTCTGCCCGATTGGTACAACACCAGAATGGCTCCCCGCGGGCCGTGTGCCAAGAGTCGAAAGTCCCTCTGGGCGGGGGCGGGCAGGACCGCCCGGTAACGCTCCACGGATTCCCATGATGGCGATGGAACGCGTGCCCTTGACTTTGGTGTTGATGTTGACTTGGGGGTTGACGTTGACTTTCCGATTGCGTCTGGCGGTTACCGGAAGGTGGCCGCCACCGGCAGGTGCTTGACCCCACCGACGAAGTTCGCCTGCGCCCACTGGGGCTCCCCATCGAGTTCGATCGTCTCGACGGCGGCGAACAACTTGGGCAAGAGCGTGCGTAGCTCGCGCCGGGCGAAGGTGGATCCGAGGCAGAAGTGCTCGCCACCACCGAACGCGATCAACCGGTTGGCGTTGGGCCGCGACACAGAGAACTCCATGGGCCCGTCGAAGATGGTCTCGTCCCGGTTGGCCGAGGGATAGGAGAGCAGCATCCGGTCGCCAGCCGGGATCTCGACGCCCGAGAGCGTGGCCGGCTCGGTGAGGTACCGCAGGAAGTGCCGGACCGGTGACGTCCAGCGGATCATCTCGTCGACGGCGTTGACGATGAGGCCTGGGTCGGCCTGCAGCGCCATCACCTGGTCGGGGTGCCGCAGAAGCGCCTCCAGGCCGCCTGACAAGGCGAAGGACGTGGTGTCGTGACCAGCGGTGGCGACGATGGTGAAGTACCACAAAGTGGCATGGTGGTCCATGGGGCAGCCGCCCACCTGGCCGTTGGCGATGACCGTGGCCAGGTCGTCGGTGGGGTGCGCTCGACGCTCGTCGGCGAGAGCCTGGAAGTAGTCGTCGAACTGCCCGATCGTGTCGACGATCATGGCGAAGGGGTCGCTCAGGTCGCCCAGGTATTCGGGATCAGCGGCCCCGAAGAGGCCCTGGGTGAGCCGTAGCATGGTGGGCTCGTCCTCTTCGGGGACACCGAAGATGCTCATGATCACCCGAAGCGTGTACGGCACGGCGATCTCCTGGGCGAAGTCACAGTTGCCTCCGAGATCGCGGAACTTCGCCACGAAGTCTTCGGCGATCGCATCGATCCCGGCCTGGCGCTGTGCCACCGATCTCGGCCGGAACCAGGCATTGGCCAGGCCACGATGGTCGTGGTGCTCGACGCCGTCCATGTGGATGAGCGTCTTGGGCTCGATCCCGAGGGTGTTGAGGAGCTCCAACTGGGCGTCCGGCCCGAGAACGGAGTTCCGGGTGTTCAGGAACTGTTCGTTGTTGCGGGACACAAAGAACACGTCCTCGTAGCGGGTCACCGCCCAGAACGGCGTGTAGCCCTCTTGTTCGACGCGCAGGACGGGAGCCTGGGCGCGAAGCTCCGCGGCAACGCCATGCCAGCGCTCCTGGTCGGCGTAGGCGGTGGGGTCGATGAAGATCTCGCCCCTGGGGTCTGGATAGCTCATGCGAGTCTCCCGTCTCGATCGCGTCTCGACCGACGAGAAACGCCAAGACGACCTCGTCGGGTCGTCATTCGACCATACCGCCACGCACTCGTGCTCCGGATCATCGGGGTGATAGTCCCTGATGGCGACGCCGGATCGGCAGGCGGCGGGGAAGAACGTCGGTCCGGCCCCGCACCGTGACCGGGCGCATCGATCACCCGGGAGGTCGGCGTCGAGCGGTTGTCTGTCGCGCAATCCGGTTGTGACCATCGTCCCTGGCGCGACGAGTGCGAGAGGGCGACACTGTTCTCGGGTTGGAGACGGAAGGGAGAGTGACGTTGTGGGCCTACGTTCGCTCTCAGTTGGCGTGAAGGCGGCGAAGGGACCGAGTGTCGGGCCGGGGAGGGCGCCTCCGATCCCGCCGAGGCCTCCCCCGATTCCTCCTTGGCCGCCCCCGATTCCCCCAGAACCTACGCCTCCGCCACAACCGACACCTCCGCCCTCACCACCTCCGATGCCGCCGTTCCCGGTGCCGCCTGAACCCCCCGTCCCCCCTGAACTGCGTGGTGGCTTGGGGGGACTGCTGGTGGCGGCTCGAGTTGGCATCGCTTCGGGCTTTCCGGCTCGTTGAAGGATGATCGACCGTCCCAGCGCCCGATACCTAGGAGTGACAACCGGTCAGGGTTTGGGAGCTCTCTGAGACGTTGAAAAGGAATGCCCATGTCGCACACCGTCATCTCCCCAGCCGCCGAAGTCGACATCCAGCCCGGTGCTGTCGTCTCCAAGGTCGTGTTCCGAGCTGACAACCTCAATGTCACCGTGTTCGGCTTTGACGCAGGCGAAGGTCTGACAGAGCACCAGGCCGGCCGTGGCGCAGTCGTCCAGGTCCTGTCAGGGCGGCTTTGGTTCACCGTGGACGGCGAGGAACTCGATCTCACACCGGGCTCCTGGCTCCACATGGCACCCGGCACTCCGCACGCCCTCGTGGCCACCGAGCCAACGGTGATGCTGCTCACGCTCCTTCCATCGTGAGGAGGGGCCAGCGCAAAGCACCGAATCGTGCCAGGGCAGTCGCCGATCCCTTGCCTACTGGCACACCAAGAAGGCCGCGAAGTCACTGCACGTGTCCTTCGTTATCTCGGAGCCCGCAGGCTGAGTTCGCCTATGGCCAGGCGGCGTCGTAACCGAACACACGCTCCTTCTGCTCCGCGCCCGTCGCCGGAATAGGCTGAGGTCGTCGAACCGTCGAGTATGGGAATGGCCATGACTGATGAATGGGGCCCCCTCGGGCCTCTGGCTGGGGAGTGGGAAGGCGAGGGCGGCCTCGACACGGCGTTCTCGCACTCCCAGAACAAGGTGCTCGGCACGCCGTACCTGGAGAAATGCAGTTTGAAGCCGTTCGGTCCGGTCGACAACGGAAGCCAACACCTCTACGGCCTCGACTACAGAAGCGCCATGTGGCGCGGCGACGAGGAGAACCCCTTCCACACCGAAGTCGGTTACTGGCTGTGGGATGCGTCGACCGGTGAGGTCATGCGGGGTTTCGTCGTCCCTCGCGGCATCACGGTACTCGCCGGCGGAATCTCGACCGCCGACGCCACACAGTTCACACTCAAGGCCACTCACGGCCATCCCCATTACGACATCGGCGAGAACCTGTACCTCGCCAAGAACGCCAGCACATTGAGTTACGAGGTGACCATCACCGTTGGCGATGGTGCCTGGTCTTACGACGAGACCACAATGCTGCGGATGAACGAGTTCGACGAACCGTTCGCACACACCGACAACAACACCCTCCACCGGGTGGGTTGACCCTGCCGCCGGCCGCGCCGACCCGGGACGCGATGGTGGCCACCGGGTGGTGACTGCGGGCTCGGGCAGGCGGGATGGATGTGACCATCGTCCCTGTTGTGACCGTTACCCAGGGGCGACACTGTCACTGTGCCGTCGACGCTGACCTCTGGGGTGTTGGCCAACCACTGCCGTGCCATCACGGCCCAGGCGGGGGATTATGACGCATTGCTCGATCGGGTGGGTGATCGGCGTCTAGTCCTGATCGGCGAGGCCTCGCACGGCACCCACGAGTTCTACCGGGAGCGAGCCCGCATTACCCGTCGCCTCATCGATGAGTGCGGGTTCACCGCGGTGGCTGTCGAGGCCGATTGGCCCGATGCCTACCGTGTCAACCGCTATGTGATGGGGCTCTCCCATGACGATGGCGCCGATGCGGCACTCTCGGACTTTCGGCGCTTCCCGGCGTGGATGTGGCGAAACCAAGATGTCCTGGCTTTCGTGGAATGGCTCCGTGCTCGCAACGATGCCCACGCGCATCCAGCGACCAAGGCCCGCTTCTATGGGCTCGATCTCTACAGCCTCCGTGCTTCTATGGAGGCCGTCGTGGGCTATCTCGACCGCGTCGATCCTGGGGAGGCGAACCGGGCTCGTGCCCGGTACTCCTGCTTCGATCAGGTCGGGGGCGAGGGACAGGCCTACGGCTACGGGCTCGCGTTCTCGGGCGCGATCCCGTGTGAGAACGAGGTCGTCGCCCAGTTGGTCGAGCTGAGACGACGGTCCGACGCCTATCTGCGTCGTGACGGATGGATCGCTGACGACGAGTTCTTCTTCGCAGAGCAGAATGCCCGCCTGGTTCGGGACGCTGAGGAGTACTACCAGCAGATGTACCGGGCCGAGGTCTCGTCGTGGAACCTCCGTGACCGGCACATGGCGGGCACACTCGATGCGCTCGTAGAGCACCTCGACGCCCAGGTTCCCCGAGCGAAGATCGTCGTATGGGAACACAACTCACATGTGGGCGACGCCCGCGCCACCGAGATGAGCGTACGAGGCGAACTCAATGTTGGGCAGCTCGCCCGGCAACGCTACGGTAACGAGTGCGTCCTAGTGGGATTCACCACGTTCGACGGTACAGTCACCGCCGCCACCGACTGGGGTGGCCCCGCCGAGCGCAAGCGGGTGCGACCTGCGTTGGCCGGCAGTCATGAGGCGCTGCTACACGACGGTGAAGCACGGCGCTTCTGGCTGGACACGTCGCAGCCCGCTGTGCGCGACGCTCTAGTGGTCTCGCGCCTGGAGCGGGCGATCGGCGTGATCTACCGGCCCCAGACCGAGCGCGGAAGTCACTACTTCGACGCTCGTCTCGCTGATCAGTTCGATGCGGTGATCCACTTCGACCACACCCGAGCGCTTGAGCCGCTCGAACGCACCTCACTCTGGGACCTGGGCGAGCCACCGGAGACCTTCCCGAGTGGGATCTGAAGTTCGTGTGACGCTGGCAGGAAAGGGCCTGTCCAGGATTCGGGACCTTGGTCTCTGGGCGACTCAGCGGACCCATTCTACGCTGCTCTTATGCAGACTCACACGTTGATGCAGCCACTGGACGACGAGGCAATCGGTGGGCCGATCATCGGTGCCGAGCCCCATCATGTGAAGACCTTCCCGCGCGACAGGGTGTGCGAGCACGAGGGCTGCTCCACCCGGTTGTCGATGTACAACCGCGGGTCGTTGTGTGTCGTTCACGATCACCTGGGTGGCAACCTGTGTGTACACGTTGCCCGGACAGCGTCTCGCAGGGCAGCTCGCTCCTCCCACCGCAGGGCCTGAGCGCCAAGGGCTTGATGCGGCCATCTGCCATCTGCCATCGCCGCCAGAGCATGAGCGTTAGCGGATCGAGGAGTTGTTCCCTGAGAATGGGCCGAGTCGGGAGATGTAGCCAAGTCCAGCCGCCCCAAGACCGATGCACCCGTGCAGTCCTGCTGCCTCCGGGGTGCTAATTGTGGATCTTCGCGTCCAAGGCATCAATCCGGTCAGCCAGATCCTTGAGCCCACCGTCGGTATGTATATCGAGCCGGTCCAGGATCTGCACCGTGTCGTCATAGGTGCGCTGAGATCGGATATCGCTGGCTACACTCTGAACGTTCTGACCGACCATGATGACCGACAGCAACACCAGTTGAAGGAATGTTTGTGCGATCCATGCGATGATGCCTTCGCCGCCGGGCTTGAGTGCCGGTGGTAATCCAATCAAGGCGATGCCAGCAAACAGATAGGCACACCACATTGATCCAACAATGTTGGTGAGAAAGACTGCGATCTTCGCATTCAATCCGTCGGCCCTAGTGATCTCGGCTCGCAGACCCCGAACACTGATCGCTTGACCAATGTGGTGGCGTGTCTTGACTGGCTTCGATATCGGATTGTCAATCATCTCGCTCTCCTCTTGAGTCCCTCTTGAGCATGCCACTAGCCGATCTCTTCATGTGTGGATCGGATCTCTTGTACAAGCCACTTGTACCGACAGCCATGGAGCTGCGATAGCGAGCTCTCACGGTTCAACGAAGCCAGTGCAGACCCTGGTGGCCGGAGTCCAAGTGATTCCAATGGGCGAGTGGCCAGAGCACACTGGTGGCTGGTTGGAAACCACCATTTCTGGCGCTGGTCGCATCCAGGGGCGCCGGGGGCCTGTGCATGTCGCACCCAAGGATGGTCGTGGGTCAGTTTTCGGCGTTCGTACCGCCTCGTCGTCTGACTACGTCAAGGCGAGTCCTTTTGGCCAAGTTCCACGAGACCTTGTTGCTGGAGCGTTAGAGGTCGCCCTCACCCTCCAGCACAATGAACTCACCTTCATTGGCACCGAGAAGTGCGATGGCTCGCTTCAGTTCATTGCACAGCCGGTAAAGCTCGTCGCTGGTAAACGGTGCCGTTCGCCTGCCGTCTCGAATGTCCTCGGCGATCACCAAGAGGGATGTGAGGTCGTGTGTGAACTCTTCGTCTGCCATGCTCCCATGATACGGGCGGACATACCCATAATCCCGTGGAATGGTTGAGGTCCAACGATGAGCCAGCGGTTCCCATATGCCGTCGACATGAAGCTTGCTCCGCTGTGGCTGCCATTCGGTGTTCGACCATCGAAGGACGGCGTCACCGTCACGGAGGACGGCATGTTCAAGGCGAGTTTTGGTTTCCTACGGCTGGAGACCCCACTCGACAACGTGACCGGGGCCCACATCACTCGGGACTACCGGTGGTGGACCGCCATCGGAGCTCGGACTTCGTTTGTCGATGATGGTCTGACCTTTGGGACGAATACGAAGGCAGGGGTGTGCGTCCATTTCACGGAGAAGGTCCCGTCGCCCCTTAGCCGAAAGGGCCATTCAGCTCTGACAGTCACCGTGGCCGACCTCGAAGGGCTCGTCCAGGTGTTGGAGCCCGACGAGAGTCAGTCCTGAGTCTGGGTTTGATCCAGTAGCTCCAGAACCTCTTGATGACGTCGTAGTGCCATCGACGCACTGAACCTCGACACCGTCTCCTCGGACCAGTCGCACGAACATGAGGCAACCCACAGGTCACGACGGTGGCGCATCTTGGTTCGGTGCCTCGCAGGCCTGGTCACAGTCGACAATGATGACAGAACGAGTGGCGGGTGGCACTTCGCCGAGATCATGGTTTTTCTGGCCGATCAGGCCGAATCAATGTCCCGGAACGGCGTCATCCAGCAGCGTGCGTAGTTCGTGGCGCGTCCACAGCCTCCGTTCCACATCCTGAAGCTCCTGGAACAGAGCCATGGCCTCCGCCGGGGCTAATGCTGACGCACGAGGGTTGAGCACGGCGATGGATCTCCACACGGGATTTCAGGGAACCGACGTCTTTCTATTCACCCCTTGGTCGGTACGGGTTTGTCTCTGCCGATTTCGCCGCTCGTTTCCGTCGCTTCATGATCACCATCGCTGAGTCCGCCGATGGGACCACATCGACCAACTCAAAGCCGTCGTCCGCAGCCTTCTGCAGTTTGATCTGTGCTTCTTCGGTGTCACTTAGTGGGTAAAAGCGCAGCACCAGGAACTCGTCGCTCATCGTTGCAGCGTAGCGAGAACAGTGAAACCTGGATAACGCGGCTGAGTTGTTGGGCCGTCGGGATGCTGCGAGGTCGTAACGGGCGTCGATTCACGTGGATATGGCATTCCTGGCTCCGTGCGCAGGCTCCTTTGCCAAGGGGTGGGCAAATGGGGGGGTGGCAGTGTCCCGTGAGATCCGACCAACGACGGAGTTCACGTCTGGCCGTACGGGAGTCTCTCTGGTTTCTCCAGTACGCCTGGTGACGGCACGGCTGCCGCGCCATTGCCCTGATCGAAGGCTCAGTTCAACGGAGTGTTGGAGAACTGGCGTCGATCCTGGTGGATCGCTGCCTCGAAGTCCGGGTGCACCCCTGACAACGTGACCCATCGACGGGAGGCATCTAAAGACAAACGAACCATGGCGTTCTTGACGATGTTTGCCTCCATGATCGATTTGATCAAAGCCCCCGTCACCACCACGGCCAAAGCCAATGCCAGCAATCTGGAATCGGTTGTCCGAAAGAGGAGCGACACAAGAGCTCCCAAGAGAGCGCCCATCATGACCCACATTGCCTGCGAGCGAGCTCGCAGTGCTTGCCTCAATCGAAGGTGTGCAGCTTCACTGTACGGCAACGTCACCGTGAGCAGTTCATTGTTCTGCCGGGTCGCCGCAATGATGAATAGGCCGATCCACCCCAGAGGTCCAGCCAGTACGAGGAGCCACGCCACACCTAATCCAGCCCTTCCGCCCACGTCCTGCGTGAAGGTGAGTCGATCATTGGTCCACGTCCCATTCTTGACGCAGACGGCCGGAAGTCGTCCGAGGACCGCATCGTCAACAAAGACCGTAACGGCGGCCACGGAGGCCTCCCTCTGTCGGTTGCCGTGATTCTGTCACGGCCTCTTTGGTAACGCCAGATCTTCAGGGGCGTGACATGGGCCAATCAACCCCTCGGGCCACGAGCCAGTTTGCGCTCCTTGGTCACGACCGGGCTGGGAACGTGAGATGTGGTTCATCGAGCGGCCGTGCTCAGCAACACAATCTTCGTCCGTTCGCACGGAGTTCCAGGTGTGACCAAGTAAAGTTCTTCACAGGGAACAAACCCCAACCCAGGACTTCGATGACTGACTACTTGGTGATGTGCGTTGACCGTGCCAGTGGTGGTGACCCAAAGCACAGCCATATCTACCAGGCGTTCGTTCGCCCTGTGAGCGGTGGTATGGGACGGCTACTCCCCGTCAAGGACATTCGGCGAGAGATCAAACTCGGTTACCATCATTTTTGGTCGGAGGATGGGCGGAGCAAACGCGTGCGGGTCAAACGGTACAAGTGCGAATGTGGTTTCAAGACGATTCGCACCAAACCCGACGACATTCAAGACGACAATCTCTCGTTGAAAGGCCCCTGTACGTAGGGCATCGCTCCGGACCGCGAATGCTGCTCGGATCTTGTCCGCTCAGCCAGCCAGCCAGCCTGCCTGCCTGCCGACCCGAACCTCGGGTGTTCACGAGGTTGGCGCCTACAGGTTAGGTATGGTCGGTCCCCTTCTCCCACGCTGCGGTCACAACTCGCAGGGCTTCGCTCCAGGCTTCTGGCGAATTTGCTTGACTCGCTTTCACAACCTCCTTGTCAAGTTCCTCCGCCTTGGCACTGGCGTTGGCAGCCGCTTCGACCGCGACCTGGGCGTCATCGACCGCCTTCGGGGCTGCCTCGGCCATTTGTTCAGCCCTTTGCTTTGCACTTGTCGCTGCGTTGGCAGCGTCACGAGCTTCTCGAGCGGCCACTTCGGCAGCTTGCGCCGTCTGTTCAGCCGTCCGCATCGCCTGGGCGGCAGCTTGGGCCAACACTTGGGCCTCGTGCGTTGCCACTTGGGCACCCTGGGTCGCTTGTTCGGCGATCTGGCGGGCGTGCGTTGCCATCTGCATGGTGTGAGCCATTTCCGCGACCACCACGGCGGATTGCGCCGCGTTCAGCCATGCTTCAGGCGTGCCGACGGCCAGGGCATTCGCCACAGCCGTCTTAGTCGCACCGACCCAAACGCCGGCATCCTTCTGTGTCTCGTCCGGAGGGCCGCCGGTCCCTTCCGCTGCCTCTCCGGCCTTGCCGTCGGCCGAGATTGCCTGGGGTGTGGCGTCATGCGGAATGGCCGATTCGGCAGCTTCCTGGGACCGATCCGTGATCGCCTCTCGGGCTGGCGGAGGTGGCGGAGCTGGCGGGGGAGGGGGGGGAGGGAGAGGTTGGGTTCGCTCGGCCCACGTGGCGCCGTCCCAGTATCGGAGTGCCGTCGGATCGTCTGGGTCGGGATACCATGCCGCCGGCACCGAAGCGTTGTAGTCGGCGAGAGCCGCGGTGGGGGTCGCCGTCTGTTGCGATGGCAGCGTCTCCTCGCCAGCCTCGCTGGCGCTGTCCCCTTTTCCCTCCGAAGGCGAGCCGTCGGACTTCTGGCTTCTGAAGCGCCGCATGGTTGCCTCCTCCCTGCACGTGGGTCCAAAGACCGTGGCTTGTCGCGAGCTCACACCCCTGATCGTGACCCCACTGAATCAACTCGGGGCCCTGACGTGACCAACTTTGCGTCAACTGGAGCCTACAAGGGCTCCCTTTCGATCCTGGACGGGGCACATCGGAGTGGAGGTCGGAGCGTTGTCTCCCGGCACGGTTTCGATGCTCGGACGTGACGCTGGGACCCGGAGCAGGGGTGCTGCCAACGGTGGGAACCACCAGTTCCAATCGCCGAACATCGAGACGAGTGCGGGAACCAGCATGGATCGCACGATGGTTGCATCCAGGAGAATGCCGAAGCCAAGCGCGGAGGCAAAGGTCGGCCCCAGCAGAAAGATGGCAGAACCCGTCGCTCCCCAGGCTCGCCGGTCTCGGGCTACCGTCACTGGATGACTTCCAGCTCCCAACCTCACCCGCGTGACGAAATCCAGGCCGTTGTAGACCGCTACCACGAGCTCCGCCGTCGGATCGACGACGGCCTCGAGCCAAAGGGCTTTGGTGCCCTGGCCGACTTCTATACCGACGACGCCGTGTACGTGGACGGCGCCTGGGGTCGCATCGAGGGCAAGAAGGCCATCGCTCACTGGCTGGAGCACTCGATGGTCGGCCTGGGGGATTGGAAGTTCCCGGTGGAGTTCACGGCCATCGAGGGAGATGACGTCGTTGTGAAGTGGACCCAGGTCATTCCTGGGGCCCGGCCGGACGGAACGCCCTTCACCCAGTCGGCCTACTCACGTCTGCGTTACGCAGGTGACGGGAAGTTCAGCTACGAGGAGGACACCTACAACATGGTCCATGTCCTCGAGGACCTGGATGCGAGTGGTTGGGTACCTCGCGAGCCCATGAACATGCCCCCTCAACACCCGGATCGGAATTGGGCGCTTCCCGACGCGTGACAGAGGCCGTATGGTGCCGTCGCGAACCGGGGCCTCGCGGTGCTTCGTCGGGCGCATGTCGGTGACGTCGATGCCGCGTCGGTCAGATCTCCGCTACGGGGCTGTCTCCCCGGATCCCGGGTCAGGTCCCGTGGCGTGCCGGTGTTTGAATCAGATGTCACCCGACGTCAACCACCAGCCGGGAAGCTCCAAGCGCTGAGCTTGTCCGGGCGGAGGCTCGTCAAGAGCTGTCACGTATCGCCGGAAGGCGAACTCCTCAGTCCAACTCGCACCGTCCCAATAGCGGAGACCGTTTCCGAGCGGGTTCTCGTACCACCCCGCAGGTGGGCTGCCCGGGGAGGGGTTCGCCGTGTCGCTGGCCACTTCCAACGCGAGAGCCGGGCGAGATGGCTCGAGGGCTCCCGTGAAGTCAGGGTGTTGCTGGGGTGGGTACCACACCCCGTCTGATGCCAACCACCAAGGCAGTGTTGCGTTGGCTTCATACGGCGGGGGATAGCCAGCCTCATCGGTTGCATCTGCATGTGGGGACGATTGCTCGCCGGTACTGATCGGTGAATTCGGTTCATCGACGTCAGGATGTGAGGTTCCTCTAGCGGTGGGTCCGTGAGATTTCACCGGGCCATCGCCAACCAGTGCCGTGATCCCTCCCGGTGAGAAGAAGAGGTCCTCGTGCACTCTGAGTGTTTCAGTCCGCCTGAAGAGCGTTTGGCACGATTCTCTAGCCTCCGGGAAGGCATCTTGGTTGGTCGTCTTGCCCGTGACTCTTGTGCCACCAGTCGTTCGAATCTTCCTGTGTCTTGGACTCGCGTAAGTGAGCTGGTTGATGACCCGGCGAGGAAAGTCTGCGAGGAGAAGCATCAAGAGTCCGAAGAGGATGACAACGGCTCCGATCAACGTCATCGTCTTGAGACCTGGACCAGGCCCGGTGAATGCAAGGGACCGTGAAGAGGCGGTGACGGCCCGAGCTGTGGAAGAGGTCGACGAGGCGGACTTGGTTGCCGGAACGGTTGAGGTGGTCGGCTTCGGAGGTGTCGAGGTCGTGCTCCCAGAACTCCCCTGAGTGGACGACGTCGCGGATGGTGTCGACGTTGACGTGGGGCTCGAGGTGCCCGTCGTCACCGCCGTCGTCGTCGTAGTGATCCCAGAACTTGACGTTGTCGTCGTTGACGGCGCTGAGGTCGTCGTCGTGGGACCTGCCGTCGTCGTGGTTGTCGAGGAGCTGCCTGCCGCGCTGGCGATCACCGGGGCGATCGGGTTGGCGGTCGGGATCGTGGTGGCAATGCCCGAGGGCGTCACCGAGTCGTTGGGGTACGCCGTGCAAGTGAGCACCAGGGCGTTGCCTGCCACCGTCAGCGACAGGCTGGCCGAAGAGTCCTGCTCGATCGTGATCGGTCCCGATGTGGCGGTGAATCCGCCGATGGTCGCGGGAGTAGAAGGCAGCGACAACGTCACCCCGGCATCAGGGACCGGGCTCGGAATGGGGACGTTGAAGTCGAGCGGGCCCTGGGCGAGCGCGGCCGGGGTGGCCCCACTGGCGTCGATCTGAGTCGTGGCGGATCCGGTCAGGTTCGGTCCACCGACGGCAGCCGCCGCACCAGCCAAGGCGGATGGGAGATTCACCGTCGTCTGGTATCCCGTCACGCTGAATGGCTGGCCAGAGATCGGGGCTGGGGGCGACAACGACGCCGAGGTCACAGCGTCGTTGAGGACGACGGTCCCGACGGGAGTGCCGGGGCAATACAGCTCGTAAGCGCCAGTTAGTGGCGCCGTCGGCGCCGTCGTTGTCGTCGTGTTCCCAGCGGTGGTGCTTGTCGAGCTCTCGATGGTTGTCGATGTCGTCGATCCTGGAGTAGCCACCGCGATGACCGGAGACGCCTTCGCCGTCGTCGGCGCCACACTGACGATGCCGGTGGTCGCGCTGTTGTTCGGATAGGGCGTGCACGTCAGGCTCAGGTTGCTGCCCGAAACGACGAGAACCAACGAGACCGCTGGGTCCACCGTGAGCGTGATGGTCCCGCCCGAAGCGGTGAATGGACCGACGGTCGCGGGCGTCGAAGGCAATGTAAGCACTAGGCCCGCCGCGGGCACCGGGGATGGAATCGGTGCGTCGATCGAGATGGGCGGGGCGGCGACCGCCGCCGGGGTGGCGCCGGTGGCGTCGACCTTGAGTGCAGCGCTGCCCGCGATTGCCGAGTTCCCCAACGCGGCCGCCGCTGCCGCGATCGAACTGGGCAGGGCGACTGTGGTTTGAAACCCGGTCAGGTTGAACTGATCACCCACGGCCGGCGCCGCCGGGGTGATGCTTCCGGTCGTGGTGACGTCGTTCAATGCGATGTTGCCGACGGGCGTACCCGGACAGTAGAGCTCGTAGGGCGACGAGCCCGCGAAGGCGGGCGTGCCAGCGTTGTGCACCAACGATGCAAGAACCATGACGACGCCGAGCGACAGCGCGGCGAGACCTGCCAGTACTAGTCGTTTGGCCAGTGCTTGCAGGCGACGCATCGCGCCTCGTTTCATCTCGGCATTGAGGATCAGGCCGACGCCTGAAGCCCCCCCAGGCTCATCCAGCGGACGCCTCAACCCCGCCACTTCTAGATTGGTCCAGAAGCCCGTGTAGGCACCTCGTCAATACTGATGAAATCCCACCCCCTTGATGCACTATTGGGGGCCAATCAACCGGTGAACGCTTCACCGGCCCAAGGCGGTCCCTCCTTCGCCGCGAGTGCCGTCGATAGGTTGGATGCGTGCACGTCGGTGCGTCAACCCGGATCGCGGCGCCTGTCGACAGGGTATGGAGGGCATTGACAGTTCCCGACGAGGTGACCATCTGGGACGGCGTCGTACCGCTCGACGTGCCCGTCGACTATCCGAAGGTCGGACAGCACGCCCGTTGGCACAGTGCATTTGGACCACTGAGACTCACCTTGCATGACCGCATCCGTGTGGTCGAGGAGACGCGGTGCATGGCCGCGGCGATTGACCTTGCCTTCGTGCACGTCGACGAGGAATACCGACTCTCACCAATGGCCGACGGTGGAACGATGTTGGTGACGGACGACGAGGTGCGTTCGCGGGTCCCTGGATTGCGTTGGCTCGCAGTGCGACTCGCGAAGGCGAACGTTGTCTCGTCGATGGCTCGACTCAAGGACTTCTGTGAGCGTCCGGCGTCAATGTGAGTATTCGGGTCCGTTTCCGGGAAGGGAAATTCTCAAGAGCGAGTACGGTCGAGACTGCCGATATTGCGGAGCCACTCGGCGGTGAATCGGAGACCTTCATCGAGGCTGATGGGGTCGTAGCCGAGTCTCTTGTACGTCTTCGATTCGGTCAGGTCGCGGCGAGGCGTCCGGACCGATGCCAACTTGAAGGCGATCGCCATCAACGTCGGCCCGAATACCGCTAGCAATTCAGGATCGTCTGACGGCTCGACGTCGTCTACCCGGTGGTCGATTCCCGCCAGGGCACAGATTCGGTTGCAGGCTTCGGCCGTGCTCACCACGTCTTCGGGACGGCCGTCGAGCATGTAGCGCTCGCCCGACACACCACGATCGAGAGCCAGAATGCAACCACGGGCGATGTCGTCGGCGAAGACCCAGCTCACAGGAAAGGTCAGATACTGCGTGATGCGTTGACGTAGGGCGGACAGAAGCACGCGGTTGAAGCTGGTCCGACCAAGAGCGTTGCCGGCGACCGGAGATGGCCCGAAGATCGCGCCCGGGTGGGTGGTGACTACGTCTTGACCGGCCGTCGTCCGGGCCATGGTCTCTTGGAACGCCGCCATCTTGGTGATCGTGTATGGATCCGAGCTTGGTTCCTTCATCACCGGAGCGTCCTCGCGCTCGAGACCGTCGGTCGTGTCGAAGAAGGTGCCGGTACTGACAGCGACGACCCGGCGCATGCCGAGGGCCGCGGCGGCGTCGAGGACATGTTTCGTGCCTTGGATGTTGACGGCCTCGAAGTCCGGCAGGTTCTGGCTGGCGCCGCCCAGCAGCGCGGCGCAGTGAATCGCCGAATCGGCGCCGGTCCCAGCGCGCAGCACATCGTGGGCATCAGTGATGTCGCCACTGATGACCTGGGCTCCCAGGGCAACGAGTGGCTGCGTGTCAGCCGAAGGGCGAGCCAAGGCCCGGACACTGTCTCCGCGCTCGATCAGGAGTCTGCAGATGTTGGCGCCGGCCAGCCCGGTCGCGCCGGTGACGAGGACCGTCTCGCTCATGCCGGCGCCTGTTCGGAGACATCGGAGTAGGCGGTGTCGACCTGGTCCTGGTTGTAGGCGATCACCGGAGGGCTCGTTCCGTACACATCGAGGGTGTGGATGAACCGATGGAGGCCCATGGTGCTGGCACAGGTAACGCCGAGTTCGACGATCTGGGCGGCGGTGAAGACTCTTCCGAGCTCACGGTAGACCTCGTCGTCGATGGCGTGGTGGTCGGCCGAAAGTAGGTCGAGGAACGCCACGGCCAGACGTTCCTGCTCGGTTAGTTTCGAGCCACCCGGAGTGATCAGACAGGCGACATCCTCGTCGGTGATCGAATCGTGCTTGCGGGACTGCATACAGGGCTGGCACTCGCCCAGCTGGGCGCTGCGGATTCGGATGAGCTCGACGATCCGTGCCCCGAGGAGGCTCCGCTTCCCCATGGCGCCACGCGCCGCGTTGGTCATCAGGATCTGTGCGGTCTTGTAGGCGAAGATCTGAAGTGGGATCGGAGTGGCGTAGGTGCCGTCCGCCACGCCCTCCTCGATGATCCGTCGTGGTTCGTCGGCGAGCCGGTCCAAGGGGATCGGTTCTATCCTGGGCATGGGATACCTACTCTCGGCCGGCACAGCGGATCTGTATTCGATGTCCTCTCGAACTTATTAGGCAGGTGATTGTCGTGTCCATGGAGCCTTCATCAGTGCTGCTCACCGATCGAGTGGCTGTCGTGACCGGCGGAGGAGCAGGAATCGGCCGGGGTATCGCCCGCGGCCTCGCCGCTTTCGGCGCCTCGGTGGCGATCTGGGAACGTGATGCCGAGACGGCGGCGTCGGCGGCCCAAGAAGTCGGTGGGCTCGGCCTGACCACCGACGTCCGCGACTCAGCCGAGGTGGATGCTGCCCTGGCTCGCACGACGGCAGAGCTCGGACCGGTCACCATTCTGGTGAACAACGCCGGGGGTGTCTTCTCGTCGCCGATCCTCGAGACCTCCGAGAACGGATGGGACGCCCTCTACCGGGCCAACCTCAAGCACGTGATCCTGTGCACCCAACGAGTGGCGCGGACGATGGTCGAGAACGGGGAGGGGGGCAGCATCATCAGCGTGACCTCGATCGAGGGGGTGCGAGCGGCACCGGGATACGCGGCCTACGCGGCTGCGAAAGCCGGTGTCATCAATTTTACGAAGACCGCGGCACTGGAGCTCGCGCCCCATGGCATCCGGGTGAACGCGTTGGCCCCCGACATCACTCTCACCGAGGGCATGGCGTCGGTGGCGCCTCCTGGGGCCGAGGAGCGTTTCGGCCTCACCGTTCCGATGGGCCGTCCCGGCCATGTCGACGAGATGGCGGGCGCCGCAGTCTTCCTGGCCGGCTCGCTCTCGAGCTACATCACGGGTCAGACCATCCATGTCGATGGCGGAACCCAGGCCTCGAGTGGCTGGTACCACCACCCCGAGAACGGCTCCTACATCCTCGGACCGACCTGATGGGCTCCTGCCTGGACTACTTGTCGTCCTGGCCGACGGCACCGACGTGGGCGGTCATGCCGCCGTCGATCGCGATCATCTGTCCCGTGATGTAGCGCGACTCGTCTGAGGCCAGAAAGACGACGAGGTTGGCGACGTCTTCGGGCTGGCCGACATACGGCGTGAGGGTGGCCCGACCGAGCCCGGCCAGCATTCGCTCGGTCAGATGGGCACGAACGGCGTCGGTGATGATGAGGCCCGGAACGATCGTGTTGACGCGCACTCCCTGCTTGCCATGCGAAGCCGCCACGTACATCGTCAGCGTGTTGACCCCCGCTTTGGAGACGCCATAGGCGGTACGAGTGCGGTCTCCTTTCAGCGATGCACCCGAGGACATGTTGATGATTGATCCACCACCATCGCGGATCATCTCAGGGATGACGTGTTTGCACATCAGCATCTGGCTGCGCAGGTTGACCGCCATGGTTCTCTCCCAGACATCGAGCGACAGATCGGTCACCTGGGTGTCACGCGACAAGAAATCGGACTCCGTCAACGCCGCATTGTTGTGGAGCACGTCGAGGCGTCCATAGCGGGCCATGGTCGCCGTGACCGTCGCCACCACTTCGGCTTCCTCCGAGAGATCGGCCGAAACGCTGACGGCGTTTCCGTCCGCGGCGTTGACGGCCTGGGCGACTTCCTCGGCTCGAGGGCCGTCGATGTCGACGATGACGACAGACGCACCTTCTCTCGCCAAGGCCAGAGCCGTTGCCCCTCCGATTCCACCACCTCCACCGGTGACGATGGCGACTCTGTCGTCCAGTCGCCCCATGTCAGATCACCTGAGACTCTGTTGACACGTGAGACGGAGCGGCGAGAGCCCATAGCTCAAGGAGAAGACCAGTCGTCGCCACCAGCGCCGGCCCGCGCACCGATTGCCCTCTCTCTTTGGCACCGGCCAGGGAAGCCCCGAGGTCCCCGATGTCGGTCAGTGCACCCAGACCGGCCCACGTCCGAACCGCAGCGAGAGAATGGCCTCGGCCCGCCACGGCGAGCAGCCCACCGACACCAAGCACCGCCTCACGGACCGCGAAGCTGCGCGTCATGAGTGTGGCACCAGATGATCTATCGGACGATCCCCTCATCCGATCTGGGGCGATCATGAAGGCCACCCCGATTGCCACTCTCAGCCCCGCGAACACACCGACGATGAACCTCGGGCTCACCCTGCGCATCGGCCGAACGTAGCTCATCGGGCATCACCTGTGAGGCCAGGGACAAGTGTCTCGAGACGAGACTTCGTGGCCGGCAACCCCCAGGCGGCGCGCATCTCCGGCCGGGATCAGGGCTTGGACGCCGTCCAACCCCGACGGTGAAGCTCCTCAGCGAGCTGCTCGGCGGGCATGCGCCGAAGCAACTGTTCTGTTGCCGACAGCCGAGAAGCCGGGACTACAGCAACTGCTGTCCCCGTGAACTCTGCATCCTGCAGCCGGTCGATGAACTCCGTCGCCTCGTCGCGAGTGAAGTTGCCCGAGGCTTGACGTTGAGTCAACCCCATTGGGCCGCGCGCCTCGCGGAAGCTGGTGTGGCCCGCGTTCTTGAGGAGGGCCAGCAGCTCTCGCACCTGGCTCGCCGAGGCAGGTGGGCCAGCTTGTTGACCAAATGCCATGGTTCGCAGTCTCGTCGAGTGACCCAGCTTGAGGAGTGATACCGAGTGACCCACACCATGAAGCGCGGTCGTCCCTGTCAGCCACTCCAACCGAACCGTCCCAGACGGGCGTGCGCTACGGCGGAGGCAGATTGCCCAGAGAAGCCAAGGGCCGCACGAAGAGGAGGCGGGCGTTTGGGTATCCGACGGCACCGGGCAGCCACGCGTGGAAGGCCACCCAAGGATTGCCCTGAGGGTCCCGAAACAACGAGGCGCCACCGGGGCCTGCCAGATTCGATTTCGATATGTAGAAGGGGCCATCGAGGGGTTTCGTACAGGGGCCAAGTGGCCCCGTGCAGAGAGCTACCCCGATGGCATAGGACGCACTATTCCAGTTGTTCCCCGAGTAGAAGAGGTAGTAGGAGCCCGCTGAAGACCACATGAAGGCGCCTTCCACGACCGACCCCTCCCAGGGTTGAGTGGGCCGGAGCAGAGTGGTCGGTGAACTATGTGGCGCCATGGTGATGCCCGATGGCGAGAGAGCCTCGGCCCAGATCGTCGCCGGCTGGCCGGCTCCTCCGTTCGACTTCCAAGTGAGGTAGGGCTTGCCCGATGCATCGGTGTACGGCGCGGGGTCGATGGACCCGCCGAGGGCGGCTTGACATAAGAGCGGTGCCTGGGACGAGTCGACGAAGGGACCCCCGGGGTGACGCGCCGTCGCCACGGAGATGCATTGTTCCGAGACGAGGCCGTGGTGGCGAACGGTCGAGTAATAGAGGAGGAACCGCCGCCGGTGATGGAGAACTCCTGGTGCCCACGTATACCCCGTCGACGCCCAGGACGCCGGTTTCGGAAGCGCATCTCCGACCGTCTTCCAGTGCGAGAGATCATTCGATTTGATGATCTGGATGTTCCCGCCAGCCGAGTTGGTGGCGTACGCGAAATACGTCCCGGCAACGTCGAGGACGTCGGGGTCGGGGAAGTCGAACGGGTAGGCGGGCCCGCCCGGGTTGGACCCCTGGAGGTTCTGGCACGGGCGCGCCACACCGCTGATGGCACTGATCGCGGCTTGCGCTTGGCCCGCCTGAATGTCCTTCACCGCCTGCAGCACGCCAGACACGCAGGTGTTGAGGGTGGTGATGTTGTAGTTCTGCAATTCCAGACCCTGCTTGGCCTGAGTGAGCCGTTGTTGAGCAGAAGCGAGTTCACCGGAGAGCTGGCTCAGTGCCGCCTGATCGGCCACTTTCGCCGCATTGGTTACCGCCAATGTCTGCTGCGCCGAGTCCAGTTCTCTCGAGCTCCGATCCAGCGCTCTCCGGGTGACAGCCAGGCTGACCTGCGCGTGGTGAAGTCGCACTTGTGTCAGAAGGTCGTCGACCAAACCGAGGCAGAGGAGCAAGAGGATCACCAGGTATCCAACGGTCCGACCCGCGCGATGGCGGCCCACACCTACCCTCCGCCGGGCTTGGCCGCTTCGCAACTCGCCGCTGCCGCCCCGAGTGACGAGAGTGCGCCCTTGGTCTGTCCGACTGCCGCCTGGTCGAGTGCCTGGGTCACGCCGCCGAGACACGTGTTGAGTTCGGAGATGTTGAAGCCCCCGAACTCGAGGCCCTTTTCCACCGATGAGATCGACGCATTCGAGGTGGCAAGAGAGGCCTGAGTCCGCGAGATAGACATCTGCAGCGTTCGCGCCTCTGACACCGTCGTTCGCATCTGCGCCCGGGTGCTCAGGAGTCGCCCGCTCTCTTGTCGTTGGCGATTGACCGCCGTCGTCAATGCATCTGTGGTTCGGCGGACCTCGGTACGCCCCCTTTGATCGGTCACAACGAGAGCACACGCAGCACCCAACACTGCCAGGGCCACGGTCATGGCCACGGTCCTTCTTGTGAGCTGTGTGTGACTCATAGCGATTTGCTCTCTGCTCGCTGCGCCGCGTCGTGGCGGTGCTTGTCGAACCGACCCAACCGTGCTGGTTGACCCCCGGGTCGGATCAGTCGATGACCCCATCTTCGACCAGGCGGTCGATTTCGTTCCGCATGAGCCCCCACCCGAGGAGTGCCTCGAGGGCGTGGACACCCGGGCCCGGTGCCGGAGAAGGAGCTGGGGGAGGGGTGCGGCTGAATCTTGGTGCCGGCGCCGGCTCCAAGACGCCCCCGACGTCGACAAAAGTGCCACGTTGGAGGTTGTGAGGGTGGCCGGGGGCTTCGCCCAGTGACAACACCGGGGTCACGCAGGCATCGGTGCCTCGGAATGTGTCCAACCACTCGTCCCGTGTCCTGCTTCGGAAGATCTCTGCGACGCGCTGCTTCAGAGACTCCCACTGTGATTGGTCGTCTTGTGGAGGGATGTCCTCCTCGGAAAAGCCGAGTCCCTTCATGAACGAATGGTAGAAGTGAGACTCCATGGCCCCGACGGACACGAATTCACCATCAGATGTCTCATACACGTTGTAATAGTGGGCGCCCGTGTCCATGGAATTGGTCCCACGCTCGTCGTGCCAGAGGGACAGGGCGCGGATCTGATGAAACATCGTGGTGAGCAATGCGGCGCCGTCCACCATGGCGGCGTCGACCACCTGGCCACGATCGGAGCGAGTCCGCTCGAAGATTGCTGCGAGAACTCCCATCGCTAGGAGCATCCCTCCGCCACCGAAGTCGGCGATCAGGTTCAGCGGCGGGACGGGAGCTTCGCCTCGCCGGCCGATGGGGGCAAGGGCCCCGGCGATGGAGATGTAGTTGATGTCATGGCCGGCTTCGGCGGCCAAAGGTCCGTCCCGCCCGTATCCGGTGATCCGTCCGTAGATCAGTCGGGGATTGCGCTCGAGGCAAACAGTCGGACCGAGACCGATCCGCTCGAGGACACCTGGACGGAATCCCTCGATCAGCACATCGGCATGTTCGACCATGTCGAGTACCAGCTCGATTCCCTGCTCGCGCTTGAGGTCGACCCCTATGGCCGGCCGTCCTCTCGTCAGGACCTGCCGACGGTCGACAGAGCCCGGGCCCGCTTCGGGCATCTTGACTCGCTCCACGCGCATGACCTCCGCCCCCAGGTCGGCCAGAACCATGGCGCAGAATGGCCCGGGCCCGAGCCCGGCGAGCTCGATGACGCGGAGTCCCGCCAGCGGCCCCGGTGCCTGTGGATCACCCGAGGGACCCTCGTCTTCTCCCCGGGACGACTCTTCGCTGGCCATGGCTTCTCCGAGTGCTCGGCCCGTGGCGAACGGACACGAGAGCCGCCACCGCGAGGTCTGCCAAGGAATACTGACACTCGGCCGAGAGAGCGACGACATCCCTTCCCCGCCCTGATCGTCGGGGGCCGAACATGGTCCGGCGATGTTCACCCGATTGGCGTCTCGTGTCCAAGTCGGGGCTCGGTTCGGCGCTACCCGTTCCGTGACGTCGTCGCCGGTGGCGACTTGCGGACCGGGCCCGGCCCGGCCCCGAAGGCCACGCCGGTCACGAGTCGATCAGGTAGCGGTCGATCACGCGGTGCATGTGCAGCACGTTGCTCTCTTGACGGGTGTTGAGGCGTAGCCCCTGACCTCCGCGGGACTTCATACCGACCTGTACGTGCTCCATGTTGGCGTAGTCCTGGTTCGTGATGATTCCCCAGTCTCGCTCGGTCCAATCCGGGTAGAAGCGTCGCTGGACCGGCTTGTGAACCTCGCCCTCTCGCGGCCATTCGAGGAACCATGTGTCTTTGATACAACTGTCTGGATCGAGCCCGTTGGGCCGAACTCGGAAGATGATGGCGGAACCCGGGTAGATCGGTCCGACCATGTTCGGGAAGAAGAACACGTCGTCGGCACTCGTCAGCTGGTCATCGGCGAAATCGTCGACCTCGACACCGCGCGCCGCCAACAACGCGCGCCGCCCCTTCTGGTAGCGGCTCAACATGGTCTCGCCGTCTTGCGGTGCCGAGCGGATCTTGTCGATGAGCGCGAGCTCGTCGTCATAGAACAGGCCCCCCAATCCGGCGACGAACGATGCCAGGATCTCGCCCTCGTCGTATTCCCCCTCCGCCAGCCCCAGGCGTGGGCTCGGACGGAGCTTCCTTCGCGCGTTGGGGAGACGGCCGTAGTGGGAGTGGATGCCCAATGGCTCGTATTCGAGGCTTACGTCATCGGTCCACGGCAGGATCTGTGGATGCGTGCCTTGGACGTGATAGCCCTCGTTGAACGCGTCGACCGCTACTTTCCAGTTGGCGGGCAGGACGGTCGCACGATACGACCGCATCCGCATTCGGTCGAGGTGGTACGGGGCCAACAGCTTGGGCAGCGGGTCGAGATATTCCAAGAGAGGCGGTGCCGACGGGTCCAGACTCACCCACACGAAACCGCCCCAACGGTCGACGTGTACCTGACCGAGGCGAACGTCGTCCGGCATCGGCGCGAACTCTTCGGGGTCGACAATCTCGATCAGCCTGCCGTCGAGGTCATAGCGCCAGGCGTGATACCGACACCGGATGCACTCGTTGTCGAAATGACCACTGCCTTCGGCAAGGCGTGTCCCACGGTGAAGGCAACTGTTGTGGTACGCGCCGACCACGTCGGGAGCGGATCGCACGACGAGAATCGATTGGTCGCCGATCAGGTACTCACAAAAGTCCCCCACCGCCGCGATCTCTTCCTCACGGCACGCCACTTGCCAGACGCGGGCCCAGAGGCGCTCGAATTCCAACGTCCCGAACTGAGCGCTCGTGTAACGGGCACGCGGGACGACGTCGTCGTCACCGATGAGAACCCTTTCGAGGTCGATGTCACTCACGTGTGGTCGGGGGAGCGGAACCTGTGCAGGCCTGTTCCCATTCCCTTCCTTCTCAACGATGGCTTGCGCCCGTACCCAAAACCCTATACTCGTCGGCACCTGACAGTCATCGAGACTGGGCGAAGACCACGTCAAAGGGAATGAACATGACACAGGCCGTGATCGTCGAGGCAGTGCGTACTCCGATCGGTAAGCGCAACGGGGCACTGTCGGGAGTGCATGCCGCGGAGTTGCTCGGCGCGACCCAGGTGGAGCTCATCAAGAGGACCGGTTTCGATCCCTCCGAGGTCGAACAGATCTTCGGAGGTTGCGTCACTCAGGCTGGCGAGCAGTCGTTCAACATCACTCGCACGGCGTGGCTCAGCCAGGGCCTTCCCTACGAGGTCGCCGCCACGACCATCGACTGCCAATGCGGTTCGTCTCAGCAGGCCAATCACCTCGTGGCGAGCCTCATCGCCAGCGGCACGGTGGAGGTCGCCATCGCGTGCGGCGTCGAGGCGATGAGCAGGGTTGGTCTGGGGCTCAATGTCGTCAACGGGCCGGGCCGTCCGTTCCCCGCAGGGTTCCCATGGGACACGCCGGACCAGTTCGGAGCCGCGGAACGTATCGCCGAGAAGTACTCCGTCACTCGCTCGGACGCCGACACCTTGGGACTCGCCTCGCAACGCAACGCCGCACAGGCTTGGTCGGAAGGTCGCTTCGAGCGTGAGGTGTTCGGCATCGAGGCTCCTGTCATCGGCCCCGATGGCGCCTCCGGCGAAGTCCAGGTTGTCGACAGGGATCAAGGCCTGCGTGACACGACAGAGGCGGGCCTGGGCGCTCTCAAGCCCGTACTCCCCGACGGCATCCATACCGCCGGCACCTCGTCGCAGATCTCCGATGGTGCCGCCGCCGTCTTGTGGATGTCCGAGGAAAGGGCGAAGGCCGCAGGCCTCCGACCACGAGCGCGGGTGCTCGCGCAGGTCCTGGTGGGGTCGGACCCGTACTACCAACTCGATGGGCCCATCGCCGCCACCGGCAAGGTTCTGGCCAAGGCCGGCGTGACTGTCGGCGACATCGACATCTTCGAGGTGAACGAGGCTTTCGCTTCGGTCGTCTGTTCATGGCAAAAAGTGCACGGTGTCGACTGGGACAAGGTGAACGTCAACGGCGGGGCCATGGCGTTGGGCCATCCTGTGGGCGCCACCGGTAGCCGGCTCATCACCACTGCCTTGCACGAGCTCGAGCGTCGCGACGGCAATCTGGCACTCGTTTCAATGTGTTGCGGTGGTGGTCTCGCAACGGGGACGATCCTCGAGCGGATCTGATCCCACGCAGCAGGAGTGACGGTGATGCAGAGCGTGGTTGCGCATAGAGACAGTGGCGAGCGAAAGGCGTGCCGCCCCTCGCTCTCGGCAATCCACTGAGGTGGCCGAACCACTGGTGTTCGCTCCACCCCTCCATGAAGTGCCCCTCCCAGCTCGCAACGTCGCCGCCCTTCTGAGACGCAACGGTCTCGACGCGGGTTACTCCAGCCGCCCCGCCCTCCACTTCGGCGACCAGATCTGGACTCACGCGGAGCTCCTTGTCGAGGCCGAGCGTTTTGCCGCGCTCTACCGCACTCGACTCGATCCCGATCGGCCTCCCCATGTCGCCATACTGTTGGACAACACCCCGGACTATGTGTTTGCGCTGTGCGGAGCGGGACTTGTGGGAGCGGCGGTGGTCGGGCTGAACCACACGCGGCGCGACGAGCACCTGGCTCGCGACATCTCACACACCGATGTACAGCTTCTGATCACCGAGCCTCGCCATCAAGCCTTGCTCCACCCGGCCATTGAGGGGTTGGATCTGTCGGGAGGCATCCTCGTCTCTGAGCGCTTTGTCGATGCTGATGACCCGCCCAGGTCGATGGGCGAGTTGTTGGATGATGCGGTCGCCGTCGCCGCAAGAGATGACCCAGGGGGCGAGAGCCCCGAAGGTCGGTCTGAGCTCGAGTGTGAACTGGAAACCCTGTGGGCGTTGCTGTTCACTTCCGGTACCTCAGCTGCACCGAAGGCGGTGCGATGCACGCAGCGCAGACTGCTCACGACGGGCCAGCGGATGGCGACGATGCTCGGCGTCGGTCCTGATGACGTCGGGTACGCGGCCATGCCTCTGTTCCATGCCAATTCCTTGATGTCGGGTCTGGCACCCGCGCTGGTCGCAGGCGCATCTCTTTCCCTCGCCCGTCGCTTCAGTGCATCGCGGTTTCTGCCCGATGTGCGACGTTACGGCGCGACGTGGTTCAACTACACCGGTAAGTTGCTCGCCTACCTGTTGTCCACGCCCGAGCGGGACGACGATGCGAACAACACCTTGAGAATCGCCTTCGGTAACGAAGGCTCGCCCCGTGTCGTGGAAGCTGCCGCTCAGCGTTTCGGGATCACTATCGTCGACGTCTTCGGATCAACTGAAGGAGCGATCGCGTTGGATCGCTCCGGAGGCCCTCCGCGCGGTTCCGTCGGACAGTTGCGCGAGGGGATCCTTGTCGTCGATTCCGGGGGTGACGAGGTTCCGAGAGCGAACTTCGACGGGGCTGGCCGTCTCATGAACGCCGAGGAGTGCGTCGGCGAAATCGTGAACACTCTCGGCGTGGGCCCATTCGAGGGGTATTACCACAACGAGGAGGCCATGCACCGAACCACACGCAACGGCTGGTACTGGAGTGGTGACCTCGCCTATGTCGACGACGACGGTTGGGTGTTCTTCGCGGGTCGGACAACGGACTGGTTGCGAGTGGACGGAGAGAATTTTCCGGCGGCCCCGATCGAAGCCATCGTGGCTCGTCACCCCGACGTCGTGATGGCGTCGGTGTACGGCGTCCCCGATTCCGACTCAGGCGACCAGGTTATGGTGGCGCTGGTGCTTCGAGAAGGCGCCGAGTTCGACGGCAGGTCGTTCGCTGCCTGGTTGACCGAGCAAACCGATCTCAGTCCCAAGTGGTGGCCGCGCTTCGTTCGCCTCTGCAAGGCACTTCCCACCACTCCGACCAACAAGGTTCTCACCCGCACGCTCGTCTGCCAAAGGTTTCGCTCCGATCTCGTCGGTGGGGACCCGATCTATGTGCGCACAGGAGCACACGACTCCTATCGCGTTTTCACATCACAAGCTGAAGATGCTCTGCGCCAGGCCTTCGAGGCCAGCGGTCGCCGCCGTGCGTGGGATCTGTGAGTTGGCGACCGCCCATCAGCGAGACGAGATCGCCGGTCGGAAGATCGAGTTGGAGTGTGCAAGATGGGCCCACACCGCACGAGAGCGCGGGGGTAGTCTGAGTCATCGTCGCAGCGGCGAACGGAGGCTGAGATGCTGATCTCCACCATGAACGACCTGCCGGGCTACGAAGTCACTGACGTCCTCGGTGAGGTATTCGGTCTGACTGTTCGGAGTCGGAATGTCGGCTCCCAGATTGGAGCGTCGTTCAAGTCCCTTGCTGGTGGCGAGCTCAAAGGAATGACCAAGAACTTGATCGCCAGTCGCCAAGAGGTCACCGAGCGGATGGTGCAGGAGGCCGAGGCGAAAGGCGCAGACGCGATCTTGGCCATGCGGTTCGACACGTCCGAGATGGGCGGGAACTGGACCGAGATCTGCGCCTACGGAACTGCGATCAAGTGCCGCAAGCTGTAGTTGTCTGATCGGGCTTGTGTAGCTGACTACGGACGCTGACAGTAGTCAGAGTAGCGGTGGCCTGCGATGCAGTGCCTCGGGTATCGCGGCTTCATCAAAGGCTTCTTTGACGAAGGTCAGAAGCTCGTCGTCGGCATGCATGTACATGTAGGCGAACCGCATCTCTGACAGTTCGAGCGGAGTCTCTTCCCCGATGCGCTCTGTGATGTCCCTTTCCCCTTCGTACCAGGCAAGGCCGACGATCTGGTAGCTACGGTCGCGCTTCAGATCGAAGCGACAGAGCGTCTCCCACCGGAAATCCGCGAACGGGTGTCTGTCTTCGGCATCGAGCAGCACGAGCCCAACTTTCCCGACCACGATCACCACGCCCGTCATGGTGTGCTCCGGCGTGTGGAAGAGTCCGAAGGTCAGCATGGCGGGATCGTCTTCCAACTCTCTGACGATCTCGGCCACGTGCTCCACGAACCCCGTCTCTGAGGTGGCCCGAGTCTCGAGTTGTTCCAAGACGATTCGACCGCTCTTGGGAACGCCGACGGTCATGGCCCGCTGCCGCCAGTCCAGGGGCATCCGAGACCCGTCGATCCCTTGTCTCAGCTTCCTGCCACGCAGCAGGGACATGGCGCAACCCTCCAGGTCCGTCGTGCGAGTCCACCGGCTTAGATCGGTCTCACCAGTCGTCTGCTTTAGAGCGTAGGGGCGACTCCGTCGTCCGTGCTCGAGGGATTGTCTGGTCACACTCTGTGGCGTTCGGATGCCGACCGGGGGCAGGACGGGATTTCTGCATGGTGACGGCCGGATTGCCTTCGTTGAGTGGTTGCGAGCCGCGAAGGCCAACCACGCCGGACCGAGGACCAGCGTCTGTGTGTCATTTCGTCGGTGGACACCTCATCAGGGCTCGTTTAGCCTTGAGTTCGCAGAGGTGGCGGGTGCCTTTGCGACGGGGGGTTCGGGTGCACCGGACGGCGGGGTTGCAGGCGGGAGAGGCTCGGCGGCTGTTCGATCTCCGGCGAGGAGTGACCGTCCTTGGGCTTGGCGTCTCAACACTGGCGATCGTGTCGATTCAGGGGTTGGGATCTCCGGCCTTCGCCGACAGTGCCCCGTACGAGCTCTACTGCCCAGGTTCCCCGGTCGGGAACCTCGTGTTCAACGACGTGGTCACCTCGGGAACGATTTCACCTTCGGCCCCCGCGGCCGGAGAGCACTTCCAGTTGACCGGCTACCAGACCACCTTGGTCCTTCCATCATCAGTGGTTGGTGCTGCTGCCGCCTTGGGTAATAGCGACATCAGCGGGACGGCGACCACCCAGGTCGACGCCACCGGGGCATCACCGTCGTCAGCCCCGAAGTCCACGGCGTCCTTCGACGTTCCCATCCCGTCGCCGGTGCCCGATCAAGGGCTCACAATCAACTTCCCGGTCTCGGCAGCGTCTGTCGGGCCCTTCACGGCATCGGGCACGAGCATCACCATCAAGCAGGACGAGCGAACCCACTTGACTCTGGAGGTATCGGGCAGCTCGCTCCTCTTGAATTGCACGGCGCACCTCAATCACAGCGAACCGTCGGGCATCGTGCGGGCGGCCCCGTACTCCACGCCCATCTTCCCAGTGATCGCCGTGGCGGCGACTCCCCTGATCATCTCCACGACCTCGCTGCACAACGGAAGGATTGGGCAGGAATATTCAGCCACCATGACCGCCGGGGGCGGAAACCCCCCATACATCTGGAAACTGGCGCCGGGTTCGTCGAAGCTCCCTCAGGGACTCAAGCTCAATAGACACAGCGGGGTCATCTCGGGAATGCCCAACCACAGAGATGCTGGGACGTTCACCTTCACGGTGGAAGCGCTGGACAAGAAGACGAGTACTAGACCCCACACACAGAATTCCACCACGAAAGTCCTCTCGATCACCATTTCCTGAAGCATGCGGGTCGAGATTGGGCCTTGGACGAAACCCATGAGACCCAGGATCGCGGCGATTGCACTCTTGCGTAGCATGGGCCCATGGTGGAGGCCGTGAACAGTTCCGGAGCATTCGGCGCTGGGTTGTTCCTCCTCTTCATGGCCTGGTTCGTAGTCGGCATTGGCTCCTTGGTGATGTTCATCGTCGCCATCGTGGATATCGTCAAGCGACCGGACTGGCAGTGGAAGCTGGCCGGACAGGAGAAGATCCTCTGGCTCTTGCTGGTCATCCTCGTCAACATCTTGGCCATTCCCGCACTGATCTACTGGTTCAATATCCGCAAGAAGCTCATCGCCGTCGAGGCGGCAGCGGTCGCCGGTCAATACGGGCCCGGACAGATGACTGTGTCGGGCTGGGTGCCCGGGCCCGCGGCTCCGGGTCCCTATTCGGGTGCGGCCGCACCGGGGTGGTATCCAGATCCCAGTCACGAGTATCCGTTGCGATGGTGGGACGGCGGTCGTTGGACCGGACACACTCCAAGTGAGCAGTCACCACCGCGCTAGAGAAGGTGTTCCGTTCCATTGCTAGCGCGTCTGTGGCTTTCGTCCTCGTCGGCTAGTTCGTGGTGGGCTCAGGCACCGTCGGTATCCCCAGAGTCAGGTCCCACTGCTGGTCGACGGCCTTGATCACCGCTCGGGCGAGCACGCCGGCGCCCGCCGGCGTCAGGTGGACCCCGTCGGGGGTGCGGAGAGCGACGTGTCCGCCCGAGGTGTCCTCACCATTGGTCTCATAGACCCCGGACGCGTCGAGCGCCGAGATGGAAGACACATAGAGCGTCGCCGAGAAGCTCTCGGTCTCGCGTTCGTAGATCGTGTTCTCACGCTGCATGGCCGCATCGAGATCGAGGTTCGCCATGAGGGGCATGCCGACCCATACCACCCGCGCTCCCGAGCTCCTGGCCTCCCGCACCAGTTCGTCCACCCGTTGGGCATAGCCCTCGACCCAGGTCAGCGTGCCCGGGGCGGAGGCGATGCCGTTGACATACAAGCCCTGGTCGTCATTGGCTCCCATGAAGACCACGACGATCTGGGGACGATCGGTGTTCAACAGGCCGGCGAGGTGGCCCGGCCAGTCGAAGTAGGTGGTGTTCGACAGGCCCGAGTCACCGACCGAGGCGACCGTGGTGCGGGCCATGCCCGTGGCATCGAGTTGGGACTTGAGCTGATCCCCGAGATCGATCCCGAGCGAGTCACCGATCTCGAGTACGCGCAGCGGCATGGCGGTTGTGGGCACGAGCGGGGCAAGCCCCCGCCCTTGACCGGTGGGAGCCGCGGCGGACCGGTCGCGAATTGCTCGTGTCGTGGGCCGGGCGACCGCACCGTCCGACCGGCGTGGGGCGGTCCCTGGGTCCCAGGCGATGGCCACCGCTACCACTGCTACCACCGCAATGACCAAGATCGCCAAGGCGACAGAAGCGGCGGCGCCCGACTGAGATCCCGGTTGCGCCGACCTCCGAGTGGCACCGGACGCCAGCGGGGAGTTCACCGATCGACCATGCGCTGCATACCCCTTTCACGGACCGAGAGCTCGGGACGTTGACAACGACGAAGCGCGGACGTCCAGATCCGGCGGCCCGTTCACGGCGGTGCGGCGCCCGGGCCGGCCTCGCCCCGAGTGGACGGGGGAAGGCTGGTGGGCGGGGACGTCGTCTTTCGGGTCACATAGAACATGAGTACATTGCCTGTCCAAGTCGGGCTGATCTTGGTTTGCAGCCCTTCAATTCGGCGGGGGCACGATGGTCCTAGATGGCTGGCGTCCCGACCCTGCGGGGATTCGGGGACAGTGTGTCACGAGGGACGTGCCAATTCCTTTGGTCCCGAAGCTTGGCTCGTGGCACGATGACTGACGAGGGCGTGGCGAGGGAACCGGCCGCTCCCGGACCCACCAGTCGCAAAGCCGGTTGGTATCGCGACCGCAAGACGGGACAGCGGCTTTTTTGGAATGGCGTCGCGTGGGTCGACCTGTCCGACGCCATCACCCCCTTCACCGTCGAGCCGGCACCGTCGTTAGCGCCGAGTCCGTCACCGGCCGTCACCGCCAAGAAGATCGACCGGCGGGCCAAGATCATCGGATCATCGGTCGGAGTCGTCGTTCTCATCCTTGCGATCTTGCTCGTCATCAGCCTGGTCAACTCAGGAACCTCCCCCGTTCCCACCAATGACACGGCTGCGTCACCCTCACTCTCGTCGGATGCCGATTTCCCCACACTCCCGTCGGTGACCACCACATCACCGTTCGAGTCGACAACCACGTCTCCCTCGACGACGGTGCCCGAAAGTCCGGGGGGTACGAGTCCCGCTGTCACGAGCCCCGAGGTTCCGAATCCCGCCGGCAACGTGGCCATTATCGGGGACTCGATCACCGCGCTGGCGACATCCGACCTGACCCACACGTTGCGTCATTACAGCCTCATCATCGACGCGGTCGGGGGCACGACCATGGCCGAGCACCTACAGAAGATCGAGGCGATCGAGAGCGACGGGCAACCTCGGGACTGGGTGATCGAGCTCGGCTCGAATGACGCCCTGCCCGAGCCGCCGAACCCGAACTGGGCGTCCGACTTCGCCAACGAGGTTGCCGCCTTGCAGACACAGCGTTGTGTGGTCTTCCTGACCGTCAATCCCCATTTCGGCTCGATCGCGCTCGGGATCAATGGAGCCATCGCCGGTGCGGTCGCAACCCACCCCAACTTCCATTTGCTCGATTGGGGGGACATCGAGTTCCGCAAGCCTCAGTGGATGGATTCCGACGGCATCCATCCCTCGAAGTCCGGTGCCGTGGAGATGACGAAACTCGACCACCAGGCGATCCGCGACTGTCAGGGTGACTGAGCCCGCAGCGATGACCGCCGAGACGACTTCTGTCATCCTCGTCCACGGCGCCTGGCACGGTGCGTGGTGCTGGGGACCGGTCATCTCGGTTCTCGCCGAGCGCGACATCGCGACGCTGTCCATCGACCTTCCCGGGCACGGCAACGACCCCGGTGCCCTGTCCGATCTTCACGGTGATGCCGAACGGGTTCGCCAAGCCCTGGACGCATGTCGCGAGCCCGTCGTCCTGGTCGGCCACTCGTATGGAGGGGTGGTCATCACCGAGGCCGGGCTGCACCCGATGGTGTCGCATCTCGTCTACATCGCGTCGTTCAACCTTGATGAGGGGGAGTCGGCGATGAGCGCGGCTGTCACGGAGTCCGACGCGGCGGCTCTGGACCATTCCGGTCGCCCCGACGCGCTTGGACATATCCATGTGGCCGACGACGGGACCAGCACGGTCGACGACGAGGGTGCTCGCATCCTCTTCTACAACGACTGTTCGGCTGCGACGGCCGACTGGGCGGTGGCGCGGCTCGGTCCCCACCCGATGCAGACCTTGTCACAAACGCCGCGGGCCGTCGCCTGGCGTCACCGGCCGTCGACCTACGCGATCTGCGCCTTCGACAACATCGTGCACCCCGATCTGCAGCGCATTCTGGCCCGGCGAGCGACGACCTCGGTGGAGTGGCCGACCGGGCACTCCCCGTTCCTGAGCCGCCCCGACCTCGTCGCGAACCTGCTCTCGGGCATCGTGTCCGGCTCGACAGCCCGTTGACGTAGACCTTGATCGCTGGCGCGTGCCGATCAGTGCCCGGGTCCAGCGGGGTCCTGGCCGACATCGCCCCGGGACGATTCCTGTGCCTGCACGGCGTGTCGGAGGTGCATCTTCAGGAGGTCGGCGGTCA
This sequence comes from Acidimicrobiales bacterium, assembly GCA_017882995.1. Taxonomy (GTDB): domain Bacteria; phylum Actinomycetota; class Acidimicrobiia; order Acidimicrobiales; family UBA8190; genus Chersky-840. The sequence goes on along the minus strand of JADGOL010000195.1, from coordinate 6,410 downwards.
ATGCCCCGATCTGGCTCGGCGTCCGGTCGAAGTCGACCATGAGGGCTTGGGTGGTGAAGGCCGAGAAGTTGAGGGCGAATGTCAGTACGAGGTCCTCCGGGGGTTCGCCCTTGCCACCGGCTGTCGTCCAAGCGAGGCCCACCAGGTGATTCACCCCCCGGACGCGGTAGTCCCGTCGGAAGCCGTCCAGTTCGTGCAGCGCCTCGGAGGCATTGAGACGGGGGGCATGGATGTCCCAGAACGCGTCGCCCAGGATCTCTGCGTTTCGGGTATGGATCGTCAGGGCCAGGCCCTCGATCCAGCCGTCGAGGTCCTCGTCGGGAGTGGGGAGACCCTCGATGGGGCGGCGTCCGCAGGCCTCGTACATGTCCTTGACCGTCGTCACGATCAAGAGGTCGTGGGTCGAGTAGTGGCGGAAGATGGTCCTGGGGCTCACGCCTGAGGCTTTGGCGATCTCGTCGACCGTGGCGTCGAAGCCGCGTCGCGCCACCACCTCCATAGCGGCGCGTCTGATCCGAGACCGTGTCAGGCGTTGTTGGTCTTCGGCCAATGAGGGAGGGCTCTCGCCGGGTGTCTTATCCACAGACGCCTGCTTTCAAGGGGCCGCCCACTCCATTCTCCGCCCTACCAGTACGCGTGGACCGTTGCATCGGAGCCTCACTGAGAGGTCCGCTCCTCATCGGGCGGAGCGTCATACCGTACAACCGACGACCTGAAATGACGGATTGGACTGGCAGGGTGTCAGTGGCCCGTGCCGGAGCGACAGACCTTCGTGCTCATCATTGTTGACGATGCCACTTGGGGGACAACCGGGTCATGATCGTTCCCGTCAGGATGCCTGTGCAGCTCTCGAACGGGGGTTGCACAGAGCGATGCGGGAACCGCCAGGCCCTGCCCCCCAAGGTCACAAGGCCTGGCGGCTCCCACGTCGGACGCTGACTCCCTCCACCGGCCGTCTCGGCATCGTCGAGCGCGGGCGCCGACGTGGTGTCGAAATCGAATACGCGACCGGGGCGTAGGGACCTTGGCGGGCGGTCCCTACGCCCCGTCGCGAGCTGCCCCCGCACCCCCCACGAGTCGCCAGACAAGACACGCTCCTGAAAACGAGGGATGACCAGCGGGTTGTCACCCTACCATGACGTGCTGACAGGGGGTACTGACACGTTTGTCCTGGCCAGGATGGGCGGGCCCGGGATAGTCCAGGCCGGGAGAGGCCTGGCCGGGCCGACGGACTCCTCTAGGTGCGACCGAGGATCTCAGCCGCCGCCCGTTGCCCGGACAGAACCGCGCCGTCGATGGCGCCGTGGGACCGTGTCGAGGTCTCGGTGCCGGCCCAGTGCACCCGGCCGAAGGGCTGGCGCAACAGCGGTCCGTAGCGGGTGAGGACTCCGGGGGGGAAGTGTGCCATCGAGCACCCTCGCGTCCACGGCTCGGTCCACCACGCCGTCTCGATGAAATCGACCGGTGATGCGGCGCACGCTCCGAACCTGGCCGTGAGGGCGTCGAGGACGGCACGCCGTCGCTCGCCCTCGTCGAGCGTGGCGACGCGCTCAGCCACATGGCCGAAGGTGAACGAAGCGATCACACCGGGCTTCCCCGATGCCGGTGAGGCGTCGAGGGTGACCTCGGCGGCCGATCCGGGCTCGGCGCTCTGGCCGCTGAAGCCCTCGGTCCGCCAGAAGGGTTCGTCGTAGACGACGAGGGTCTTCGACTCCGGGCCCGCGATCGCGCTCGTGTAGAGGGCTCGTCGGTCTGGGGGGAGGATCGGGTCGAAGGCGATCTCGAGGGCGAGGACCGGAGGCACGCACACGACGGCGTGGCGGGCCGACACGATGACGTCGGTGGCGGTGACCTCGACATGGTCTTTGTGCTGGGTGATGGAACCGACGGGCTGGGCCAGGCGGACGGCGTCACCCAGGGAATCGGCGATGCGTGTCGCGATCAACCCCGCGCCGCCTTCCATCATGTTCTCCTGAGCACCACCTTTGATCGAGAAGAGCCTGTTGATGCTTCCGTGGGCTCGAACCAGGAAGAGCAGATGGAGGTAGGACGTCTCATCGAGACTCCCCGTGAACAGGCCTCGCACCGCCATGTCGAAGAGGTCCCGGGCGATGGCCGTCCTGATTCCCGAACGCTCCAGCCACGAGGCCACCGAGCGCGAGTCCCACACTCGGGCTCGTCTGGCTGTCCACGGGGCATCCAGGGGCACGCGTTTGGAGGTCCAATCCAAGCGGGCCTGGGCCAGGGCGATGGTGGCCACGGCCAGCGGGCTGATCTTCGGGATGAGCCCTCGATAGCGCAGCATCCGACCCTCGTCGACGAGGAGGTGGGCGCCGTCGACCCAGGTCTTGTACGTCGACACGCCGAAGTCGCGGGCGAGCCCGAGCATGGCCTCGTGTCTCGGAGCGAGCCACGCCCCTCCTCGGTCCACTGCTGAGCCGTCGGACAGGTGTTCGGTCCAGATTCGGCCTCCGACCCGCGGGCGCGCTTCGAGGACGACCACCGACTTGCCGCCTTGATGCAGCCCCAGCGCGGCGGCCAGCCCGGCGTACCCGGCACCCACCACACACACATCGGCATCGATCCGCTCGGGCATGCGAGTGGTCGTCTGCCCGTGCCAGGGTCAGTTCGCCAGGAGGGTGGCGACGTTGCTGTGGAACAGCCCGTCGGCCTGCTCCGGGACACATCCGGTGCGGGCGTAGTCCTCGAGCGGGGTGGACGTCCCCTCGGAATGGGGGAAGTCGCTGCAACACATGAACAGGTCTCCGGATTTGGCGGTGAGCCGGGCGGGCTGTTCGTAGGAGAACGAGGCCACGCGCACCTGACGGTGGAAGTAGTCACTGGGCCTGAGCTCGAGTGGAGCCAGGGGTCGCCCGTTGAGCGCGGTGGTGAAGTCCCAGCCGCCGTCGAGCATCATCAGATACTGCGGAACCCAGATCGACGACAACTCCACGATCCCGATGCGCAACCCCGGATGCCGCGCCAGCGTGCCGTTGACGATGAGGTCGGTGACGGCGATGGCGGGCTGCACCCACAAGAAGATGGACTCGATGACGGGCACGAAGCTGTCGTCGGGGTCGGTGTAGAAGGCTTCATCGAGGACGCGGGGCTGGTCGGCCACGTGGAACACCGGGGTGACGCCGTGGTGGACGAAGGCGGCCCACATCCGGTCGTGATCGGGGTGTGACAGGGGGCGCCCGTCGATAGCAGCCGGGGCGATCATGGCGAGGTGCACCCCGCTCGCCTCCAGCATCGTCAGTTGTGCATCGAGCCACACCGGGTCTCGCAGGGTCAGGTGCGCGACCGGATGAAGGCGACCCTTTCCTTCTGTCACCACCGTTGCACACCATCGGTTCCATGCCGCCATGTTGGCGGTCAGCGCGGGGAACGCCTTCGAGAGGCGGCGCTCCCAGAGCAACCCGAAATTCGGGAACACCACGGCCTGGTCGAGGCCCATGACGTCGAGGTGCTTGGCCCGGGCCGACGGGTCCCAGTAATGCGCGGGGAGCTCCTCGTCGTAGTTGTACTCGGGCGGTAGGTGGTTGCGACACCGCTGGCGATAGCGGCCGAGCACAGCGGTGTCGCCCGGTATCTGGACGTCGGCCATGTCGAGGCGCTGGCCCCGCCAGGTGAGCCACGGATAGCCGATCTCGTCGTCGACGATGGCAAGGGCCTCGTCGGCGAAGGCGGGATCGATGTGCTCCGCCCACAGCGTCCGACTCTCGTACAGGTGCTGGTCCGAGTCGATGATGACCGTCACTCGCCCGCCTCCTCGGGGCCAGTATGGCCGATCGCTGACGACCGAGTCAGGGCCATCGGCGCCACCGCGCCCAGGGGATCGGGGTGGTAGCGGTGTGTCGCGCCCTAGAGTGGGGCTGAGGGCGAGTTCGCTCACCTCGAGCGAATTGCGGCCCTCTTGGTTCGGAGGCCGGCGACGACCGATCGGACCGGGAGAAAACCATGGCTTCATCTGAGCAACAGCAATTGGCCAGCCGCCTCGATGAGCACCATCGTCCCGAGACCAACGGACGGATGTCGGTCTGCCGTCGATGTGGGGTCATCACCGACGGACCCGACGGTAATCACGCCCCACGCGAACGTGAGTTGGCTCGTACGAGCCAGTGGCTCGACACCCAGGCGCGCATCAGGCGGATCGCGGGGGCGAGGGACCGCATCAACCGGTAACGCCCCGTCCTGGTCGCGACGACCGTCGTGACTGGGCCCTTCGTGTGTCGGTACCCACCGCGACACCGCCGCGACACCACCGCGACACCGCCGCGACATCATCGCGGCACGGCCGCGCCGTGACCGCGCATCGCGGTCCGGGCCCCGTGACATGGTCGATCGTCGTTCACGCAGCCGTCATGTCGCGGACCCCTGCCGTTCACGTCCCATCCGTATCCTTTGAAGTAGCGGCAGCTACTGAGACGGGAAGGAGAGACGTGGGCAACATGCGAGACCTAGTGCGACGACTTGGCGTGTCGCTGGCGATCACACGGTGGGCCCTCCGACCGTTCCGGCCAACTTGACGGGTCGCCCAGAGGGAGGATGAGGTTCGCTCCTTGTCCTTGTCCGACCTCGGTGAGGTGAAGGAGTCGACACCTATAGGGCCCCCTTGGGTGTCGGCTCCTTTGCCGCGTTTGACCTCTTCTCGCGTCGCCGGCGCAGCCAAGGCAACGGCGACCGAGCCGGCGAGGCCGGAGATGGACTCCGGTACTCTCTCGCCATGGACGAGAACACGCTCCTGGCCGGGATTCTCACGAAGACGGGGGACGTCATCGCCGGCGTCGGGGATGATCAGTGGGAACTTCCCACCCCTTGCACGGAGTACGACGTGCGGGCTCTGACCAATCACATCATCGGTTGGATCCAAGTCTTCGAGGCCGGATGCCACGGCCGCACGTTCGACGGCGATGCGTCGGCCTACCGGTTCGGCGCCGATCCAGCCGAGGAGTTTCGCGCCTCGGCCCGGAGCCTCTCGGCGGGCTGGGAAGAGTACGGACTGGACCGGCAGGTGCGCGTCATGAGCGGTGAGATGCCGGGGGAGATGGTGTTCAACATGACGGTCATGGAATACCTGGTCCACGGCTGGGATCTCGCCGTGGCCACGGGTCAGGAGATTCCGTTCACCGAAGAAGAGTCCAGTGACACCCTGGCGAGGGCGCAGCGGACGCTGCCGCCCGAGTACCGGGGTGCGGACATGGCATTCGGGGAGATCGTCACCGTCGGTCCCGATGCAACGGCGACCGCTCGACTCGCTGCTTTTCTCGGTCGCCACCCCTGATCCGTCGCCCGACCCGCACCCGTCACCGAGATCCGGGGCATGACGGGGACGGTCAGGTAGAGCCAGACGCCCGCCAGTTCTCCAACCACGCCGGGAAGGCGAGGAGGCTCGAGAGGACGACGTCGGCGCCGGCGGCGCGCAGGGCGGATGGCGTCGCCTCGCCTGTGGCGACGGCCACGGACAGCGATCCGCCCACCTGGGCGGCGATCACGTCCGCCGGGTGGTCACCGACGTAGACCTGCGCCGCATGGTCGCGGAGCACCTCTCCCTTGGCCGGCCCGTACTTCCATCCCACTACGACGTCCGCCTCGATGCCCACCGCCACCAGGCTGGTCCGGGCGTGGGGTTCGTACTTGGCGGTGACGACGATCACCGTCCCTCCGAGCTTGCTCACGGCGCGCACGGCCTCGACCGCACCGGGCATCGGATCGGTCTGCTCGAGGAGGATGGCTCCGTGGAGGTCGCGATACCGCCAGCAGGCGCGGTCGAGTGCGTCACCGTCGAACCACGGTGACAGGGCGGTCTCGAGCGGCGGTCCCAGTGTCGAGACGACGAGCTCGACGTCGATGGCGGCGCCGGTCTCTTGCGCCAGGGCGCGAAGAGCCGATCGGACCCCGCGCCTCGGGTCGATGAGGGTCATGTCCAGGTCGAAGCCGACGACGAGGGGTGTGGAGGCGCCGTGCACAGGCCGAGTGTAAGAGAGGCCGTCCCCCACGCCCTGCAGCTTCGGAACCTGCGGACCTTGGTCGAGATCGGCGTGGACAAGAACACACAGTGGTGTTCCCGGCAGCGCACCCCGAGGCCAACGGGGCGTCGGCCACCCGCCGGGGGGAACGCCCGAGCAGTGACCGGTGTCAGGCCGGTCGGGGGGCGGTGTCGGGACTGGGCGCGCGCGACGCCCGGACGGCGTCGGTGAGCTCCTGGCCGCTGATGGTCTCTTTCTCGAGCAGGACCCCCACCACCCAGTCGAGGGCGACGCGGTTCTCGGTGAGCAACGTCGTGGCCCGCGCCTCGGCCTCGAGCAGCAGGCGGCTCACCTCTTCGTCGATGGCGCGCTGGGTGGCTTCCGCGTAGGGACGGGACTGGCCCAGGGGCCCGGCCCCCAGGTACCCCGGCCCGTCGGTGC
>JADGOL010000022.1 GCA_017882995.1 Acidimicrobiales bacterium | reverse complement strand
GATGGACACGGACAACATGCGGTGGATCACCTTGGGCGGCGTGCCGTTGTCGGCGGGGTTGGCGTTGCCGTCCTTGTTGATCTTGGTGGCCACGTCGATCCCCGACGTCACCTGTCCGAAGAGTGTGTAGTTCGGTGCCAGGCTGGCGCCCTCGGGTCCGGTGACCACGAAGAACTGACTGGCGTTGGTGTTGGCGCCCGAGTTGGCCATGGCCACCGAGCCGACCGGGTACTGCGGGGAGGCCTTGGCCGGGAGCTCGTCGGCGAACTTGTACCCGGGCCCGCCGGTGCCGGTCCCGATGGGGTCGCCGGTCTGGTCCATGAAATTGGGCACCACCCGGTGGAACGTCACACAGTTGTAGAATTTCTTCTGGGCGAGGAACACGAAGTTGTTCACCGTGATCGGCGCATGCTTGTCGTCGAGGGTGACGACAAAGGTGCCGGCGTCGGTCTTCACCGTCGCCTTGTAGGTCTTGGCGGTGTCGATGGTCATGGCCGGGGGCTTGGTCCACGAGGGCTTGTGCAAGGCGGTGGTGGGGCTCGAAGCGCAGCCTCCGGCCACCGCCGCGGCGTTGGCCTTGTCCTGGGCGGTCAGGACCTTCTTCGCCGGCTTCAGGAGGAAGTAGACGCCGACGATCACCGCGACGACGACCACGATCGTGATGGCGCGCCGGTTCCGGGCACGCCGGCGGCGCTGGCGCTCCAGGGCCGCCAGCTTCGCTTCACGCGCCGATCGCTTGCGGGCTCGCTTGTCGGTGGGCACGGCTAGCCACCCTACCGGCCGCCGCGGTGTCTCCTCGCTCGCCCACCCGGTGGCGGGCAACCCTTCGGGGCCCACTGACCACGTGCTCGCCGACCACGTGGAGGTGGGGGGTCCACACGCCCGGTAGCTTCGACGTGTGGCTCTGGTGGTGCAGAAATACGGTGGGACGTCGGTGAGTGACGCCGAGCGGGTGCGCGCCGTCGCCGACCATGTGGCCCGGACTCGGCGCCAGGGGGCCGACGTGGTGGTCGTGGTGAGCGCCATGGGCAAGACCACCGACGACCTGCTCCGGTTGGCGAGCGACGTGAGCACCGTCCAGCCGCCGCGCGAGCTCGACATGCTCCTGACGTCGGGCGAGCGGGTGTCGGCGCCGCTGCTGGCGATGGCGCTCGCCGGGCTCGGTGTCGATGCCGTGTCCTTCACCGGTAGCCAGGCGCAGATCATCACCGACACCACCCACCTCAACGCCAAGATCGTCGAGGTCAAGGCCGACCGCCTGCGCGCCGCCTTGGCGGAGGGTCGGGTCCCGGTGGTGGCGGGATTCCAAGGGGTGTCGCTGGACCGGGACGTGACCTCGCTCGGGCGAGGAGGTTCGGACACCACCGCCGTGGCACTCGCCGCCGCGCTCGGCGCCGAAGCCTGTGAGATCTACACCGACGTGTCCGGGGTCTTCAGTGCCGACCCCCGCATCGTCCCCGAAGCGCGTCGGCTGGCGCGGGTGAGCTTCGAGGAGATGCTCGACATCGCGGCCAGTGGCGGGCGCGTCCTGGCGCTGCGCTCGGTCGAGTTCGCCCGTAACCACGGCGTGCCGCTGCACGTCCGTTCGAGTTTCACCTGGGAGCCCGGCACCTGGGTGGTCGAGGAGGATCCGTCCATGGAACAGGCCGTCGTCACCGCCGTCACCCACGACATCTCCGAAGCCAAGGTGACCGTCACCGGCGTCCCCGACAAGCCCGGCATCGCGGCGCGTTTGTTCCGGGCCCTGGCCGACCGGGCGGTCAACGTGGACACGATCGTGCAGAACACGTCGTTGCACGGGACCACCGACATCTCCTTCACGGTCCCGAAGACCGATCTCGAAGTGAGTCTCGACGTGGCCCGGGCCCTGGCGCCCGAGATCGGCGCGGGCGAGGTCATGGCCGACGACGGCATCGCCAAGGTGTCGCTCGTGGGGGCGGGGATGCGCAGCCATCCCGGAGTGTCGGCCACCATGTTCGAGGTCCTCGCCACCGCGGCCATCAACATCGAGATGATCTCGACGTCGTCGATCCGACTCTCGTGCGTGGTGCGGGCCGATCGAGTCGAAGAGGCGGTGCGCCTTCTGCACCAGGCCTTCGAGCTGTCAGGCGGATGATCCCGGCCCGTTAGGATCGGGGGATGCGAGTCGCCGTCGTCGGTGCCACCGGCCAGGTCGGCAAGGTCATGCGATCGGTGCTGGCCGAGCGCTCGTTTCCCGCCGATGACGTCCGCTTCTTCGCCTCGGCGCGCTCCGCGGGCACGCGCCTGCCGTGGCGAGGAGCCGAGGTGGAGGTCGAGGAGGCCGAAGAGGCCGACTACCGCGGGGTCGACGTCGCCCTCATGTCGGTCGGCGCCGACGCGTCACGTCGGATCTCACCCCGGATCGCCGAGACCGGCGCGTTGGTGATCGACAATTCTTCGGCATGGCGGATGGACCCGGCCGTGCCCCTCGTCGTCGCCGAGGTCAATCCCGACGCTCTCGACCACATGGAGAAGGGAATCGTCGCCAACCCCAACTGCACCACGATGGTGATGATGCCGGCGTTGGCACCGCTGCACCGTGCGGCCGGACTGCGTCGTCTCGTGGTCGCCACGTACCAGGCCGTGTCCGGTGCCGGCCTGGCCGGCGCACGGGAGCTCGAGGAGCAGTTGACCAAGACCGTCGACGGAGCAGCCGCCCTCACCTTCGACGGTGCCGGTGTCGACTTCCCCGCACCGACGGTGTTCGCCGGTCCGGTCGCCTACAACGTGTTGCCCCACGCGGGGCGGTTTCTCGACGACGGGACGGGAGAGACCAACGAGGAGCAGAAGTTGCGCGACGAGAGCCGCAAGATCCTCGACATCCCCGACCTGGCCGTGTCGGGAACGTGCGTGCGCGTCCCGGTGTTCACCGGCCACAGCATGTCCATCAACGCCGAGTTCGAGCGAGCCTTGCCCGTGGAACGGGCCCGGGAGCTCTTGGAGCAGGCTCCCGGCGTGCGGTGCGTCGACGTGCCCACCCCCATCGCCGCCACCGGTATCGATCCGGTGCTCGTGGGGAGACTGCGGCGCGACGACACCGTCGCACACGGCCTCGTGCTCTTCGTCTCGGGCGACAACCTGCGCAAGGGTGCCGCCCTCAACGCCGTGCAGATCGCCGAGGCCCTCCTCGCCCGACGGTCGGCCTGACGCGTCAGGTCGGGGTCGGCCTGAACCTTTCGGTCGCACCCGTGGTGGCCCGCCCCACCATGACGGCGATCCGGCGGGCCAGGTTGACGGCGTGGTCGCCGAAGCGCTCGTAGAAGCGGGCCACGAGGGCCGCCTCGATCGCCACCGGCAGCGGCATCGACCCACTGGCGATCTCGGCCGTGAGCGTCACGTGCAGCTCGTCGAGCTCGTCGTCGAGCTCTTCGACCTCGTCGGCCACCGGGGCGCGATCGGCATAGGCATCGGCGGTGGCGCGCCACATGTCGCACGCCACCTCGCCCATCTGCTCGACCAGGCCTCGGGCTCGCGGCGACAACTCGACTCCGAGGCCTCGCACGGCGCGACGCGACACGTGTTCGGCGAGGTCACCACTGCGCTCGAGCTCGGGCAGCATGCGCAGGACGGCCACCAGGTAGCGCAGCTCGTCGGGCCCCGTCTCGCGCAGGGCCAGCTGGCTCTGGGCCAGCTGCTCGACGTCGCGATAGAGCGCGTCGATCGTCTCGTCGCTCTCGGCGAGCACGCGCGCCGCCTCGCGGTCCCCGTCGAGCAGGCAATGTGTGGCACCCGCCACGCCCTCACCCACCAGGGCGAAGAGCTTGATCACCTCGCGGTCGATGTGCTCGAGGGTCTCGGTGACCTGATCTGTGTTGCTCATCTCCACCACGACCCGTCTCGCCACGGTCCCACCGTAGCGCCCTCGCCTCGGTTCTTCCCCGTCCGGGTCGCCACCGTCGGACGTCGACGACCGGTCGGCACGGCCTTCAGGGTGCGGAGTCGGTGCCCAGGGGCTCGGGGAAGAAACGGTGGTGGTGCCGGCCCGTTACCTCGTAGACGGCCATGCCGCGGCGGCCGTCGTCGGTTTCCACCGCCAGCAGGTGCTGGCCCCCGCCGTAGAACGGACGGTACGGCGCGCACCATCGTCCGGCACCGTGCACCGTGAGCGTCGATCCGTCGGCCAGCGCGCACGACACCGTGCCGGCCAGCCCACTGACCGCGGAGCCGTCGGGCCCGTAGCCCACGGGGGCACCGGCGTCGTCGGTCCAGTGCAGGTCGTGGTCGAACGACAGCACCGGCACCGGGTCCCCCCCGCCGGCGGGTGCCCAACATCCGTCGGTGAAGACGTGCGCCCCGTCGGCGAGCTCCCAGTGCCAGACCCCGAGCATCCCGTCGGGCAGCTGTATCGCCAACCACGTCCACATGGGGATACGGCCGTGGTCTCGCACCCCCCAGGAGTGATCCCGCTGACCCAACCAGCCGTCGACGGACCCGCCCGCCGTCCCGTTGCTGTAGGTGCCGTTGAAGGTGCCGGACTGGATCATGTGGCTCTGGTCCCACAGCAGCCCGCCCGAGTCGTCGCGCAGGCGGCCCCGCCGCAGCGCGTAGGCAGCGGTCCGTGCCTCGAAGGTCAGCTCGGCGTCGAAGCCGTCCGCGCCGTCGACGAGCACGCGCACGCGCCGGAAAGGCTCCTCGACCACCACCGACACCGGCCCCACCGTGGAGCTGTGGGGGTCTCGGCCCGCCGGGCGCTGGTAGTGGCGGAAGACGAGCTCGTCACCGACGCGCCCGAGCACGAGCGCATCGAGCATGCCGCGCGGCGGGTAGGTGGCCATGGCCACCACGACGACGTCGCTGTCGGGTGCGGGCCCGTGGGTGACGAAGAAGTAGCTCTCGCGCCAATGGGGGTGCTCGATACCCACCACGCCCAGAGGCTCGGGGATCTGGTGCACGAAGTGTTCGTCGAAGTCGCTCAGCTGGGGCAACGGTCTCCTCGGTGTCGGTCGGCGGTGTCGGTCGGCGGTGTCAGTCGGCGCTCAGCAGCGACTCGGAGTCGAGGTCCTGGACCTGGGTCGCGTGCCGCCGTGCCATGGTGAGGAACATCTCGTCACCGCGCGCGGTGCGCTCCACGAGCATCGAAGCGCCCACGGCCATGACGTAGCCCCCGTAGGCGTGGCGCCGGTACCCGGTCATGCAGTCGTCCCACGAGTAGTCCTCGACTCCACCGGAGATCAGTCGCCGGTGGTAGTCGCGGACGAGCGCTTCCTCGTGGGCGCGTCGCTGCTCGGGCATGAGCCCTGCCCCGAGAAAGTACGACACATCCGCGGGCCCGGGTCCGAGCGTCACGGTCTGCCAGTCCACGACGGTCACCGTCGGTGATGGCGGGTCGGTCCCGAACAACAGGTTGTCGAGTCGGTAGTCGGCGTGCTGCACGGTGCGCGGTCCCGACCGTGGTCGCAGATAGTCGTGGATGCGGGGAAACAGACGACGGCCCACTCCGATCACCCCGTCGTCGAGGTCGGCTCCGTAGCGCTCCACGAATCCCTCGAACAGGACGCGCAGCAACTCCCCGTTCCCCTCACCACCGTCGTCGTCCCTGCGCTCCAGCCATGCCAGGTGATCGAGGGCCGGGTCGCCCCAGCGCGGCGCGTGCAGGCGCGCCAGCTCGTCGAGGGCAAGGGCAGCCTCCTCCACGGTGCACCCCGCCATCTGGTCACCCTGGCGCGCCGGGGCCATGTCCTGGAGAACGAGCGCGAACTCGGCGCTGGCGGTGTCCACGTCCGCGAAGTAGCAGCGGGGGGTGCGCACCCCCACCGTGCCGGCCACCTCCTGATAGAAGCGGACCTCGACCTCCGATGTCCGAAGCGCCAGTGCGGTAGCTCGGCTCATCTCGTCGGCAGGCGTGAACTTCCCCACCACCGTGGCCGGCGCTCGGGATGCGGGCCCGTCGTAGGTGAGGCGGAGACGCACGCTGTCGGCCATCTGACCGGTGCCCACCGGCTCGGCCTCAACCTCGACCACGCGCTGGGTGTCGATGACCCCGGCGTCGCGCAGCACGTCGGTCAACCACGCCGCGCTCGCATCCTCGGGGCGCCACACCGGTGATGTGGAGCGAGAAGCAGACCGATGCTCGGGAGTCTCTTGCTCAGGGTTCGGCATCGACGTCCGCGACGATCAGGCGGGGTCCCGAGGGCCAATCCAGGTAGCGCCACCACCAGTTCACGAGCACGACCACGCGGTTGCGGAATCCGACGAGATAGACGAGATGGAGCCCGAGCCAGGCCAGCCAGCCCAGCGTCCCGCGCAGGATGGGCCCGCGGCGCAACTGCGCGACCGCGGCGTGGCGCCCGATCGTGGCCATGAGACCCTTGTCGTGGTAGTTGAAGGGGGTGGTGGGTCGGCCCTGGAGCTGTCTCGCGATCTGCAGCGCGGCGTGCCTCCCGGATTGGATCGCCACCTGCGCCACCTGGGGACAGGCTTCGGGACGCGCCGGCCCCCACGGCACCGCCCCGGCATCGCCGACCACGAACACCTCGGGGTGGTCCGCCAGCGACAGGTCGGGTTCGAGCGTCACGCGTCCTCCCCGGCCGTGCGCGGTGGGGAGCGACGCCGCCAGGGTGCCGTCGACGGTGACGCCTCCCGCCCAGATCACCGCCGCGGCCCGCAGCCACGTGCCGTCACCGAGTCGGACCCCCTCGCCGGTGACCTCCGCCACCGGCGTGCGGAGTCGGACGACGACCCCCCGGGAGCGCAACGTCTCCTCGGCGTAGCGGCCCGCTTCGTGTTTGAATCCGGGGAGGAGCCGGTCGCCGGCTTCGAGGAGGACGACCTTCGAGCGCTCGGGGTCGATGCGGAGCCGGTCACGGCGAACCGACACGTCGAGCAACTCGAGCAGCGCCCCCGACATCTCCACCCCCGAGGCACCCCCGCCCACCACGACGAATGTCGGTGCCCCGCCGTCGAAGTCCTCGGGATGGGCGTCGGCGGTCTCGAGACATCCCAGGACGTTGTTCCGTAGGCGGCGGGCGTCGGCCAGCGTGTAGAGCGGAAGCGCGTGCTGCGGGGCGCCGGGGACCGAGAAGAACCCGGTGGTGGCGCCGGTGGCGACCACCAATCGGTCGTAGTCGAGTGCGGTGCCGTCGGCGAGCCCCACCTGCCGGGTGTCGACGTCGACCGACAGGGCGCGGCCGTGGCGGAACACCACGTTGGGCTCGCGACCGAAGATGGTGCGTACCGGATAGGCGACGTCGGCGGGGTCGAGCCCGGCTGTGGCCACCTGGTACAGCAGGGGTTGGAACGTGTGGAAGTTGTGGTGGTCGACGATGGTGACCGTCACCGGTTGGTCCCGGAGGTGTCGGGTGGCGCTCAACCCGGCGAAGCCAGCCCCGATCACCACCACCCGGTCCACGTCCTCAGGATGGCACGCCCCGAGCGGGCCCACCTCTGAAGGCGAGTCAGACCTTGGCCAACGCGGTGGCGGCGGTGACGATGTCTTCGACCTGGGGGAGGATGGCGTGCTCGAGAGACGGCTCGTACCCCACGAAGGTGTCTTCGGCGGTGACGCGCCCCACCGGCGCGTCGAGGTCCCAGAAGCAGTGCTCGGCCACCCACGCGGACACCTCGGCTCCGAACCCGGCGGTGAGGGTGTCCTCGTGGACGACCAGGAGCCGACCCGTGCGCGCCACCGACTCACCCACGAGGTCGTGGTCCCACGGCGAGATGGTGCGGAGGTCGACGACCTCCACCGAACACCCGTCGGTCGAGATTTGTTCGGCGGCGACCAGTGACTTCTGCACGGTGGCGCCCCACGTGACAATCGTCAGGTCGCGCCCCGGTCGTGCCACGGTGCCGCGACCGAAGGGCAACACCCATCCGGGCCTCGGGATGGGATCGGCCGCGTAGCGCTGGCGGTAGAGATGCTTGTGCTCCAAGAAGAGCACCGGGTCCTGCGCCGCGAAGGCGCTGCGCAGCAGTCCGACGGCGTCGCGGGCGCGCGACGGGAAGGCGACGAGGAGCCCCGGGATGTGGGCGAAGATCGACTCTCCGCTCTGGGAGTGCCAGAGGGCACCTCCGGTGAGGTATCCGCCGATGGCGACGCGCACCACCAAGGGACAGGTGAAGTCGCCGTTGGACCGCCACCGGATCGTGGCCGCCTCGCTGTGCAACTGCTGCATGGCCGGCCAGATGTAGTCGAAGAACTGGATCTCGGCGCAGGGGCGCAGCCCGCGCAGCGCCTGGCCGACACCGCGGCCGACGATGTTCGACTCGGCCAGCGGCGTGTTGTAGCAGCGCGCCGATCCGAAGCGTCGTTGCAGCCCACGCGTCACGCCGAACACCCCGCCCTTGCCCTCCACGTGGTCGAGCACGTCGTCATCGGCGTCGGCCACGTCCTCGCCGAACACGCGGATGCGCTCGTCGGCGGCCAACAGCTCGTGCAGGGTCAGTCGGATCGCCTCGGCCATCACGACCGGTTCTGCGTCCGCGGACGCCGGAGCGGGGTCGGGCTCGATCTCGGGCAGCGAGGGCAGTTGCACGACGTTGTCGGTGACGGTGGTGGGGTCGGGCCGCGGCGCGGCGAGGGCTTCTTCGGCCGCGGCCGCGGCGAGGTCGCGCGCTTCGGCGCGCACGGCGGCGGCCTCGACCTCGGTCAGTACGCCGGCGCTCACCAATTGGCGTTCGAGGGTGTCGATGGGGTCATGGGCGAGCTCCTCGGCGAGCTCGCCGGCATCGCGGTACTTGGCCTGGGAGTCCGCCGAGGAGTGGGAGTAGGGACGCGTCACGTGCGCGTGGATCAGTCCCGGCCCTTCCCCGGCGCGTACCCGGGCGATGGCGCGCCCTCCTTTGTTGCGGCACGACGCGTAGTCCCAGCCCTCCATCTGGGTCACCGCCAGCCCGCGGAAGCCGCGCACCAATTCCGCCACCGGCGCCGGCGACTGGTCCGCGGCGCGCACCGAGATGGCATACCCGTTGTCGGCCACGACGAAGAGCGTCGGAAGGTGCAACCGGCACGCGGTGTTGAGGCTCTCCCAGAATTCCCCTTCCGAGGTGGCCCCCTCACCCAGCGACACGTAGGTGATCTCGTCGCCGTGGGCGGCGCATCCCACCAGGTCGGGTCGTCGCGCGATGTAGCGCCCGGCCTCGGCACATCCCACCGCCGGCAGGCACTGGCTGCCGGTCGGGCTCGACTGGGTGACGATGTTGCGCGTCACCGCGCCCCAGTGACACGGCATCTGACGGCCCCCCGATGCCGGGTCGAGAGAGGAGCCCACCGCCTGGAGCATGATGTCGAGGGGTGTCACCCCGAGCGCGAGCACGAGCGCCCGGTCCCGGTAGTACGGGAAGAACCAGTCGTAGGCGGGTCGGAGCGATCGGGCCAGGGCCAGGAGCAGGATCTCGTGGCCGGCCCCGGAGATCTGGAAGAACACCCGGCTCTGCTTCTGGAGCAGGATCTCCCGGTCGTCGAGTGCCCGGGAGATGCAGGCCAGGCGGAAGTCCTCGACCAGCTCCGCGGCCGGGAAGCTCCGCAGCGACCCCAGCGGGGCCGCCGTCGTGGCGCTGCCCTGGCCTTGGCGTCCGCCCGTGACACCTGAGTGGGCCTGGGATTTCACGCCTGCACCTCGCCCCGCCGCGCCCTTGCGCACCATGGTCGACGCTACCCGCCTCACGAGGGCAATCGGTGGCCCCGGCGGGCTCCCCGGTCCTGTTACACCCCGGCGTTACGCTCGGCCGCGTGCACCCTCGGAGCAGGGAGATCTCATGATCGTTGGCCTCGTGATCGGCATCGTCGTCGGTGGGGGGGGTGGTGTCGCCGTCGCCTGGAGCATGGCGCTGGCACGTGCCTCGGCCCGGGTCGGGGCCGAGCGTGAGCTCCACGCCGAGGCGCTGGGTTCGGCGCGTGCCGAGGTCGCGTCCCTCCAGGCCACGCTCGAGCACGAGCGTGGGGCTGCTGATGAGCGCCGGTTGGCGGCAGAAGACGTGCGTCGACAGCTCGTCGGCGAGTTCGCCGAGCTGTCGCGCCAGGCGCTCGAGCAGAACAATACCCAGTTCCTCGAGTTGGCCGATGCCCGCATGGCCCACTCCCAGCAGTCGGCGCGCGGTGATCTCGACCAGCGCACCCAGGCCATCGATCAGATGCTCTCCCCGCTC
>JADGOL010000194.1 GCA_017882995.1 Acidimicrobiales bacterium | reverse complement strand
GCGAGAGGCTGGCGGGAGCCCCCGTGGTCTGGACTCGGTGAGCTCGGGGCGTTCTCGTGCCTCGGAGCCCAAAGAGCCGTGTGCTGGGCTTTACAGGACGGCGGTGGAGACGCTCGAGTCGATGTCGATGGTGCTACATGTCCCGGGCGCCCACGCGCCCGGGACCGGTTGTCACGCGGACTCACGTCGCTTCGACGACTGATCACCCCACCCCATGTTCGTCCGCCGACAACCGCAGCGGCCTGTTTCCAGTTCTCTCACGGGGGCGGTGCTCGGGTCATCGGTGGTTGCACCCGGGGCGCGTAGGTGATTCCCCTTGACCCACGACCCTGCGGTGGTGGTTCTGACCAGGGTTGCGGCCAGGCACCAACCTGGTTGACCCAGCGGATTCGACGGGTTGACAGCTACAATCGCCTGCAGGCCTGGAGCACCCTTGATCCAGCGGGGAGGCACGATGAAGAACGGCACCTGGCGGGCGTCGCCGCTCGCCCTCGTCAGTGCGTTGGTCATCGCCGCAGCCGCGATTCTGGGTTTCTTCCTGGCCAAACACAGTGTCGACGGCCAGAATCAGGCTTTGCTCACAGAAGACGCCACCCAAGCCGCCGGGTACGTCTCGTCGTTGATTTCGACGCTCAGCTCGACCCTCGATGCACTCGCGCCCGGGGTCACCTCGACCAACGGTTCTCCGGCGGCCTTTGAAGCCCAGGCCAAGCCGCTCGCCGGCGGGCCCTTCACGTTGCTCTTGGCCCGGAAGAGCGGTGCCAACTTCGTCGCCATCGCCGTCGCCGGGAACGGGTTCAAGAAGGGCCAGGTGCTCGATGACCGGCTGACAGCCGCGCTCGACAAGGCGGGGTCGAGTGTTGTGCCCGGACCCGTGACCTACGACGGCAAGATGTCGACCTTCGGGTTGGGCCTTGGAACCCCGTTGGTGCCGGCGGGCTTTGCAATCTATGAACTGGTCACACTCGACCCCTTTGTGGCGACCAATGCCACGCAGGCCCAGCCGTTCCATGTGCTTCAGGCCGCCGTCTACGCGACGCGTGCGTCCACTCCGAGTCAGTTGGTGCTGGCAAATACCCGTGCCCTGCCCTTGAGGGGTGACACGTTCGGGGCTCCCGTGGCCGTGGGATCGGGATCCTGGTGGATCGTCGCAGAGGCCAAGAGCCCACTGGCGGGCCGTTTCCCGAATGCGGCGCCCTATGTCGTCCTGGTCTTCGTCTTGCTCCTCGCACTGGCAGTGGGGAGCGTGATCGAAGTCGTCGTACGCCGTCACCGCTACGCGAGTGCCCTCGTCGATCAGCGCACCACCGAGTTGTTGGCCTCTCAAGAGGCGCTCGTACGCAGCGAACGGTTGTCGGCGGTGGGGCAGATGACCACTGTGGTCGGCCACGAATTGCGGAACCCTTTGGGCGCGGTCATGAACGCCTTGTACATGCTCCGTCGATCGCTCGGCGATCCCGCCGCGGCAGAGCCGCATCTTGCTGTCGCCGAGCGCCAGACGGCTCGGGCGGTCAACCTCGCTCAGGACCTCACTGCGTACATGCGCGAACGAGACCCGGAGCTGGCACCCATGGACTTGGGTGAGGTGCTCAGCGACGTCCTCGAAGTGACGCCCAAACCGGCCAACGTCGTCGTGGTCGAAGATGTCGGCGCGGTCGAGCTCAACGCCGACTCCAAACAGATTGCCCAGATCCTCACGAACCTGGTGGACAACGCATACCAGGCGATGCCGGAGGGAGGTTCCCTGCGCATCGCAGCCCGCGTTGAGGGGAACGCTGCGGTCATCACCGTCGAGGACAGTGGAGAGGGAATCGACCAGGAACTCGTCGAGCGATTCTTCGAGCCCTTCTTCACCACGAGGACGGATGGGACAGGTCTCGGACTGGCCATCGTGCGGCGGCTGACCGAAGGCCACGGCGGGGAGATCTCGATCCAAAACGGGCAGGCGGGTGGCGCCATTGTCACTGTGCGTCTACCAATTGAGCCCTCCCGGGAGCTGGCATGGCGTTAGACACCGAACCCCGCTTGTTCGTCGTATGCGCTCTGGCCCGGCGAACAACGAGGTGCGAGAAGAGCGATGCCGATGCCCGTCGGTCCAAAGTCGTTGTTTCGTCCTCCCTCGAGACGCCGGGCTCGTCCAGTTCCGCAGACCACGTTGATCCCGGGGACGACAACGCGACGGTTTCGGCTGATACAAAGCAGACGAGTGCCGATGTGCTCGTTGTCGACGACGACATCGATGTCCGATGGACAGTGGCAGAGGTCTTGCGATCCGCAGGCTTCACTGTGGCCGAAGCGGAGGACGGCGAGATCGCTCTGGACATGTTGCGCACGGGGAGCTACCGCATGATCCTCCTCGACTTGAGGATGCCCCGACGTGATGGCGTTTCGCTGATCGAGGCCGTCGGAGAGGCACCGCCGGTCATCGTCCACTCTGCCTACTCGCTCGACGCATCCGACCGCGAACGCCTTGGTTCGAGGGTCGTGGACTATCTGCACAAGCCGGTCTCACCTCAGAAGCTCCTCCGAGCAGTTGAGGCCGTCCTGGGAACCGGAGATTGACCCGCGTCGCGGAGTCCTGCGACGACGTCTCAGCGAGATTCCAGGATTCCGGCGCGACAACGTTGTCGTCGGCGACAGCCCGACCCTTCGACTGCGAAGTCTTTCGTCGTTGCTCCATCGGATTCGTCGAACGGGGGCTGTTTCAGCCCCACGGCTATCATGACCAAGGTGAGTGACGGCGCCGTGGGGGCGGATGCTGGTCGGAACGGTGGGTTCCTTCGGGTGCTCATCGTCGATGACCATGAAGTGCTGCGCACGGGAACCCGCCAGGTGCTCGAAGCAACTGGGGACATCGTCGTGGTGGGTGAGGCCGACGACGGCAACGCTGCCTTGGCCCTCATCGACGAGCTGGACCCCAACGTCGTCCTCATAGACATTCGACTTCCCGACCGAAGTGGCATCGACGTCACTCGGCAACTGACCCTCACGCACCCCGACGTTCGCGTCGTGATCCTCTCCGCCTACGACGATGACGATTTCGTTCGCGCCGCCCTCGAAGCCGGTGCTACGGGATACCTCTTGAAGACGATGGCACGTGACGAGTTGGTCGCTGCGGTGCGGGCCGCGGCCCAAGGAACCACGGTGCTCGACCCGATTTTGTCGCCGCGCCTGGCTGGAGCACACAGCACATGGGGTCCGAGCATCGGGCCTCGGCTCACCTGGCGAGAGCGTGAGACGGTTGCATTGGTGGCCGAAGGGTTGTCCAACAAGGCGATCGCGGCACGACTGGGGGTCAGTGTCCGGACCGTCGAGGGGCACCTCAACCACGTCTTCACCAAGCTTGGTGTGGAGTCGCGTACCGAGCTGGTCCGCTACGTGTTGACCCAGGGCCTGATTCCCTCGACGCCATCGGGCGATCTCGAGCCCTGAACCGATCGGCCGCGCCGGCCGCCATCGGGCGCTCACCACTGGGTTGAACACACTGGACTGGGAGCCGGCGTCGATGTCCGACACGATCACCCAGGTGGATTCTCGCAGTTGCTCTTAGGTGGTACCCCGCTAGGCGCGGATGTTCGGCGGGCGTACCGTTTGTCTGGCGACCCGGGGAACCCCGCATCCCCTTCCTGACAGGGTCGCGGTACAGGAAAGCGGTTGGGCGCGGTAGCTCCCTGCGCTTGATCGTGAACCTGGAGCACGGCGTGTGTGGTACCCCCGCACCATTGGGTAGGAGTGGGGCATGGGCAGTGTTTGTGACGTGTTGGCGCTGCCCATGCCCCACCACCCGCTGCTCACACCGCGAGTTGAAGAGCACGGAGAACAAGGACACGACATCCGAGGGAATGGGTCGGTGACCGTCTGTAAAGGCAGCCTCGTTGTCCATAGAGACGGGACTCCCGTCTTCTGCTCCGAGGAGCTCGCCGGCCGCCGCTGTGGCGATCTCAGCTACGAACGGCACCGGATCTTCCGGTCCTGTGGGTTGACGTTCTTCCGTGGGTGCCCGCGGTGTCGCGACCTTGAAGGAGCAGTGTCGCCGGGCACCCCGGCGCGGGCGGCTGTGGGTGGATGACCTCGACGCCGTGATCGCGGCCGCAGGCCGGTTCTGGTCGGCGTGGACGACGGCGATCGAGAGTGACGGCGATGACATGCCCCCCGCAGAACTCGTGCTCTAGATCGAGCGGGCATAACCAGCCATCAACTGACCCGGTGTCATCCCTGCCGGCTCACGCGGGCCGACCCCCGGGGCACCACGCGTTGTCGGGCACCCCTTGGCAGGGGTTGGGCATCGAAGGCAGCTTGGCCGGAAGAGGATGCATCGAGATGACCGTCAGCTGGGGATACTGGGACCCCGCCGGGCAGGTTCCGAAGCCGGTGTCGCACAGCACCTGCCCGAGGAGCGCACCGCCGGTGTTGGAGACGGCGCGAGCACCGTCACAGGTGGGCTGGCTCTGCTCGAGGCCGGCCGGCGCGCTTCCCAACGGCGCGGTGTTGCCGGCGTAGCAATTGCGGGCCCCGTCCCCGTTGATCACGATCTGGCCGAAGTCCGCGTTGGACTGGTTCGCGAAGTACCCGTCGTGCGTGAAGGTGTTGTCGAGCAGGGCGTCACCTTTGGGGTCGTAGACACACCCGAACCCCGTCAGCTGCACTCCTCCCGTTCCGGCACAGGTCTGGCCGAGCACGGGCGGGTTGCTGTCGGGGTAGGGGACGAAGAGGATTCCCCACGCGCCGTTGTTGGCGAAGGTGTTGTCCATGATCGTGTCGTTGGTTCCCCCCGAGACGGTCATGCCCGTCCCCGTGGGACCCGCGCTGGCAGTGCCCGCCTGGGGCACGTTGGGGTTGTTGTTGTCGTGCACGGAGTTGTGGATGAACACCCAGCACGAGTGGGTGTGGGTGATCGGGCTCTTGGATTTCCCGGGGCAGGCGCCGTTCTGAGGCGCAGGAGCATCGCCGTCGATCTGTGTGTTGGTGTCGACCCCGTCCTTGTTGTTGTCGAACTGGGAGTTCTCGATGACGATCGCACCACCGGAGTTGGTTCCTGAATACCCGAGGGCACTGAACTCCATCCAGGCGTGGTTGATGGTCATGGCACAGACCTGATGGCATGCCCCGACGTACATCCCGGAGTCGTTGAAGTTGCTGGCGTAGATCTGGTCCCACGAACCGGGCCCTTGGGCGTTGGACGAGAAGATCCCGTACTGCGCCGCGGTCGCTTCGCCCTGGTAATAGGTCGATGTGGCCGTGAGATACCGACCGGTGTATCCCTGCATGCCGATGAGACCCGAGTCGGCGCCACCGTTCCACCAGATCTCGTTGCCGGAGTCACCGGTCCCACTGAGGAAGTTGCACGCCGTGAGGTTTTCGATGCTCACGTTGTCGGCCTTCCACACGACGATGCCGTTGCGTCCGTGGGCCTTTCCGTCCGACCCCACGACCCCGAGGTTCTGTTGCGCCGGTGCCGGGCTGCACGGGGTCGCAGAACCGGCCTTGGTGCCGTCCACGATCACGGTGCCTCGGTCCATCCCCCGCAGATGGATATCCGACGTCGTGATGAGGACGCCTCCGAACCTGCCATGGTCGGTATTGGTGGAAAAGCTCGTCTGGTCGGCGGTCTCGTGATAGTCGCCCGGTGCCACGAGGATCCAGTCGCCGCGCCGCGCCGCGTCGACGGCGTCTTGGATGGTCCGGTATTTCCCGGTGTGTCCGTCGAAGGTGCCGACCGTCAGCACGTGCCCCGTACTGGTACCGGTTGTGTCCGACACCGTTCCCTTGGTCACCCCTGATCCTGAGCTGCACGCCGCCAGGGCCGTTCCCAACAGGGCCGTGCCCAGCAGAGAGATTGACAACCGGCTTCGCCACCATGGCCTTCGAACCACGTCACTGCCCTCCACCCACCGCCGACCCCCCCACGGTGCAGTCCCCGTGCGTGGCGATGTTGGGAACTTAGCAACCGGACCGACGACAACGGTGATTGGCGCTGAACCCACCGTCGCGTCGTAGTCTCACTCGGCAAGATCATGTCCGACACGAGATGCCGGACATCGACAACCGTGAAGGGAAGTCACGCGCATGGACACGGCACCGCTCCAGGGGGCGAAGATCGTCGTCACCGGGGTCACCGGTCAAGTCGCCGAGCCACTGGCGTGCGCGCTGGCTCGTGACAACGAGGTGTACGGCGCGGCTCGTTTCAACGACGCAGCGGCACGTCAGCGACTGGAAGCTGCCGGGGTCCGATGCGTCGTGGTCGATCTCCTGGACGGAGAGCCGAACGGGCTTCCCGCCGATGCCGACTACGTCCTGAATTTCGCGGTCACCAAGACCAACGACTGGGATGTCGACCTGGACGCCAACAGCGGTGGGTTGGCCTGGCTGATGGAGCACCATCGAGACGCCCGTGCCTTTCTGCATTGTTCGACCACCGCGGTGTACAAGCCGATGGGCCACCATGTGTTCGCCGAGACCGACCCGCTCGGCGACAACCACGGGGTATGGCCCTTCCTGCGGACCTACAGCATCTGCAAGATCTCGGCCGAGGCGACGGCGCGTTGGGCGGCGCGGCGTTTCGACCTTCCGACGATCATCACGAGACTGTCTGTTCCCTACGGCGACCGCGGCGGCTGGCCCTCGGTGCACGTCCACATGATGAGCAATGGATCGGCGATTCCGGTGCATATCGACGCCCCGAGCGTCTATCACCCCCTGCACGAGCGCGACATCCTTCGCATGCTCCCGGCGTTCCTGGAGTCGGCGACGGTGCCGGCCACCGTCGTCAACTGGGGTGGGAGCACCGCGGTGAGCATCGAGGAGTGGTGCACCTATCTCGCCGAGCTCACGGGGCTCGAAGCACGCTTCGAGCCGACCGAGCACACCATCGACAGCGTGCAGCTCGACCTGACCCGCATGCACGAGATCGCCGGGCAGACCGAGGTGGACTGGAAGGACGGCATGCGGCAGATGGTGGCGGCCCGGCACCGCGAGTTGCTGTCGAGCTGAGGCCCGGGCCGAGTTTCAGGGTCTCGTGCGCAGCGCCCGTCGCTCTTTGAGGCCGCGTCGTTCGCGCCGAGCCACGTCGGTATGCCCGGGATCGGCCTCGGTTCCGAGTGCGATGAGCCATCCCCCCACGACGAGCAGACCCGACAGCACGAGCACGGGAAGGTCCCCGACACGCTCGTAGAGGGTGCGACCGGTTCGGAGCTCGACGTCTCGGACGATGACGGCGCGCGTCCCGAGTTCCGTGCGCGCCAGGACCCGTCCTCGGTGGTCGATCACTGCGCTGAAGCCCGTCGGCGCGGCCTGGACCAAGTCGCGTCCTTCGGAGATGGCCTGGAGCCGGGCCGCGGCGATCTCCTGGGTCGGGACCTGACTCGTGAGATACGACGACGTGTTGGTGGGGTCGACGAGGAGTTGTGCTCCGGCGCGCGTGGTGATCCATCCGCGCTCGGCGTAGAAGACCTCGTACGACACGAGCGTCCCGAGCGGACCGGCCGGGGTGTGCAGCACACCGTCGCCGTGGCCCGGGATGGCGTCGAGGGGGACGCTCGAGAGATCGGCGAGATGTTTGAAGAATCCCCGGTACGGGATGTATTCGCCGAAAGGCACGCGGTGCACCTTCTCGAAGCGTGCCACCAGCTTGCCCTGCGGCGACAAGGCGACGATCTCATTGTGAAATCTCTGGGTTGACACGGTTTCGGTGACCCCGGCGAGGAGCGTGACGTGGAGTCGTGTTGCGAGCGAGGCGAGTTGCTTCTCGATCTGGGTCCCGTCGATGCTCGTGTCGAGTGACACCACGTCTTCGGGCCACACCACCAACGACGGGGACCGGTCACCGTCGTGCGCGGTGATGTCTGCAGTGGCCGCGAACTGCGCCGCGGTCACGGTGGCGGGATCGACCTCGGATTTGCGCAAGCCGCGCACACCTCCGCCCTGGACCGACGCGATCCGAAGGCTGTGGATGGCCGGCCCTCCGTCGGGAGCGAGCCCCCCCCACGCGCCGATGCCGACGACGACCACCGCCACCGCCACGCCGGAGAGCACACCGCGTCGCGTCCTTCGTCCTGGACGCGCCGATCGGCTCGTCCTGTCACCGGTGAGGCGCGGCGCCATCACCGCCGTGGCCAGGATCGCCAGGGCCGCACCGCCGAGCCAGACGAGGCCCACGAGCAGCAGTGGGCCACCGAGCCGGGCTGCCCCGGCCAGAGGGCTCGAGGCCTGGCCCAGGGCCACTCCCCCCATGGGAAGGCCACCGAACGGCCACGTCGAGCGCAGCGCTTCTACGAGCACCATGGCCCCGGCCACCGCAGCCACGCGTCCCCGAGGCCCGCGCGGCACCACCGCGCAGGCCAGGGCCGGAGCCAGCGACTCCACGGCCATGAGCACCAGGCCCCCGTAGGTGTTGAACGTCGTCACCCACCACAGTCCGGGGACGAAGAGACCGAGTCCTGTCATCCACCCCGCCAGGAAGCGGGCCCGGAGGCGCAGACCTCCGAGTCGCCACCACAAGAGGCCCGCGGCCGGGAAGGCGAGGACCCAGAACCCCCACGGGGGGAGCGACAGCGCCAGGCCCACACCCGCAGCGAGCGAAGGAACGACGACCCGACCCCAGCGGCGGTTCCGCCGGGCCCGACGGTGCGCACCGGTCCGACGGTGGCTGGGTGCCGCGTCGGCGACGACGGTGTCGCTCACCGGTAGGTGGGTCCGGCCCCGACCGGGCCTCCGAGGGCGGCTCGTGCCGCCTGTCGACCGCTGGCGATGCACGCCGGGATGCCGACACCGCGAAACGCGGCGCCAGCCAGGGCCAACCCCGGCAATCGGGCCACGGCGTGCTCGATCGACGCCACGCGCTCGACGTGACCAGGGGTGTACTGGGGGAACGCCGCGGGCCAGCGTGTCACCACCACCTCGGTCGGCTTCGACCGCAGTCCCATCACGGGACCGAGATCCCCGAGGACACGCGCAACGATCTCGTCGTCGGACATGAGCCCGGCGCGGTCGTCGCCGTACCGGCCCATCGAAGCGCGCAGCAAGATGTCGCCGGGGCGTTGCAGGTCGGGCCACTTGGAGGTGAGCCACGTGCACGCCGTGATCAGGTAGTCGGCGCTCGCCGGCACGAGGAAGCCTGTGCCGTCGAGGGGTCGATCCCCGTCGCTCTCGGGCAGCTGCAGTGTGACGAGGGTGACATTGGCGTAGTCGATCGCCGCCAATACCCCGGCGACGCCGGGGTCGACGGGTGCGAGCAGTGCGGCCGCCGACGCGGCCGGCGTGGCGATGACCACGGCGTCGGCCTCCACGGCGCCCCGGGCGGTGTGCAGGGTCCAGCGCAACGCATCGCGATCGCCGTGCACGGTGTAGCCGCGGTCGCCGTCGGGGGTGCGGAGCTCGAGTCGGTCGACCGGCGATTGCAGGCGGATCTCGACGCCCCTGGTGCCGAGCGCGGCCGCCAGGGCGTCGACCAACCGCGACAGCCCGCCGCGCACGGTGAGGAAGACCGGCGGGTCGGCTCCGGGCCCGTCGCGGTCCGCCGGCGCCGAGGGCGCCGGCGACGAGGGGGGCCGCAGGGCGCGCATCAGGCTCCCGCCGTGCGCCGCCGCGTCGAGCAGGGCAGGGAACACAGCGGCCGCGCTCATGTGGGTCGTGTCCCCGGCATGGATCCCGCCGATGAGAGGATCGACCAGTCGTGTCGTGACCTCG
>JADGOL010000193.1 GCA_017882995.1 Acidimicrobiales bacterium | reverse complement strand
GTCGCGCTCGGTGTGGAGCACGCCCCACAGGTAGGTGCCTTCTCTGGCGTTCTCCATGTCCACGTCGACCTCGATGTCGCCGCGGGGCACGTCCACCGCGTCGATGCCCCGCTGCCGGTAGGCGGGACACGGTCCGAGTCGTGCTCGGGCCCGGTCGATCTGCGAGGGAAGGTCGCCCATGACGACGTCGTGGTACGTGAGGGTCTGACCGAGCAGACCTCCCAGATCGGCGACCACGTGGACGCCCTCTGCCGACAAGTGGGAGATCTGCCGGGGCCGGCGCGGAATGATCTCGGCGATGGGGGTCTGCGGCCCGAGGCCGTCGGCGCGTTCGACCAGGTCGACGAGGTCGACCTGCCTCGTGAGCAATCGGGCCGTCCTTTCGTCGAGGTGGGCGAGACCCTGGAGATCGGCGACGCCGCGTTCGTGATGCCAACGGCGCTTGCGCAGGTTCATGCCGGGAAGGATGCTCAGGTCGGATGCTGCTTCGAGGATCGGAGAGCACCACACCCGCCAGCCGCATTCGGGGCAGTCGGGGATGGCGACCGGTTCGGCTCGCAGGGCAACGGCGGGATCGTGAAGGTGGCGTTGAGCGGCGTCGATGACTTCGAGCCGGTGCGCGAAGGCGCTGTCGTAGGACTCCATCGTCGACAAGGGCTCTTCCCCGTGGTCTTCGAGGTACTCCGACGATTCCCAGCGCGGCGTGTCGAGGTCGTACCAGGCCAGTCGCTCACGGGCTCCGATGATCCCGCCCCAACGCCCCTCGTCGATCGCATGACCGCATGCCTCGAGGAGGCGCTGGTAGTGCGCCAGTTGGACCAGATCAGCGTAACTGCAGCGAGCTGATGCACTGGCATTGGCGCCGCCGGTCTCCACCCACGGCGCGAGCAGCAGCAACTCGGCGCCGCTCACCTCGTCGTCGTCCTCATCGTCCCGCACGATGTGGTGTTTGACGTCCACCGGCACATAGGCCCATCGGCCGTCGCTCTTGGGTCGGTCTCCGACCCGCACCAGGAGGTCGGGCTCACCGACGCGGTGTTCCGATCTGTCCACCGGGAGCCGCCCCCCGATCACGAGTGTGGCGCCGCCGAGCATGGCGGCGGCCGTCAGCTCCTCGCGAATGTCCCGGTCGACGGCGCGGTCCACCACCACGGACCCGGCGATCGTCGCTCGCAGGGTCTCGAAGACCTCGCCCTCGAACGTGATCCCCGCCCCTCCGAGCATGCCCATGAACTCGGACTTCGGCAGGGGTTCGGTCGGTCGCAGGATGTCGAGTTGCACCGCCTCGGGGCACCGTTTGGCCAGGTACCCACCCTGGGGGGCGATTTCGAACTCATTGAGGTCAGTGCCGTCGAGCGCCCCGGGTCCCACCGTCGTCATGCTACGAGGAGGGGGTGGCACCGGGGCCCGAGGAGCTGACCGGGAATACCATGCAGCGCGTGGACGAGGCCGAGCGCGACACCGCCGCCCGTCTGGCCCTGCGTCTGCTGGTGGACACCTACGCGCGCCTCGTCGACCGGCGCGACACCGACGCCGTGGCGCAGTTGTTCACCGAGGACGGCCGGCTCGTGGCCCACTTCTACACCGGGCCCGACGGTTCACCCAACGTGCGCACCGGCCGCGCCGAGATCGCCACCGCGCTGGTGGCGGGGCTCGAGCGGTACCTGGGGACGACGCACGTCGTGGGCGGTCAGGTGCTCGACATCGCCGGGGAACGAGCCGGCGGCGAGACGGTGTGTCTCGCCCATCACGTCTACGAGCGTCACGACGAGCGGCGCCTGCTCGTCATGGCCGTGCGCTACCAGGACAGCTTCGTGTGCGAGGCCGGCACCTGGCGCTTCGCCGAGCGCCAACTCCGCCTCGACTGGCGCAACGACCAACCCATGGCCGAGCGTTGACCAGGCGCACATCGGTGCGACGAGGAGGTCGAGGGACGTGACCACGATCAAGGTGGCGGCGCTGCCGCCCGTGCGCTCGGGCGTGTGTGCCGACCCCGATTGGATGGCGGGCTTCTGCCGGCACATCGAGGCGCTCGGATTCGAGTCCGTGGTGGTCGTCGAGCACCCCCTCGTAATCGGGGACTACACGAGCCGCTACCCGTACGCGCCGTCGGGACGCATGCCCCTCCCCGACGACTGCGCCATCCCCGATCCCATCGATCTTCTGGGATTTCTCGCCGGGGTGACCTCCACGCTCGGGCTTTCCACGGGCGTGCTCGTCCTGCCTGCGCACCATCCCGTCATCATGGCCAAGCGCCTGGCCACGGTGGATCGACTCTCGAAAGGTCGGGTGCGGTTGTGCATCGGGGTGGGGTGGATGCGCGAGGAGCTCGAGGCGTGTGGGGTGGACTTCGCCAGCCGGGGACGCCGCACCGACGAGTGCATCGACGTGATGCGCGCCCTGTGGGCCGACACCGAGCCCGACGGGGCGTCATTCGACGGCGAGTTCTTCTCCTTCTCTCACGCGCACACCCATCCCAAGCCCTTCCGGTCCGGTGGCGTGCCCATCCACATCGGGGGACACAGCCCGCCCTCGATCCGGCGCGCCGCGACACGCGGCGACGGGTGGCAGCCGCTGGGCCTGTGGGGAGACGAGCTCGCCCAGGCGCTCGACCGCCTCCACGCCGCCACCGAGGCGGCGGGTCGCGACCGTGACGCGTTGGAGCTCACCATCAGCGCCATGTCGACCCAGGCCACGCCCGAGACAGTGGGCAAGCTCGCCGACCTG
The DNA here is from genome assembly GCA_017882995.1 of Acidimicrobiales bacterium. Classification (GTDB taxonomy): domain Bacteria; phylum Actinomycetota; class Acidimicrobiia; order Acidimicrobiales; family UBA8190; genus Chersky-840. The sequence goes on along the minus strand of JADGOL010000193.1, from coordinate 8,415 downwards.
GGCGTCGACCGCCTGGTGGTGACGTGCGGAAAGGCCGAGCTCGGGGCCGCTCAGGACGAGATGTCCGAAGTCGCGGCCCGTATCGGCTTGGCTTCGCCGACGTGACGCCTGGCTACGCTGCGACGATGCATCTGACGCCCGCGTCAGCCACCGGAGCGGCACGTCGAGGGTCCGCACTCGGGCGGCGAGGACACCGGCGATGAGGGTGGCGGTGCTCGTGAAGCAGGTGCCGCGTGCCGAGGAGATGGAGCTGCTCCCCGACGGGCGCCTGAAGCGCGACGGCATCGAGCTCGAGATGAACGCGTACTGCCGTCGTGCCGTGAGCAAGGGCGTCGAGATCGCGCGGGACAGCGGGGGCACCTGCACCGTGTTCACCCTCGGGCCCCCCGTCGCCGAGGACTCGTTGCGTGAGGCGGTGGCCTGGGGGGCCGACGAAGGCGTGCTCGTCACCGACGCCGCCTTCGCCGGGTCCGACACGCTCGCCACCGCAATGGCCCTGGTGGCCGCCTTGCGACGAGAAGGCCCCTTTGACCTGGTGCTCGTGGGCCGCAACTCCATCGACGCGGATACCGGCCAGGTCGGTCCTGAGGTGGCGGAGCTCCTCGGCCTCGCCTTCGCCGGGGGGATCAAGGAGCTGACCCTCCGGGCCGATGGTGCCGAGGTTCGCTGTGAGCTCGACGACGGGTGGCGCGACGTCCGCGTCCGGCTCCCGGCCGTGCTGTCGACGGCGGAACGCCTCACCGAGCCGTGCAAGGTGGACCCCCAGGGGCGAGCGGCGGTCGACGTGACCCGCATCCGCCGACTGACGGCCTCTGATCTCGGCGCCGGGCCCTGGGGCGCGGCCGGGAGCCCCACGTCGGTCGGCGCCGTGCGCACCCTGGACGTGGCCCGGCACCGCGTGGTCCTGTCCGGGGACGTCGCCGGCCAGGTGGACAAGGCGGTCGGCTTGCTCCGGGAGTGGGGCGCGCTCGATGCCGTGCGCCATCACCACGCGCCCGGGAGCTCGGATGCCGAGGCCGATGGGAGCGCCGAGCCCGACGTCGATGCCGTTCCTGGCCCGGACCCCGTCGCGCTCGGCGCCGCCACGTCCCCCGTGGTGGCGGTGGTGATCGAGCCCGACCGGCCCCGCGTGGCGCGCGAGCTGCTCGGCGAGGCCGTGCACATCGCCCGGAGCGTGTCCGGCACGGTGGTCGCCATCGGCCCCGAGCTGCCCGACACCATCGAGCTCGGATCCTGGGGGGCCGATGGCGTCGTGTCCGTGAAGGGCACGGCGGTGGAAGAGGACGTGGCGCTGGCCCTCACGCGGTGGTGTCAGAAGACAACGCCGTGGGCGGTGCTGGTGCCGGGGACGCTGTGGGGCCGCGAGGTGGCGGCGCGGACTGCGGCGCGCCTCGGCGCCGGCCTGACCGGTGACGCGGTGGGATTCGGCGTCGAGGACGGCCGCCTGGTGGCGTGGAAGCCCGCCTTCGGGGGCAGCCTGGTGGCAGCCATCACCTGTCGTTCCGAGGTGCAGATGGCGACGGTGCGACCCGGGGTCCTCTCCCTGCGCGCCCCGCGCCCCGTCGGTGCGGCTCCCCGGCTCGACACCGTCGCCGGTGCCACCCGGGGCAGGGTCCAGGTGGTCGACGCCGGTCGTGACGACGAGGTCGAGGCCCTGCTGGCGGCCCGCACCGTGGTGGCGGTGGGCCAGGGCGTGCCGCCCGACGAGTACGGCGACCTCGAGCCGCTGCTCAAGGTGCTCGGCGCGGAGCTGGGCGCCTCGCGCAAGGTGACCGACAAGGGTTGGCTGCCCCGGGCCCGGCAGATCGGCATCACCGGGCACAGCGTGGCACCGGCGCTCTATGTCGCCATCGGCGTGTCGGGCAAGTTCAACCACATCGTGGGGGCACGGGGTGCGGGGACCATCGTCGTCATCAACAACGACCCCGAGGCCAAGATCCTCGACTGGGCCGACGTCGCCATCGTGGGCGACTGGCGCGAGGTCGTCGCGCTCCTCGTCGACGCGCTCGGATAGGCGCCAGGGCACGGGGTCGGGCCAGGTGACCCGTAAGGTCTCAGGCGTGTGGCGTGATCAGGTCGGTATCGACGACGTCCTCACCGCCGCGCAGCGCCTCGCTCCTCTCGAGGTCCTGACCCCGCTGCAACTCAACGAGCGGCTCTCGCAGAGTTACGGCGCCACGGTGTACCTGAAGCGCGAGGACCTCCAGGTGGTCCGCTCCTACAAGATCCGCGGCGCCTACAACTTCATCGCCGGTCTGTCCGCAGAGTCACTGACGGCCGGCGTGGTGTGTGCCAGTGCGGGGAACCACGCCCAGGGTGTGGCCTGGAGCTGTCGCCATCTCGGCGTGCGCGGTGCGGTGTTCCTGCCCCAGCGCACACCGCGCCAGAAGGTGGCGCGCATCCAGGCGTTGGCCGGCGACCTCGTCGACCTGCACTTCGCCGGTGAGAGCTTCGACGACGCCCTCGCCGCCGCCGCCGCCCATGCAACGGAGACCGGAGCCACGGTCGTCCCCACCTTCGACCACCCCGCCACCATCGCCGGACAGGGCACCATCGCCCTGGAGATGGTGGAGCAGCTCGATGGCACCCCCGACATCCTGGTCGTCCCGGTGGGCGGCGGTGGGCTCATCTCGGGGATGGCCGTCGTCCTCGACGGGCTCGGCGCCGACACCGAGGTGGTGGGGGTCCAGCCGGCCGGGGCGCCGGCCATGGTGCGGTCCCTCGAGGCGGGCCGTCTCGTCACCATCGACATCGAGGACGACTTCGTCGACGGCGCCGTGGTGCGCACACCCGGCGAGCTCACCTTCGCCATCGTGCGCGACCTGGTGAAGCACCTCGAGGTGGTCGAAGAGGGACGGGTGTGCACCGAACAGCTGGACCTCTATCAGGTGGACGGCATCGTGGCCGAGCCCGCCGGTGCGCTGGCGAGCGCCGCCCTCGACGCCATGGCGTCGGACGTGGCCGGCAAGACCGTTGTGTGCGTGCTGAGTGGTGGCAACAACGACGTGGCCCGCTACGACGAGATCATCGAGCGGTCCCTCGTGCACCAGGGGCTCAAGCACTACTTCATCGTGGACTTCCCTCAGCGCCCCGGCGCGCTGCGCCAGTTCCTCGACGAGTGCCTCGGACCCAGCGACGACATCGTGCTGTTCGAGTACATCAAGAAGAACGACCGGGAGTACGGGCCCGCCGTGGTCGGGGTGCAGCTCGCCGAGCGCACCGACCTGGCGTCACTGCTCGAGCGCATCGCCACCTCGGGTCTCGACGTGCAGTTGCTCCCGCCCGACAGCCCCGTGTTCCGCCTCCTCGTCTGACGCCCGGTCTGATCGCGTCGCTCGGTTCGCAGCAACCGCCCGGGTCGAGCGCGCTTTCAGGAAACCGCGTCGGGCGCCAGGGCGGGGTGGAAGGTGATGTCGGGCATCGCCTCGAGCGGCGGCCGCTCTGTGGTCAGAAGGCGTTGCGCTTCCGTGGCGTCGGTGGCGGTGAATGCGATCAGGGTCACGCAGAACTCCACCATGATCCCGTTGGGGTCGGTGGCGTAGATCGATCGGCACCAGCCGTGGTCGATCTCGACCACCTCGATGCCGTGCTCCTGCCAGTGTCGCCGCCGGGCCGAGAAGTCGTCGAGGTCGGACGCGTCGAAGGCGATGTGGTTGACCCAGGCGGGCAGTCCCAGACCCGTGGAGATGGCGGGATCGAAGGAGGTCGGGATGGTGTCGTCGTGGAGCTCCCACACCGCCAGCATCCCGCCGCCGGTGTCGTAGAAGACGTGCTTGGCCCAGCCGCCGCCGGGTGACCCCGTGGGTGCCACCACCGTCCGCACGAGGGTGAAGCCCATCGCCTCGGTGTAGAAGCGGTGGGTTGCGTCGAGGTCGGTGGTCGCCAGCGCCACGTGATGAAAGCCCATGGCGACCAGGCTACGACCAACGCGTCGGGTCGGCTCCGGAGGGCACCGCGGGACCCGCGGCTAGAGCGTCAGGTCCTTCTTGGGCCGGACCACCAGCGAGGCCAGGTGGACGCCGGCGGGGCGGGTGATGGCCCACAGCACCGCCTCGGCCACGTCCTCGGGCGTACAGAGATGCTCGGACATCGTCTGCTGGGCGTGCTCGAGCGCCTCGTCGGACAGGCGGCCGCCCGGGGTGAACTGGGCCGGGGCGGTGTCTCCACCCATCGAGCTGACCATGAGCTCGAGCACGGCGGGGTCGAAGTTCCGGGCGAAGCTGGTGGCGATGGCACCGGGCATGATCGTCACGACCTTGATGGGATCGTCGAACAGCTCGCGCCGCAGCGACTCGTTGATGCAGTTCACGGCGTGCTTGGTGGCGCCGTAGACGCCGGAGGCGGGATTCAGCGAGGCCACCGACGAGATGTTCACGATGTGGCCTTCGGCACCGCAGGCGCGCATGGCGTGCACCGCCGCCTGCGATCCCACCAGGAGGGCGAGGATGTTGGTCTCCAACATGATGCGCCAGTGCTCGGGGTCGCCGTCGACGATGGGCTCGGGGTAGCTCACCCCGGCGTTGTTGACCATGACGTCGAGCCGCCCCGTCGACTTCACGGCACTGTCGACCAGGGCGCGCGCCTCGGCGACGGTGCGCACGTCGTGGACATGGGATTGAGCGGTCCCGCCGGCGGCCTTGATGCGCGCCATCGACTCCTCCATGGCCTCTTGGGTGCGGCCCCCGAGCACCACGTGCGCGCCGGCGCCACCGATGGCCTCGGCGATGGCCCGTCCGATCCCGCTCGAGGCTCCCGTGACGACGGCGGTGCGTCCCGCCAGGGCCTTGTCGGGTGCGGTGTCTGGTGCCATGGGTGGGCCTCCTCGGGAGCGGTGAGGCGCTCACACTAGGACTCGTCGGCGCCGGGTACCGCTCGGTACCATGCCCAGGTGAGCGACGTGCTGCCCCAGCCCACCGACGCCGCGGTTCCCGCGTCGAAACCCACCCAGGGGCGGTTCTCGGCCTGGGTCGAGGTGCTGCGCACCACCAACCCCCCCAAGGGCCGTCCCCTCGATCCCGTGTCGCGCTGGCTCGTGCTCACGAGGGCGGCCGTCCTCCCCATGACGCTCGTGGCCGGCGCGGTGGCGACGCTCCTGGCCGTGCGGCGCCCCGGGTTCAACACCGGGCTTCTCCTGCTCGCCTTCGCCGGGCTTCTTCTCGCCCATTGTGCCAACAACCTCATGAACGACCTGTTCGACGCCGAGGTCGGCGCCGACACGGCGTCGTACCCCCGCGCCCTGTACGCGCCGCACCCGGTGTTGTCGGGGATGGTGTCGCGCGGTCGGTTGGCGCGCGCCGCGTTGCTCGTGAACCTCCTCGACCTCGCCATCCTGGTGGTGCTGGCCGTGTACCGGGGCTGGCCGGTGGTGGGCTTCGCGTTGGGGGGCTTCTTGCTGTCGGTCGCCTACACCGCTCCGCCGCTTCGTCTCAAGAAGCGCGGCCTGGGCGAGCCCGACGTCTTTGTGGTGTGGGGCCCGCTCATGGTGGGCGGGACCTACTACGCCGCGCTCGGGCACCTGCCTTGGGAGATCATCGTGGCGTCGGTCCCCTACGGCTTGTTGTGCACGGCCGTGCTCATGGGCAAGCACATCGACAAGGCGCCCTTCGACGAGCCCCTGGGGATCCGCACCCTGCCCGTCGTCCTCGGCGAGCGCCGGGCCCGCGCCGCCACCGTCGGGATGATGGTGGCGTTCTACGTGACCGTGGCGGTGTGCGTGGCGGTGCGGGCCCTGCCCTGGCCGGCGTTGGTGAGCCTCGGGGCCATCCCCAAGCTCGTCCAGGCGTGGAAGTACTTCGGCCAGCCCAAGCCCGACGAGCCCCCGGAGGGTTTCCCGGTGTGGCCGCTGTGGTTCGCGGCGATCGCCTTCGTCCACACCCGCCGGGCCGGGTCACTGCTCGTGCTCGGCCTCATCATCGCCGCGGTCGCCAACATCCGCTGACGGCCTACCCGGACGGGGTCTACGAGTTCGTCCCCTGCTGGCGGACGTACTCGGCGGTGCCGGCGAGGAACTGCTCCACGTTGGCGGCCTTGCTCGAGGCGACGTCGCCGAACCAGGCCGGGACGTACACCTGGGCCGCATCGGCGGCCAGGCCGGCCAGGATGGCGGTCACCGCTTCCTCGACGGGGATCGACTCCACCTGGGCCACGAAGGGGTCGTTGTCGGGGAGCGTGAAGAGCTCGGTGTCGACGACGCCGGGATAGACGACCATCACCTTGACGCCGGTGTCCCAGAGGTCGACGGCCATCGATTCGGAGAACACCGTCACCGCCGCCTTCGTCGCCGCGTAGGCGGCCTCCCCCGGGGGGCTCAGGGTGGCGGCCACCGACGACACGTTCACGATCCGGCCCTCGCCGCGCTCGAGCATCTGGGGGAGCAGGGCCAGGGTGAGGCGGACCGGGCTCGAGTAGTTGATGTTCATCACCGCGTCCACCGTCGCCGCGTCGAGGGCGGTGACATGTCTCCGCTTGGGGATCCCGGCGTTGTTCACGAGGACGTCGACCCCGCCGAGCTCGGTCATGGCCGCCACCGCCAGGGCGTCGACGGCGGCGGGGTCGGCCAGGTCCGCCACCCACAGGCGCGACTCCGGCGAGTGGACGCGACAGCGCTCGAGCACCTCGGCCAGCCGGTCCTGGCGGCGAGCCACCAGGCCCACCGTCGCCCCCGCCCGGGCCAACGCCTCGGCCAGCCCGGCGCCGATGCCCGACGACGCCCCGGTCACGAGCACCCGCTTCCCCGCCACGTCATATGCCATGGGACACCCCCGTCTCGAAGCCCCGATCTTCGCTCAGATCAACCGGTCGTGCTCCAACCACCGCCGTGCCACCGCACCCGGGCTGTCGTGGTCGACGGTGACCTCGACGGTGAGGCGCGCCAGCTGGTCGGTCGTGAGTCGCGCCGAGAGCCTGTTGAGGGCGGTGGCCACCTTGTGGGTGTCCACCGATGTGCGGATCACCGGGATCACGTTGTCGGCGTTCAGGAGGTGCTTGTCGTCGACCAGCGCCACGAAGTCGTTCTCGACGATGGACCCGTCACTCGAGTGCAGCGTCGCGATCTGGACCTCGCCCCCCCGGAGCGCAGCGACGGTGATGGGGCCTGCGTCGTCAAGGGACGTGAACGACTTGAAATGCAGTCCGTAGGTGCTCTGGAGCCCCGCCTGGCACTGGGGCTGGGTCGGGCACCCGGGGGGACCGCCCAGCACCAGCTTGCTCGCCACCGGGGCCAGGCTCGACAGCGTCGTCAGGTGGTGGAGGTCGGCCGTGGCGCGCGTCATGGCGAACACCTCGGTGTCCAGTGCCGGCGCCGGATCGAGCACGGTGGCCCCCGACGCGCGCAGCAGGCGCTTGAGCTCGGGCACCGCCGTGGTGATCTGGGTGGCGGCGGAGGTGTCGTTGGCGTCCAGGGAGAGCAAGAGCGCGCCCGCGTCGTCGGGGTAGAGGTCCAGCTGTCCCGCCGCCAGGGCCGATTCCACTGACGCCCGCGTCCCCAAGCCGGTTCGCGATCCGGCCTGCAGGGTGATCCTGGCCCCGGCATGGGTGAGGACAGCCGCGTAGAGGTTGGCCACGATGACCTGCTCGGTGGTGTCGGGGGAGCCGATGATGATGCTCGGGCCCGAGGGGGGCTTCGGGGTCGAGGTCGATGCACCGCAGGCCCCGGCCCCCAGGCTGACCACGACGGCACCCAGGAAGATCCGGCTCCGCACCCGGCCTACGCTCGCAGGGCGCACGACGAGGAGGCAACGTGAAGACCAAGGTCACCGACATGCTCGGGATCGAGTTCCCCATCCTGGCCTTCAGCCACTGCCGCGACGTGGTGGCCGCGGTCACCAAGGCCGGGGGATTCGGGGTCCTCGGGGCCGTGGCCCATACCCCCGAGCAGCTCGACGTGGACCTCACCTGGATCGAGGAGCAGACGCGGGGCGGGCGCTACGGGGTGGACCTCCTCCTTCCTGCCAAGTACGCCGGCGCCGACCAGGGGGGCATCGACGCCGAGGCCGTCCGGCAGTTGCTTCCCGCCGCCCAGCAGGAGTTCGTGGACGAGATCCTGCGTCGCTACGGCGTGCCCGAGCTTCCCGAGGACCTGCGCACCGGCTCGGAGCGCAACGTGCTCGCCAACGTGGCCTCCAAGGGCTACGAGCCCCTGCTCGACGTGGCCTTCGGTCACGACATCGCCCTCATCGCCAGCGCGCTGGGGCCGCCGCCCCCCCCGTTGCTCAGGCGCGCCCATGACGCCGGAGTGTCCGTGGCCGCCCTGGCCGGCACCCTGACCCACGCCGAACGGCACAACGCCGCCGGTGTCGACGTCATCGTGGCTCAGGGAACCGAGGCCGGCGGCCACACCGGCGAGGTGTCGACCATGGTGCTCGTGCCCGAGGTGGTCGACGCCGTGGCCCCCACCCCGGTGCTCGCGGCGGGGGG
>JADGOL010000192.1 GCA_017882995.1 Acidimicrobiales bacterium | reverse complement strand
TACTTGGCGTCCCAGCCCTTCCGGGCCTGCTTCTGCTCGGCCTGCTTCTGGTGCTTGGCCGCCCTCTTCTCTTTGACGCTGCGGCCCGGCTTCTTCGATTCAGCGGTTGGTCGTGACTTCTCTGCCATGCCCTCCAGCCTACGACCCGAGGACGCCCCGGGGTGTCACCGGCCCGGTGGCGGCGCTACCTTCTGGTCGAGAATGAGCTCTTCACGTCCGGACTTGCGCAGTCGCCGGGAGGCGGTCGTGCGCGAGCACATGGCGTCTGAGAACGAGAGCCGATTCGACGACACCCTGGCCACCTTCACCCACCCCCGCTACGAGCTCATCGGCACCGGCCAGGTCTACGACGGCACCGACGAGGTGAAGGAGTACTACGCCCGCTCCAGAGCCGTCTTCCCCGACCAGCGCAACGAGGTCCGCTCGCTGCTCAGCGCGCACGACACCGTGGTGGTCGAGTTCGACCTCCTCGGGACTCACCTCGGTTCGCTCTCCGGAGAGGAGCCGACCGGAAAGTCGTTCCGATGTCCCATGGTGGCGCTGTTCGAATTCGAGAGCGACGGCGACGGCATCGTGTGCGAGCGCGTCTACTTCGACTCCGAGACCATCTACGGTCAGCTGCGCGCCCCGGACTGAATCGGAGCCAGACTGAACCGGGGCCGGACTGAACCGGAGCCAGACTGATCAGGGCCGCTTGGCCAGGAGGATCTCGAGCACGCGGGCCCGGTGGGTGGCAGCGTCACCCCAAGCGGCCGCCAACGCCCAGGCCCGCTTCATCCACAGATGGAGGTCGTGCTCCCAGGTGTAGCCGATGGCCCCGTGCACCTGGAGCGCGGTGCGCGCCGCCAAGGTGGCGGCATCCGACGCCATGGCTTTCGCCATCGAGGCATGCAGGCTGGCGTCGCGATCGCCCTCGCTCAACGACAGCGCGGCCCGATACACCATGGGTCGGGCGAATTCGACCCTGACCAGCGCGTCGGCGAGATGGTGCTTCACGGCCTGGAAGGACCCGATCGGCTTCCCGAACTGCGACCGGTCCTTGGCGTACTGCGCGGCCATGGCGACAAGCCGGTCGGCCACGCCCACCAACACGGCCCCTACGCCCATCGCCGCCCGGTCGCCCAGCGCGGCGAGGACCTCCTCGGCTTCGAAACCCGACACGACCAACGTCGACGGGGACGGCTCCCAGTCGACCTGGGCCAATCTCCTCGACCCGTCGAGGGCGGGGCGCGGCGTGAGCGCCACCGCGGCGGCGGGCACGGCATGGAGCTCGCCGTCGCGCTCGAGCAGGAGGAGCTCGGCCCCTTCGGCACCGGGAACCGCCGGCATCGACGACATCCCGACCGCGATCCTCACCCCGCCGTCGGCCACGGCGCTGAGCCAGCGCGACCGCAAGACGCTCCCCTGCTGGCCCGGGGCATCGGCGAGCACCGGGACCCCGAGCGCGATCGTCTCGACGAGAGGCTCGGGCAACCCGGCCCGACCCGCTTCCTCCAGGAGCAATACGGCGTCGACCAGGCCGAGACCCATCCCGCCGAACTCCTCGGAAACCGTGATCCCCACCACACCCATCTCGGCCAGTGCCGCCCAACGGGGCCGCGACCACCCCAGTGGCGACGCCCATGCCTCGCGGATGTCCGCCGGCGTGCACTGCTTCTCGGCCAACGCCCGCAGCTGGGCGCGGAATTCGAGCTGGTCCTCGTCGAAGGCGAAGTGCATGGCTCAGGCTCGGGGCAACCCGAGCACGCGCTCGGCCACCACGTTCCGTTGGATCTCGTTGGTGCCGGCGTAGATCGGCCCCGCCAAGGCGAAGAGGAATCCGTCGAGCCACGGCGGAGGCCGGGAGTCGTCACCGAGCATCTCGGCCTCCTCGCCGAGGAGCGCCAACGCGGTGCTCTGGATGGCGAGGTCGGTCTCGGACCAGAACAGTTTGTTCATCGACGCCTCGGGGCCGACACCGCCGCCGTCGAGGACGCGGGTGACGGTCCAGTACGTCTGCAGGCGGTAGGCCTCGGCGTCGATCACGGCGCGGGCCACGTCGTCGGCGTGACGCCCGGCGCGGCCCGGGTCGGCTTCCGCCTGTCGGCGGTACAGCTCGACCAGGCGCGCCGCCGCCTCGGTGTAGCGCGCCGGGCTACGCAGCGACAGGCCGCGCTCGGATCCCGCCGTCGCCATCGCCACCTTCCAACCCTCGCCCACGCCGCCGAGCACCTGCCCGGCGGGGACCTCCACGTCCTCGAAGAAGACCTCGGCGAACCCGGTCTCCCCGTCGAGCTGGGCGATGGGCCGGACCGTCACCCCGGGACTGTCCATCGGCACCAAGAAGTAGGTGAGACCCCGGTGCCGCTCGGCATCGGGATCGGAGCGGAACAGACCGAAGATCCAGTCCGCGAAGGCGCCGCGCGAGCACCACGTCTTCTGCCCGTTGAGGACCCACCGGTCGCCCTCGGTTCCCGCCCCCGGCGCGCCGGTGGTCAGTGTGGCCCGGCTGCGGATGGCGGCGAGGTCGCTCCCGGCGTCGGGCTCGGACCAGCCCTGACACCAGATCTCCTCCCCCGAGGCCATGGCGGGGAGATAGCGCGCCTTCTGCTCGGGCGTGCCGAACTCGAAGACCGTGGGGGCGAGGAGGAAGATCCCGTTCTGCCCGACCCGGGTGGGCGCCCGGGCCCGGTAGTACTCCTCTTCGAAGATGATCCACTCGAGCAACCCCGCCCCGCGACCCCCGAACTCCTCGGGCCACGACACCACCGACCAGCGGGCGTCGTACATGACCCGTTCCCAGGCCCGATGGGCCTCGAACCCCTCGGCGGTGTCGAGCGAGGGGAGTGGCCCGGTCCCCCTCGACGCCGAGGGGACATGCGCCTCGAGCCAATCCCGGACCTCGGCGCGGAACCGCTCCTGCTCAGAGGTGAACCGGAGGTCCATGAAACGGGAATCTGACACACCGCCAGATATTGGGCAACAATCGAAGGGCCGGGAAGCTCGGCAGGAGGTCTCCAATGCCCAATGCCGTGATCGTCGACGCAGTGCGCACCCCGGTGGGCCGCCGCAACGGCAAGTTGTCGGGCTGGCACGCCGTCGACCTCGCGGCGGCACCTCTCAAGGCTCTGGTGCAGCGCAACGACCTCGACCCGGCCCTGGTGGAGGACGTCGTCATGGGGTGCACCATGACGGTGGGCGAACAGGCCATGAACATCGGCCGTAACGCCGCGTTGGCGGCCGGGTTCCCCGACACCGTGCCCGGGACCACCGTCGATCGCCAATGTGGGTCGGCCCAGCAGGCCATCCACTTCGCGGCCCAGGCCGTCATGTCCGGGGCCATGGACATCGTCATCGGGGCCGGCGTCGAGTCGATGAGCAGGGTGCCGATCGGATCGACCACCGACCCCGGACCCGGCGAGGCCTACGGGCCGACGGTGCACGCCCGGTTCGAGTTCATCCACCAGGGCCTGTCCGCCGAGGAGATCGCCCAGCGCTGGAAGGTCGGGCGCGACGAGATGGACGCCTTCGCCCTGCAGTCACACCGGCGCGCCGCGAGGGCCCAGGACGAAGGCCGATTCGCCAACGAGCTCGTCCTGGTCCGCTCACCGGGGCCCGACGGCGACACCACCGTCGAGGCCGACGAGGGCGTTCGCCGCGACACGAGCATCGAGAAGCTCGGCAGCCTGGTCCCCGCCTTCAGCGAGACCGGCTCGGTGACGGCGGGGACCTCGTCGCAGATCTCGGACGGAGCTGCCGCTGTTCTCGTGATGAGCGAGGAGCGCGCCGAGTCCCTGGGACTGCGCCCGCGCGCCCGGTTCCACACCTTCGCGGTGGCGGCCAACGATCCCGTGATCATGCTCACCGCGCCCATCCCCGCCACCCGGCTCGTGCTCGAGAAGGCCAAGCTGCGCCTCGAGGACATGGACGTCGTCGAGATCAACGAGGCTTTCGCCTCGGTGGTCCTGGCGTGGGAACGCGAGCTGCATCCCGACATGGCCCGCGTCAACCCCAACGGGGGCGCCATCGCCATCGGCCACCCCACGGGATGCTCGGGAGCCCGTCTCATGTCGACCCTGCTCAACGAGCTCGAGCGCACCGGCGGCCGCTACGGCCTCCAGACCATGTGTGAGGGCGGCGGCCAGGCCAACGCCACCATCATCGAACGCCTGGGGTAGGGCTCGGTCATCGCCGGTCGCGTCTGCGGACCAGGAGCGGGCTAAGAACTGGGCCAGGAAGAAGGAGAGTCGGGAGTGCTCCGTCACGTCTGCGCGGACAGCGGCGACGGTCACACCCGGACATGGACGCGAATGGTTGTCCTCCTTGCGGGCGTGTTGGGCATCGGATCCACATTGGTGGTGACGTCGGGTGGAGCGGCCTCGGCGGCGGGCACCAACCCCGTATGGAGTATCGAGGCCAGCCCCGACACCTCCTCCTTCCAGATCAACATCCTCAACGCCGTGTCGTGCACCGGCCCGTCGTCGTGCACGGCCGTGGGCAGGTACGACACCGGCACGATCGACCAGACCCTCGTCGAGTCCTGGAACGGCGGGGTGTGGTCGATCGTGCCGAGCCCGGACACCTCGCCCTCGGCGAGCAACGAGTTGTTGGCGGTCTCGTGCACCTCTGCCTCGGCCTGCACGGCGGTGGGAGACGCGGACAACGGCTCTGCCCTCCAGGCCCTCGTCGAGTCTTGGAACGGCGTGGCATGGTCCATCGTCCCGAGCCCGGACTCCTCTCCCTCGGCGTTCAACCTCCTCCACGCCGTGTCGTGCAGCGGCCCCACGTCGTGCACGGCCGTGGGTGTCCAGAACGTGGCCGGGACCAACCAGACGCTCGTCGAGTCCTGGAACGGCGTGGCATGGTCCATCGTGTCGAGCCCCGACACCTCTCCGTCGCAGTTCCAATTTCTGAACGGGGTGTCGTGCATCGGGCCCTCGTCGTGCACGGCCGTCGGCGCATTCGTGAGCGGCCCTGCCGACCAGACACTGGCGGAGAGCTGGAACGGTTCGACCTGGTCCATCGTCTCGAGCCCCAATGCCCCCGGAACGGGAGGGGACTTGCTGAATCAGGTGTCGTGTACAGGGCCTTCGGCATGCACGGCCGTCGGCGCCATCAACGCGGGCACCTCGCCCGTGCAAACACTCGTCGAGATGTGGGACGGGAGCAGCTGGTCCATCGTGGTGAGCCCCAATGCCGCGCCCGTCCAGAACCTCCTCGACGGGGTGTCATGCACCGGGCCCTCGGCATGCACGGCCGTGGGCTCGTCTTCCACGGACAACATCGACTTTCTAACGCTGGTCGAGACCTGGAACGGCGCCACCTGGTCCATCGCGTCGAGTCCCAACACGTCAGCCACGCAGACATCGCTGAACGCGGTGTCGTGCGTCGGGCCGACGCTGTGTACGGCGGTCGGTGCAAGCGGCACACCGGGCGGAGGGAACTTCAATCAGACGTTCGTGATCGGCGAGATCGAGCCCGGCTACCGCCTGGTGGCGTCGGACGGCGGCCTCTTCGCCTTCGGCGGCGCCGGCTTCTTCGGTTCCATGGGTGGGAAGCGTCTCGATGCTCCGGTGGTCGGCATCGCCGCGGATCCGGTGACCGGCGGCTACTGGGAGGTGGCCTCGGACGGCGGGATCTTCGCCTTCAACGCTCCGTTCTACGGGTCCATGGGCGCCAAGCACCTCGATGCTCCGGTGGTCGGCATCGCCGCGGATCCGGTGACCGGCGGCTACTGGGAGATTGCCTCGGATGGCG
>JADGOL010000191.1 GCA_017882995.1 Acidimicrobiales bacterium | reverse complement strand
GGGCGCTCGGCGCCTTCGGTCTCAGAGATGCTCGACCGCCTCAGCGCGGACGGCTATATCCACCGCAAAGGCAGGACCATCGCCCTCACCGAACAGGGCCGGGTGCTGGCCGACAGCGTGATCCGCAAGCATCGCCTGGCGGAGCGGTTGCTCGTCGACGTCATCGGCCTGCCCTGGCACAAGGCCCACCTCGAGGCCGGACGATGGGAGCACGTGATCTCCGACGAGGTCGAGGAGCGTCTGGTGGAGCTCCTGGGCAACCCGACGACCTGCCCGCACGGCAACCCCATCCCCGGAGCGCCCGGAGGGTCGATCCGCTCCAGTCAACTGAGCCTGGCCGAGGTCGAGCCCGGTGTGACGGTGCGACTCGAGCGCATCACCGAGGAAGTCGAGCTCGACATGGCGTCTCTCGAGTACCTCGACGAGCACGGGCTCATCCCGGGCCGTTCGGCGCGCGTCCGGGACCGGGCACCCGATGGGACACTCACACTCGACGTGGACGGGTTGACCTTCCCCCTCGGCCCCGCCATCTGCCAGCAGATGTTCGTGGCCGCCGTCTGATCCAACCGACCAGCGATCCCAGATGGGGTGACGAGTAGGGTCCCACCCGTGGATGACAGCCGGTCATCGCCCTCCCCAAAGCCGCGCAAGCCCTCGGCCTGGACCAACGAGTTGGTCGAGGTCTTCGAGCGATCCGTCACCGCCGAGTACGCCAGCCTGACGCGCGACGGCCGGCCCGTGACCGTCCCGACCACGCCGTATTTGAGTGCCGACGGGCTGACCATCGACGTGTCGACCGGCCTCACCTACCCCGCCAAGGCCGAGCGCGCCCGACGTGACCCCCGGGTGTGTCTGTTGTTCGCGGACCCGGTCGGGTCGGGGCTCGTCGACCCACCCGTCGTGCTCGTCCAGGGCCTCGCCACGGTGCGGGACTCGGACCTCCAGGCGAACACGGACCGCTACGTGCGATTGAGCATGGAAAAGCTGCCCGACGCCACCAAGGGCCAACCCCGGTTCGTGCTCCGCCGGCTGGCCTGGTACTACGCGCGCATCTGGATCGAGGTCACCCCGCTCCACATCCGATGGTGGTCCCGTCGCAGCCTCGACGAACCGGCCCGCAGCTGGAACGCGCCCGAGGGGACCGCAGCGCCGCTTTCCGATCCCGCCCCGAGTGGAATGCAGCCCGGTGCGTGGCTGGCGCCCCCCTCGTCATGGCGCGTCGCCGCGCAGGAAGCCGATCGCCTCACCACCCACGATCTCACCGCCATCGATGCCAACGGCTTCCCCCTCTGCCTGCCGGTACAACGCACCGAGCTCGTCGAGGACGGCTTTCGGCTCATCCTCGGTGACGGCGCCCCTCCGATCACCGCCGGGCCGGCGTGTCTCACCATGCACTCACATCCCGAAGCGTTCACCGGTCAGGAGAACCGGACGATCATCGGGACCGTCGAGCCCTCCGGTGCCGGGATGCGGTTCCGTGCCGAGCGAGCCCTGGCCGACTGGAGCCTGGCCGGGGGTCGCCCCCGCATGGCGGTGTCGTTTCTGACCAAGGGTCGCCGGCTCGCCCCACGCCTCGCCATGGAAGCACAACGCCGATTCCAAGCCGTCCCCACGGTGCGACTGCCCGACCGGCCCTGACCGACTGCCCGACTGACGGCCCGGACCGAAGGCCCGGTCAGGGAGCCGACACCATCTCCTGGGCCTCGTAGTGGCGGAGGCGCTCGAACAGCTCACGTAGCTCGCTCCGTCGAGCCCGGTCGTTGGCCACGTTGACGAGCTCGAGCGGATCAGTGTCGTGGTCGTACCACTCGTGGTCCTGATCGTCGAAGTCGCAGTCCACGTCGAACAGCTTCTGCCCGGGGTCCCTTCCCCACAGGCCGCTCGAGGGCTTGCCCCCACCCACGCCGTAGTAGCGGGCGTACTTGGTTTGCCCGTCGAAGAACCCGCGCAACGCGTACCGGACCTGGTTCAGGTTCCGGGTCTGCGCCGAGTCCTGGGCGAACAAGACGTGGTCGCGCACCGACGTGTCGGGCTTTGCCAACACCGACGAGAAGTCGACACCCTGCAATCCCGAACCCTCGCCGCCTGAACCCGCCACCGCGTCGGGATCGAGTCCGGCCAGGGCACAGATGGTGGCGGCGAGGTCCACGTGTGTCGCCAGGGCTTCGGTGGTCGAGCCCGGCGTCGTCACACCGGGCACCCGCATGTACAGCGGCACCCGCATGATCTCGTCGTAGACGAAGGGGCCCTTCGACCGCAGCCCGTGTGACCCGCACATGTCGCCGTGGTCCGAGGTGAAGATCACCACGGTGTCGTCCCACGCACCGGCGTTCTCGAGAGCCCCGAGCACCGTCCCCAAACTCTGGTCGGCGAGACGCTGGAGCTCGACGTAATAGTCGAGGTGGCGGAGCCAAGCCTTGGTGTCGCTCGGGTCGATGTAGCCCCACAGCCCGTGCTGCTGGTCCCAGCGCCACTGCCGGTGCGCCTCGGGCTTGGTGTGGAGGTCGTCATGAAAGTTGGCGGGGAGCTCTTCGACGATCTCTTCGTAGTCCTGGCGGTAGATCGGCAACGGGTCGTCGTCCTTCCACGCCGCGGCGTCGAGGATGCGGCGCACCAACGCGACGTCCTCGGGATTGCGGTCCGCGTACCCGGGCTGGTCGATTGGGAACCACATGACGTCGTGCGGGTTCACGAGCGCGACGGTCAAGAACCACGGCTCGGCCGCCGCACCGGGTTGCGACCGGGCGTTGGCGTCAATCCACTGGGCGGCGTTCGAGGCGATGATGGGATCGAAGTGGACGCCGGTCCCGGCCCACCCCATGAAGTGCCGGTCGTTGCCGTCCCAATCGGCGAACCCGTACGCCTCCATGTCAGGGTGCTCGGACTGCGACAGGTGCCATTTCCCGATGTACGAGGACCGGTAGCCCGCTCCGCGCAGCAACGAGCCCAACGTCGCCATGGCAGGGTCGAGCTCCTTGTGCTCGGGCATGATCACGTTGTCGATCACACCGTGACCCGGGAGGTACCGGCCGGTGAGGAGGCTGGCGCGGCTCGGCGAGCACGGTGAGGAGTGTGTGAAGTACCGGGTGAACTCGATGCCCTCGGCCATGAGCCGCTCGCGCCACGACAAGCGGACCGAGGCGGGCAACCAGCCGCGCTGGCGCTCCTGATCGGATACGACGAGAAGGATGTTGGGGCGCCGTGCGGTGCCGGCGGCGGGTTCGGTCCTCAGCGTCTGGGCCACCGTCGCACCTTAGGCTGGGCCCGACCCCGGTCGGCAAGGAGGTGGCGTGGGGAACCCGACCACACACCGCACCGGTCACGACGACGAAGACGCCCATGCGGGCGCGGGCGGGCACGGGCCCGACCACGACGACCACCACGAGGACCGCGACCGCGATGGCCACCATCCCGACGGTGTGCCGCTCGACGGGCACCGGCACCGCCGGGGGCTGACGGGGTTGGTGGCGTCGGTGGTGCTGCCCCATGACCACGGGGCTCACAGCGGGGAGCGCGTGCTCGAGTCCACCTCCGCCGGCATCCGAGCCGTGGGCTTGTCGCTCGGGATCCTGGCTGTCACCGCGGTGCTGCAACTGATCGTGGCGCTGCTGAGTCACTCCGTCGCGCTGCTCGCCGACACCATTCACAATTTTGCCGACGCGCTCACGGCGTTGCCTCTGGCACTCGCGTTCAAGATGGGGCGACGACGTCCCACCCGGCGCTACACCTACGGGTTCGGTCGGGCCGAGGACCTCGCCGGAGTCGCCATCGTGGCCATCATCGCGGCCTCCACCGTCGTCGCCGCTTACGAAGCCGTCGACCGATTGATGCATCCCCGACCCATCAGCGGGGCGGCGTGGGTGATGGCCGCGGGCGGTGTCGGGTTCCTGGGCAACGAGCTCGTGGCCATGTACCGGGTGCGCGTCGGACGTCGGATCGGCTCGGCGGCACTTGTCGCCGACGGCCTGCACGCCCGCTCCGACGGATTCACGTCACTGGCCGTCGTGGTGGGGGCGGTGGCCGTCCTTGCCGGCGCGCCGCGGGCAGACCCGATCGTCGGGGTCGTGATCACCGCCGCGGTCACGCTGGTCCTGTTGGGTGCCACGCGCACGATCTACCGGCGGCTCATGGACAGTGTCGACCCCGGGCTCGTCGACCAGGTCGAAAGTGTCCTGACCCAGGTGCCCGGTGTCGACGGCGTCGACAACGTCCGCATCCGGTGGGTCGGGCACGAGCTTCGTGCCGAGATCCAGATCTCGTCGGATCCCTCGCTGAGCCTGGTGGACGCGCACTCGATCGCAGAAGAAGCCCATCACCGCCTCCTGCACGAGGTGTCGCGCCTCGCCGAGGCGGTGATCCATACCAGTCCCTCCGGTCACCCCGGGCACGACACGCCCGACTACCACCAAGCCGTCGCCCACCATTTCCCTGAGCAGCAAGCTCGCGACGAAGAGCACCACTGACATGCGGTGCACGCTGAATCACCGTGGCGCGACGGGCCCCCTCGCTACACTCCTTGGGCGATGGGTGCTGACGGGACCGTGAAGGCACCGGACGGGGTCGTCGTCGACGAGGTCACGACAGTGACATCCGAGGTCCTCGAGGCGCTGCGCAAGCTCGTGCCGGAACTGTCCTCATCGGCTCCGCCTCTCACCCACGACGCGCTCGAGGAGATCGTGAGCTCTCCTGCGACCGTGTTGTTCGTGGCACGCGACACCACCGATGACACCATCCTCGGATCGCTCACGCTGGTGGTCTTCAGTGCCCCGACGGGCCCGCGGGCGTGGATCGAGGACGTGGTCGTCACCACCGCCACCCGCGGCCGCGGCGTCGGCGCGGCCCTCGTGCATGCGGCCAATGCCCGCGCCGCGACAGCCGGATCGCGCACCGTCGACCTGACGTCGCGCCCGTCGCGTGAAGCGGCCAACCGCCTGTACGTGCGCCTCGGTTTCGTCCAACGAGAGACGAACGTCTACCGAAAGACCCTCGACTAGCGACGATCGTCGCTCACAGCAACCGCCTGGCAGGTGAGAAGCGGGCGCCGGGGTCTCCCGACGGGAAGAATGGCCGGGATGCGGACTCCGAACATGTACGGACCCGACGCCACCTTCGCCGGTGTCCCCGCCGCCGATCTCGAGGAGCCCGAGAGCTATTCGACCGCCGGAGCGGTGATCCTCGGGGCGCCCTTCGACGGCGGCACCTCGCACCGACCCGGATGTCGATTCGGGCCCCAGGCGATCCGGCTCACCGACTACCTCCCCCACGACGGGCGCCGGCCTCACCTGGCTCTGGGTGTGGACCCGTTGACAGAACTGGCCGTGGTCGACGTCGGTGACGTCGAGATGCTCCCGGGCGAGATCGAGGTCTCGCTCCAGCGCCTCGAGCGCGCCGTGGAGCAGGTGGCACGCTCGGGCTCGGTGCCCGTCGTCCTGGGTGGGGACCACACCATCGCCCTCCCCGATGTCACCGGGGTCGCCAAGCATGTCGGCTGGGGTCGCGTCTCGGTCATCCACTTCGACGCCCACGCCGACACCGCGGACAACCAGTTCGGGTCCATGTACGGCCACGGCACACCGATGCGCCGGCTCATCGAGTCCGGCGCGGCGCGCGGCGACCGCTTCCTCCAGATCGGCTTGCGCGGGTACTGGCCCGACTCCGACACCCTCGCCTGGATGGCCGAGCAGGGGATGCGAAGCTTCGAGATGACGGAGATCGAGGCACGCGGCCTGCCGGCTTGTCTCACCGAGGCGTTCGCCATCGCCACCGACGAGTGCGACGCGGTGTTCCTCTCGGTCGACATCGATGTCGTCGACCCGGGGTTCGCGCCCGGGACCGGCACGCCCGAGCCCGGAGGCTTCTCGAGTCGCCAACTCCTCGACGCGGTGCGACGCGCCACGATGGAGCTTCCAGTGGCCGGCGTCGACGTCGTCGAGGTGTCGCCTCCCTACGACCACGCCGAGGTCACCGCCTATCTCGCCAACCGCGTCGTCCTCGAGGCCCTGTCGGGAATCGCCTGGCGCCGGCGCTCGGGCTCTGCTGCTGCCCCGCGCCGCCACCCCGAGGACCCGTTGCTCGAAGGGCGCGCTGCGGTCAGTCCCTCGTCCCCGGGTCACCGCCCCGACGAGTGACCGTCTGATAGGGGATCCGCAACCCGTCGCAACACCGACGGATGCCCGGGCTGTCGTCGCGACTGGATGCGAGCACTCGTGCGCCGAGCACCTCTGCGGCGGCCACGGCCTCTGAACCCAACGTCGAGAGCCCTGTATGGGTCGAGACGAGCACTCCCATTCTCCATGCCACGTCACGCATCGGAACGACCGCGATGTCGCGCGGCAACCTCACCAACGCCGCCACGACGGCGTCTCGCTCGACCCGGCTCAGCTCGCCGAGAAGAGCGCCGCTCTCTGCTCGCGCCGCGCTCTTGCACAGTCGGGCAAACCAGAGATTGGTCGTCGCCAAAGGTTCCCCGCCGACCGCGGCGCGCAGCGTCTGGTCCGGCCCCGTCATCCAGTCGCGCAGCAGGTGATCGTCGAGCAGGACCGTCACCGACTACGCAGGTCCAGGTCCTCTTCACCGGCGACTGCGGCGTAGTGATCCTCGGCCGGCAGGAGCTCATCGAGAAGCCGGGCCGAATACCCCGTCGGGAGGGTCAGAACCCCGAAACCCACGTCGAGCACCTCGACCTGTCCACCCTCGTCGAGCTCCCAGCGGTGACGAACGGCCGCCGGCAAGGACATCTGCCCTGAGGTCGACACCTTGAACCTCTCGACCTGGGCCATTGCCGCTCCACTTGGTAGATTCTCCGTTTCACCAAGTATAGCCGCCTGCGTTCCTTTCAGGCCATGGTGGCCAGGATCTCCTCGACCATGGTGAGCGTCGTGCCGGGGTGGAGGAACGCCAGCCTGGCCACGGTCTCGCCCTCCCACGACGTCGGGGTGACGAAGCCGACCTGTTGGGCCAGGAGGCGCACCGACCAATCGTCGTAGTCCGACGCGCTCCACCCCCTGCGGCGAAAGAGCACGATGGACAGCTCGGGTTCACGGACCAGCTCGAGGTGCGGCGTCGCAGTAATGAGCTCGGCACTGGCCCACGCCGTGCGCAGCACGGTCTCGACGGCGTCGCGATATGCACCGGCACCGTGGACAGCGAGGGAGAACCACAAGGGCAGGCCCCGCGCCCGACGGGTCAGGTGCACGGCGTAGTCGCTGGGGTTCCACACCGGGTTGTCCTCGTCATGGATGACGTCGAGGTAGGAAGCCTCCTGGGCGTGCACCGCCTTCGCCAGTGCCGGTTGGCGGTAGACGAGGGCGGCACAGTCGAAGGGGGCATACAGCCACTTGTGGGGGTCGATGACGAACGAATCGGCGTTCTCGATCCCCGCATATCGGTCCCTGACGAGGGGGGTGAACAGTCCCGGGCCACCGTAGGCGGCGTCGATGTGGAACCACAGGGCGCGCTGGCGCGCCACGGCGGAGATGCCGGTCAGATCGTCGACGATCCCCGCATTGGTCGTGCCCGCCGTGGCGACGACACCGATCACGTCGTCGGGGTGGTCGTCGCGCTCGAGCGCAGCCGCCAGTGCGTCACCGGTCAGACGGTGGTCGACCGAAGGCACCACGAACGGCTCGACGCTCAGGATCCGCAGCGCCTTTTCGACCGAGGCGTGCGCTTCTTCGCTGACGGCGATGCGCGGTCGCCGGGGGGCGGCGCCGCGCCGGAGCGCGGCGGTGTCACGCGCCACGACCAGGGCGGAGAGATTGGCGATCGACCCACCGGACACGAAGCACCCGCCTGCTCCGGGGGGGAGACCAGCCAACTCGGCCAAGAACTCGAGCACCTGGTTCTCCGCCGCCACGGCTCCCGCCGCCTCCAACCACGACGTGCCCTGGAGCGAGGAGCACGACACGATCATGTCGAACAGCAGGGCCGCCTTGGTGGGTGCGGCGGGGATGAAGGCCAAGAAACGTGGGCTGTCACAGGAGACGACCGCGGTGGCCAGGTGATCCGAGAACAGCGCCAGCACGGCGTCGGGATCGTTGCCCGACTCTCCGATCAGACCTGACAGGACCTCGTCGAAGGACTCACGTGTTCCACCGAAGTCCAGCGCCACCGGGTCGAGTGCCAGTCGCTGGCGGCAGTAGTCGAAGATCATCTCGACCATGCGCTCGTCGTTCACGAACATGGGATTGGCCATGGTGTCGCCTCCGGCCACCAGGATCGCACCCTGAAGGAGCGTCGACGCTGATCCACATCGATTGGCGCCGACGTGGCAGCGTGTGGGCATGGATCTCCCCGTCATGCCGCCGGTTGCACCCATGCTCGCCAAGCTGGCCCGAGAACTCCCCATCGTCGACGGCATGCTGTACGAGCCGAAATGGGACGGGTTCCGGTGCATCGCCTTCAGAGACGGCTCCGAGGTGGAGCTGGGCAGTCGCAACGAGCGCCCGCTCACGAGGTACTTCCCCGAGTTGGTCGAACCGATCCGCGCCTCTTTCCCACCACGCGCCGTCGTGGACGGCGAGATCGTCATCGCCGGCGCGCACGGGCTCGACTTCAACGCCCTGCTCCAGCGCATTCACCCGGCCGCATCCCGGGTGGCGATGTTGGCCGAGGCCACGCCGGCGTCGTTCGTGGCATTCGACCTCCTCGCACTCGGAGAACGGGACCTCCGGGGTGAGCCCTTCTCGGCGCGCCGGGCCCTGCTCGAAGAAGCGCTCGGCGGCTGCGACGCGCCGGTGCACCTGACGCCGTCGACCACCGACCCCACCGTCGCCAGCGACTGGTTCTCGCGCTTCGAGGGTGCCGGGCTCGACGGCGTCGTGGCCAAGCGCCCGGACCTCAGCTACCGCGAAGGCGAGCGGGTCATGGCCAAGGTGAAGCACGAACGCACCGCGGACTGCGCGGTGGCGGGGTTCCGCTGGCACAAGTCCGGTGGAGTGGTGGGGTCCCTGCTCCTCGGCCTCTTCGACGAGGCGGGCGTCCTCCATCATGTGGGGGTCTCAGCGTCGTTCACGGCGGCGCGGCGCCGGGAACTGGTCGACGAACTGGCCCCCTATCGCCCGACGACGCTCGAAGGACATCCCTGGGCGGCGTGGTCCGAGCTCGAGCACGACGGCGACAATTCTGGGCGCAAACCCGGAGCGCCGTCGCGTTGGAATGCCGGCAAGAACCTGAGCTGGGAGCCGGTCAATCTGGACCTGGTGTGCGAGGTCGCCTATGACCACCTTCAAGGGGACCGTTTTCGCCACGCCACCACGTTCCGCCGGTGGCGTCCCGACCGTCGCCCCGAATCGTGCACCTACGCCCAGCTGGACGTGGCGGTGCCCGCCGAGCTCGAGTCAGTCTTCCGGGCCTGACGCGGGCGCCTCGGGCTCGCGCCGGCGCGACCGGCTCGGGGCGGCCCGGTGCGGCTCACCTTTCTGTTTGGGGAAGTTCGGAGGCCACGGCGCGTCCCCGAGGCCGTCGACCTCGTCGCGGTAGGAGAGCTCGAGCAGCGGACCGAGGTCGTGGCGCACCTCGTCGATCGACGCCGCCGGGTCGCCCCGGGTCGCGAAACGACCGGGGACGGTGGCGATGGTCAGGTCGCCGGGGTCGACATCGGGCACCTCGTCCCAGTCGAGCGGGCACGACACCCGTCCTTCGGGGTTGGCTCTCACCGAGTAGGCCGACGCCACCGTCCTGTCGCGTGCGTTCTGGTTGTAGTCGACGAACACGCGCTCACCGCGCTGCTCCTTCCACCATGCCGACGTGGCGATATCAGGGAGCCGTCGCTCGAGCTCGCGCGCCAGGGCCAATGCCGCCCGGCGGACGTCGGTGAAGGTCCAACGCGGCTCGATGGGGACGTTCACGTGCATGCCACGCGACCCCGAGGTCTTCGGGAACCCGACCAGAGAGTGCTCCTCGAGCACGGCGTGCGCCTCGAGCGCTACGCGCCGCACGGCATCGAACGAGACGCCGGGCTGCGGGTCGAGGTCGACGCGGAGCTCATCAGGATGATCGGTGTCGCTCCTGCGCACGGGCCACGGATTGAGGTCGAGGCAACCCAAATTGACCGCCCAGAGGATGTGGGCGACGTCCACCGGGCACAGCTCCTTGGCACTACGCCCGCTCGGGAACGTCACCGTCACCGTCTCGAGCCACGACGGATGGCCCGACGGCACGCGCTTTTGGTAGAAGAAGGACCCTTCGGCGCCGTCGGGGTACCGCTTCAACACAGTCGGGCGTTCGCGCACGCCACGCAGGGCGCCGGGGCCGACGGCAAAGTAGTACCAGACCAGATCCAGCTTGGTCTCGCCCCGGGTCGAAAAGAAGATCTTGTCCGGGTTGGAGAT
>JADGOL010000021.1 GCA_017882995.1 Acidimicrobiales bacterium | reverse complement strand
GGCGTCACGCTGGCGGCACTTTGCATTCTTGGTGTCCTCGGAGCGGCCATGGGAGGCGCTCCACGACTGCGCGGCGCACTCCGAGTCGGTATCGGTGGCGCTCTGGCACTGACCGTCACTTATGGCGTGGGTGCTCTGTTCGGTTCTGCCACTTGATCGACGTCTCTTCCGTGAAAGGGTGGAACCTGCTGGGGACTATGGACTGGATCGGTTGTCCACTTCGTCCAGCCAACCCCGATGGTGCTTTGCGGCCCACGATCGACGCACGTGACCGAATATCATTCCCGGGAGAGCGGGCCGTGTTGCGGGATTCAACACTGCCATGAAGACGTGGGCACCGAGTAGAAGGACCGCGACCACAGCGGCTGCCGCGTGAGGACCCCCTGAGTCTCCTCCATTGGACCACGATCGAAGTCCCGTCGCGATCAACGCCCCGACTGACCCCATTAACGCCCAGGCGAGCAATTTTTGACCGGCGTTGAACTTCCCCCAGCGAGGCTCTCCACCGATACGAAAGGGGTGCCGGACTCGCGCCACGAGCCATGTGATGTCGAGCCTATTGAATACCAAGAGGTCCCGAGCTGATCGAAGCACCGCACGGCTGTTGCCGAATACGAGCGAAGCAATGACTCCGACCCCGATAAGGGCTACCGAACCAATATGGAGCTTCATGACGGCACCTGATCCGGCTTCATCGCCCATCGCAAGTCCGCTGAGCAGTGCGGTCGCGAACATCGAAACGATCCACCAATGGAGAAGCCGCTCAGTGCGGCCGAATCGCGTGACCCAAAGGGCGTGAGTGACGTCAGGCTCGTCAATCTCTTCGTGAGTGAGGACTGCGCTGGCCCCTCGATGACCACCCATTGATTGACTCCGTCACATTGACGTTCTGTTACAACCAGTATCTGGCTGCAATTACGGGGTGGGACAGGGCCGAAGGTCCTGCTTCAGGGTCCTCTGGGGCCAACAATGCGTGGCTTGTGGGTGGCCCTTGGCAGACGCCGAACTACGGCGTCTGCCTCGGTCGGGTGGGACTTCCCCGTCTTCGGACCGGCGACGCCGCCGCCTCGGGTCGATGGGCGGCGAACACCTTGCCCCCCGGGCTTCGTTGCGGCGGCCGACGAGGGGCAACCGGACCCGTACGCAGATGGGTCCGCGGGCCTGACCACGGGGCCGGAGGAGAAACCACCCGATCGGCCAACCGGTAGGCGTTGGCCTCGTAGTTCACCCGCCAGCCGCGGAAGTTCGGCCACGCCTCCTCGGCGGTCAGCTCCATCGGATATCCGATCTCATCCAACATGTGCACGGCCTGCGCGAATTCCTCGAACGTCAGGTTGATGGGGCCTTCGGGGTTCGGATCGAGATCGACCGGCCATCCGAGGGTCTTGGCGATCCGGTTGAGGGTGGTGAAACCCATGCGCAAGCACAGCCGGGCTTGCGACGATGACGCGTCGGGCGAGAGCGCCAGGTCCATCGCCGCCGCGTCGAGCACGGCGAGCAGGCCCACCACCCACGAGTACCACGGCTCGGGCGAGCGGAACAGGAGCAGGACCGGGTAGGTGGTGTGGCTTTCGGCCAGGTCCGCGGCCAGGCGCTCCCAATCGGCGTAGAGACTGGGAAGGGCGTCGATGATGCCGACCAACTGGTGGCGGGCCAGGACCTCGGGTCCCCACGCCGGCAGGCCGGCGCGACTCTCGAGCATCGCCACCAACGCCTCGCGTCGGTTGAAGGCGTCGTAGAGCGAGGGGAGATAGGCGATCTGCAGGGTCACCACGATGGCCCACGTGGCACCGGCCGCGATGTCCACCGTCTGGTTGGGCGGCCCCCCGGCGTGCGCCGTTCCCACACTGAACAGCGTCACCGCCGCTTGGGTGAACGCGCCGGAGAATCCATGGGTCGTGGGCTCGAGCATGCACGCATAGCCGAGGACGAAGAATCCGAGCCACACGGCCAGCTGCGCCAAGAGTGCCACCGGGGCCGCCGGCGCCAGCAGCGCGTCCTTCACCTCGTAGCTCTTCGCCGCACGTGAGACGACGAGAAAGACAAACCGCACGACCCGGTTGACCACGAGCGACAACCGCTCGATCCCGGCGGGTCGCCTCGGGAGCACGAGTGTGAAGATGACGTTGGCCGCGGTGATCAAGACGATCACCAACCCGAGCGCGAAGACGACCCCGTTCACCGTCGCCCTCTTCGCACCGTCGGGACCGTCATCTCCATCACAGGCCAGATCTTTTCACGATGTCCCTGGATCCTCACTCGTCTGTGCGATATCGTATTTGTGTCCTGGAGAGCCGAGCGTCGGCGACCGAGGACCGAGCGAGAAGGAGGTGCCGATGCCAACGATCGATTCGATGAAATGCGAACTCATGCGCTTCGGCGCCGGCCGACCCGCGTCCGCACGAGCGACGTCCTAGTCCTGCGCACACCGTAGGCCGCTCGTCCCCGGACTCCCCCTGAGCCGGCCCCCGAGAGCATTCGCGCCCGTCATCGCGCGCGCCCCGACCCGGATCTCCGGGTTCGGAGCCCGTTCTCCTCTGAAAGTCCTTCCATGCACCCGTGGCTACTCGCTGCCCTCGCGGCACAACGACACGATGAGCTCCGCCAGGCCGCCCAACGGGCGCGCCGCGGGAGGCCGCGCCTTGGACTCCGAGGGCATCTCGCCGTCGGGCGGCGGGTGCGGCGCTCGGTGGGATGGGTGCTCGTCGAAGTCGGGCTCAAATTGGCCGTGGCCGACACCGTCGGACTGGAACCCGGCGCGGGCTCAGGAGCACCCCACGCGGCGTGAGCGACGTCAGCGCGTGAGGAGACGGCCGAGGACCTCGGGATCCGCACCCGAGACCTCCACGACCTTGGTCCGACTCGTGACACCCGCCACGACCGTGACCGCACGTCGAGGAACCCCGAACGCCTCGGCCAAGACCCGTACCAGCCTCTCGTTGGCGCGACCGTCCGTCGCCGGCGCGGCCACCCGCACCACCAGGGTCGGAGGCTCATCGGTGCCGTAGCGGCCGCCCACGTCGTCACGAGATGCCCCGGGATGCACCCGCACGGTCAGCTTCACGACGTCGAACCGTAGGCCCCGTTCGAGAGGCCCGGCACGTGACCCCACGCGGGAATACGCTCTGGGCGTGGGTTGGGCGCGGCGGACGGCGGGTGCGGTCGTGGTCGCATCGGTGCTGGGGACCTCTCTCTTGGTCCTGGTCCCGGTGGCGAGCGCGAAGACCATGTGGATCCCGACCCAGGGGCTGCGTTGGCAGTACCAACTGCAGGGAAAGCTCAAGACCAACCTGTGCGCCGTGCCCAAGAGTGGAGGTGCCTGCGTCCGTCCCGGCGTCTACGACGTCGACTTGTACGCACCCGATGGTGTCACGCTCAACACCGCCTCGGTCGCTGCGATCCACGCCATCGGTGCCCACGCCATCTGTTATGTCGATGCCGGGACGTGGGAGAACTTCCGTCCTGACGCCGGGCTCTACCCGGCGTCGGTCAAGGGCCTGTCCAACGGCTGGCCCGGAGAGCGCTGGCTCGACATCAGGGCCACTGCAGTCCTCGTGCCGATCATCACCAACCGCGTGGCGAAGTGCGCGGCGGCGGGATTCGACGCCGTCGACTTCGACAACGTCGACGGGTACCAGAACCTGACGGGATTCCCGCTCACCGCCACCGACCAGCTCACCTTCAACGAGGATCTCGCCTCGGTCGCCCACACCTACGGCATGTCGGTGGGACTGAAGAACGACCTCGACCAACTGGGCCAGCTCCAGAGCACCTTCGATTTCGCCGTCAACGAGCAGTGTGCGCAGTTCAACGAGTGCGACGCCTACGACGGATGGACCTCCGCCGGCAAGGCAGTGGTCGAAGTCGAATACCGTGCCAAGCCGGCCCGCTACTGTCCGAGCGCCACGTTGCACCGACGCGACGCCATCCAGAAGAGCCTGGCCCTGACGGCCAAACCCTGGAAGCCCTGCCGCTGACACCCTGCCGCTGACACCCTGCCGCTGACACCCTGCCGCTGACATAGCGGCGCCCGGTGACGTGACCGGATCGGAGACGATCAGCGCAGCGCCACCGGCACCGGCGGTCGCGGCCCCCTCCTGACCTGGGCCAGCCCGAGCCCGATCGGGACCAGCGCGGCCAAGAGGAACAAGGCCGCGGTCAGCGTCAAAGCCACATGGGGCGCCAGTGGCGTGACGACGAAACGCGTGACGACGATCCATCCCACCGACCACACCGGCAGCCGTCGGCGGATGACGTCGAGGAGCAGCATGGCCACACCCACGGCCAGGAAGTAGTAGTTGAGAAGTGAGATCTCGAACACCAATCGAGTGGCCAGGCACGCCAGGGCGAGACCGACCAGGGGGCCCGGTGCCAAGAGCGTGCCGCGTGCTCGCCACCGGGCCCACACGACCAGCACGGCGGCGAGGACGATGGGGGCGTCACGCGCCACCGTGAGCTTCGTCTCCTCCAACATGTCGAACAATCCCACGACGGTGGGGGTCTTCTCCAGCCTGACGCCCGACACGAACACCGCCGTCATGGCCCGCACCGTGTCCACCGGGGCGACGAGGTAGAAGGGGACGACACCCGCCGCGACGACAGCTCCCACGGGGACCACGACCCGGGCCCGAGCGCGCCAGTCCGGCGCGGCCGCCAACACGGCCAGCAAGGGCAAGACGGCGAACTGCTTACACAAGAAGGCCACGCCGAACAACACGCCCACCACGACCCATCGTCGTCGCAGCGCCTGGGACATCCCGGCGCAACTGAGCCCCACGCTCATGAGATCTTGAGGGTGAAAGGTCTGCGCGATGGCGTCGGACGCGCTCGGCAACACGGCCAACGCCATCAAGAGCAATGCTTCTGCGACGCCGCCGCCCCCCGCCGCCCGCAGGAGCATCCCCGCCCCCACCGCCAGCACGACCCACCCCAATATGGCCAGGATCGCCTGGGACCGATACCAGATCGGGTAGGGCCTCCCGTGATCAGCGCCGTGGCGCGCCGTACACGGGCCCAGTATCGACAAGAAGTACGCGGGCGCTGTCGTTCGCAGGATCTTGGGGACCGGTTTGTCGTCGCACCAACGGGGCGATCCGATCCAGGGCCGGAAGGCGAGGACCAACGGCGACATCAGGAGCGGGTACCCGGGCGGATTCGGCACCACGGTCTGGCGTTCGGCGGCCCGCAGGTCACCGTGGGAGATGGCGGTGGTGGGAAGGGTCACGGCATGGGCGTCGGTCTCGGCGGGATTGGGGCCGCCCCGGATGAAGACGACGACCACGAACACCGCACAGGCACCGGCGTAGACGGCGAGTCGCACGGGAGTCGAGAAAGGCTTGGACCCCGACCCCTGCGCCAACACCGACACGACCGACCCCCTCCGCTCGATCAGACGTCCCTCAGACCACTCTTCGAGGTTGTGCCGCGGCCACGCAGAGAATGCATGTTCTCATCCCGGAACAGGGACCCGAGGGACACCCGGCGACGATGTCAAGTTTCGCGCCCCCAGGGACGATGCAAATCGAGGCGGGGAAGTGAGGTCCTCAATGTCCGGATCAATGTCGGCGGCGCTCAGGTTCGAAGATCACTTCGGTCCCATCGTGCCCGCAGCGGCGCCCAATCCCGCCAACTCCACGTCCCCGCCGGCACACGGTCACGAGCACACCGTGGCCCTGCGCGATCTGGTCGATCGGATGCGCCGCTGTGTCGTCACGGCCACGACGACCCCCGACGTTGCCTCCAAGGTCGAGCTGTGGGAGTCGTACCGCACGGCGCGCGCCGAGGCCCTCGGCATCCTCGCCTCGACGTCTGGCCCCTCGACGTCTGGCCCCTCGACGACGGGCACCTCGAGCACCCCTCTACTCCGAAGCGTCTGACCCCCTCAGCAGCGCGCCGTTACGAACGACGCCGCATCACAGCGCCACGACCTCGGTTGGGACGTCGGACTCGTCGCTCGGATCCCCTTTGTCCTGGCCGGTCCCGTTCGAATCGGGCGATGTCGGCCTGAACGCCGTCGTTCGCAACGGAATCTCCTTCATCAACCAGCCCAACGCGAAGGCCAACACGGCGAAGGGCACCGCCACCAAGAACACCGTCTGCAGGGAATGGCCGAAGGCGGCGACGAGCGGAGCCTTGATCGCCGGGGGCAGGTTGTCGATCTTGGCGGGGTTGACGATGATGTTCGATCCGCTCGCGATCGAGCGCAGCGCGGCCGCCGGGAGGTGTGCCTTGGACACCTCCGAGATCACCCGGTTGTTGAAGACCGCCCCCAGGATGGACACGCCGAAAGCACCGCCGATGGTGCGGAAGAACGTGGCCGTCGAGGTGGCCACGCCGAGTTGTTCGTAGGAGACCGAGTTCTGCACGGCCACCACCAGCACCTGCATCACCAGGCCCACGCCGAGCCCGACCACGACCATGTAGATCGAGGTCACCCCGAACGAGGTCGTGAGCCCAAGTCGTGACAACAACACGAGACCCACGGCCAGCACAGCCGATCCCACGATGGGGAACACCTTGTACCGTCCCGTCCGGGTCACGATCCGCCCGCTCAAGATGAACGTGGTCAGCATGCCGCCCACGAGCGGCAACAGCTCGAGCCCCGACGCCGTCGTCGTGGCGCCATGGACGATCTGTAGGTACACCGGCAGGTAGACGATGGCCCCGAACATGGCGAAGCCGATGATGAACCCCACCCCCGACGCGGCGTTGAAGGTGCGGTTCCGGAACAAGCCGAGCGGGATGAGCGGCTCGACCGCTTTCGCCTCGACCACACAGAAGGCGACCAACAGCGCCACGCCGACCAGTCCCAGCCCGATGATCAGTCCCGAGCCCCAGGCGTACTGGGTCCCGCCCCACGTGGTCAGGAGGATGATGGCGGTCACGCCC
Source organism: Acidimicrobiales bacterium (assembly GCA_017882995.1). Taxonomy (GTDB): domain Bacteria; phylum Actinomycetota; class Acidimicrobiia; order Acidimicrobiales; family UBA8190; genus Chersky-840. Next base: position 3,970 of record JADGOL010000021.1, on the reverse strand, counting down.
GACGACATGAGGGCGGTCCCGAGCCAGTCGATCTTGTGCGGGACGCGGTTGGCGGGGATATGGAGCACCGCCGCGATCGTGAACAAGGCGATGATGCCGATGGGCACGTTGATGTAGAAGATCCAGCGCCACGACAGGTGCTGGGTGAACCACCCGCCGGCCAGTGGGCCGATGACGCTCGTGATGCCGAACACCGCACCGAAGTACCCCATGTACTTGCCCCGCTGGCGGGCCGGGATCACGTCACCGGTGATCGCCTGGGCCCCCACCATCAGGCCTCCGGCGCCGATGCCCTGCAGCGCCCGTGACGCGATCAGCTCCACCATGTTCTGGGCCAGGCCCGACAGCATCGAGCCCACCAGGAAGATGACGATCGACAACTGGAAGAGGTTCTTGCGGCCGTAGAGGTCGCCGAGCTTCCCCCACAACGGGGTCGAGATCGTCGAGGCCAGGAGATACGCGGTCACGACCCACGACAGGTGGTTCAACCCGTGCAGGTCGCCGGCGATGGTGGGCAATGCCGTCGACACGATGGTCTGGTCGAGCGAGGCCAGGATCATGCCGAGCATGAGCGCCACCAGGATCACGAGGATCCGTCGGTGCTCGGCCTTGTCGAATTCGTGGTCGACCGGCGCTTGTGCCGACGCCACCGCGACGTCACGAACCACGGGCGTCCTCCATGTCGCGCTCCAACGAATTCGAGAACCGACCCAGGAGGGCTCCGAACCGGGCCAGGTCGTCGTCGTCCCAGCCCTCGAGCAGCCGGTCGAGCCAGGCCCGTCGGGCCTTCAGCACCCGTTCGAGGGTCCGCCGACCCGTTGGAGTGAGGCGAATGCGCGAGGCCCGACCGTCGTCGGGATCGGGGTGACGGATCACGAGCCCGTCGCGCTCGAGCTGCTGGATCTTGCGGGTCACCGTCGGGGTGTCCACATCGAGCATCTCGGCCAACGCCGTGACCCGGATGGCGTCACCGTGGACATGCAGCTTGTACAGCGCGGCGGCCCCGGCCCGGTCCAGGCGCACCCCTGCCGACTGCAACAGGCGCTCGTGCATGCGCACCTGGCTGATGGACCGGGCGATCACCTGCAGGCTGGCCTGGATCTGGTCGACGGCGACATCGGCGGCGGGCGACCCCGGGGCCCGGGCCGGCGCGGATCCCTTCGGCGGCAACGTACTTGCTTGCGGCATGTAACTATTCTGCCACGGGGGCGGGGCCCCGGCAAAGCGACTCCCCCACAACAACGGGTCCTGGGTCCTGCCCCACCGGTCGTCCACCACCGGCTCGTTCCCACTCACCGGGCTCGTCCCGGTGCCGGCCACGCCGCCCGCAGGGCCCAAGAACGATGGGTGCAGGGACTGGGACCGGGGGCCGAACGGCGCCCCACAGCCGTCCAACCCCTCGGTTCCCCGTCGGAGAATCGCGAATCGGTGGGTCCGGGCCGATACCGAAGCTCGTCAGGTTTGCCCCAGTTCGACATTACGGCGAACCTGGCAGTCCTCCCAGAGCCGAAAGTGAGTTATCCAGGGCGAATACCGTCGGGCCCCGCCGAGGTCGGACCGGGTGCGCCACGCTCAATTCCACCGACCATGGGCCCGGTCGACCCCGAGGACCGATGATCGGAGGCCGTCGGGGGTAGGTGGTATGGCGTTTTTCGATAGAATGACTGGGAGCCGTCACACCGGGACCCTTTTGGGGAGCGTTCCTGGGTCTGAACCCGGCGTGAACCGCCTGGAGTCCCAACCGAAACCAACAGAGAAACGAAGGACCTGGATGATCGGGATGGGCCGGTTGTCCCGAACAAACGCTGATCGAACCGAGCGCGCAGGTGCTGGGCTTGGCGTGACCGCAGATTCGGGTTCGATCTCCGCCGCAACGCACATGCATGGCCGCAGTGACCGTCTCCCCCCGGGGACTGCGGGGAAATGACAGGACAGGGCACCCACATCCGGGTGCCGAATCACCGGCGTGATGCGACGGTGACCAGAAGGAGACTTCGATGGCGATGAAGCGTGGGGATGGCGACGATGCCGACCTCGTAAAGCTCTACCTGAGGGACATCGGGCGGTATCCACTGCTCACCAAGGACGACGAGGCTCGACTGGCCCAGGCCATCGAAGCCGGCCACGAGGCCACCGCCGCCCTCGCCGATCCGAACACCAAGCCCACACCGGCCAAGAAGCGCGAGTTGAAGCGGATCCAGTGCGCGGCCGCGGCCGCCCAGCAGACCTTCGTGTCGTCGAACCTCCGGCTCGTGGTCTCGATCGCCAAGAAGTACCAGGCGTCAGGGCTGCCCCTGCTCGACCTCGTCCAGGAAGGGAACCTGGGACTGATCCACGCCGTGGAGAAGTTCGACTGGCGCAAGGGCTTCAAGTTCTCGACTTACGCCACGTGGTGGATCCGCCAGGCGATCACCCGCGGCATCGCCAACACCGGGCGCACCATCCGCTTGCCCGTCCACGCCGGCGACATGCTCAGCGCGGTCCAGAAGGCCCAGGGATTCCTGGAGTCGAAGCTGGGTCGCCAACCCACCGTGGATGAGCTCGCGATCGAGACCACCCTGTCCTACGAGACGCTGACCGACGTCCTGCGTTGGCGCTCGGAGCCGCTGTCGCTGTCCGAGCCGCTTCGCGAGGACGGCGATGCCGACCTTGGGGACGTCGTCGCCGACGTCAACGCCACCTCACCGTTCGACCACGCCGCCGAGGCCTTGCTGGTCGACGAGATCAACGAGCTCCTGGCCCCGCTCGACGACCGCGAGGCGAGCATCCTGCGCCTGCGCTTCGGCCTCGACCGAGGCGAGCCCCGCACCCTCGAAGAGGTCGGCCAGCACTTCAACCTGACCCGTGAGCGCATCCGCCAGATCGAGGCCCGGGCCATGTCGAAGCTCCGCCACCCGTCGTCGGACACCGGCGCGCGCGACCTCCTCACCGGCTGAGGACTCGTCACCCGCATCGTCGGCCTCTTCGGCGCACCGTGACGATCCCCCGCCTCGCCTGAGGCGCCATCTCCGCTGAAGGGAGCCCTCTCCCGTGTCGCTGCGCATCCGCCACGCCACCAGCCCGGCCAAACCGGGCCCGGCCCGGGACCGTCCCCCCGCTTCCGCCCCACCCCCGCCTCCGCGCTGGCGCGCCTGGCTCTTGCCCATCGGGCTCCTCGCCACCCTCCTCCTGCTGTTCGCGCCGCACACCTCGTCCACGCCCACCCACAGCTACACCTACACCAAGTTCCTCTCCGCGGTGCACGCCAAGAACGTCCGCACCGCCTCGATCAACCCCACCGGCGCCATCAGCGGAGCGCTCAAGAAGGGCGGCAACTACACGAGCCAGATCCCCGTCGCCATCAACGACACCTCGCTGGCGCCGACGCTGAAGGCGGACGGGGTCACGGTCACCGGGGTGGAGTCGTCCTCGAGCTTGGTCGAGACCCTGTTGTCGTTCCTCCCCTTCTTGTTCCTGATCGGGGTCTTCTTGTGGATCGGGCGCAGCTCGCGCAAGCAGCTGGCGGGCGGGATCATGGGCTTCGGGGGATCGAAGGCCAAGGTCTACGACGAGTCCCGGCCCTCGACCCGGTTCGCCGATGTGGCCGGCTACGAGGGCGCCAAGCGCGAGGTCGCCGAAGTCATCGACTTCCTGAAGAACCCCGAGCGCTACGCCAAGGCCGGCGCGGTGGGCCCGCGCGGGGTCCTCATGGTCGGCCCCCCCGGCACAGGCAAGACGCTCATGGCCAGAGCCGTGGCCGGTGAGGCCGAGGTCCCCTTCCTCGCCCTCACCGGGTCGAGCTTCGTGGAGCTGTTCGTGGGGGTGGGGGCGTCACGGGTCCGCGACCTCTTCGCCGATGCCCGGAAGCGGGCCCCCTCGATCATCTTCATCGACGAGATCGACGCCATCGGCCAGCGCCGGGGCGGGTCGATCGTGTCCAACGACGAGCGCGAGCAGACCCTCAACCAGCTCCTGGCCGAGATGGACGGCT
>JADGOL010000020.1 GCA_017882995.1 Acidimicrobiales bacterium | reverse complement strand
TGGGCGAACGCGTCCAGGAATTCGGGCCCGAACCCGTCGGTGCCGGCGCCACAGGCCAGGGTGACCGGGCACCGCACTTCGGCGAGTCGGGCGAATGCGTCATGGGAGAAGGCGTGGGCGAACACCTGGGATTCGTGTTCGCGCCGGCAACGCAGCCTGATGCCACGTCCGTCAACCGGAACGAAGCCGTTGTCGACGTAGGCGGCCAACGCCTCGGGATCCACCTGATCGAAAGGGGCCTTGCTCGCGAAGTTGGCGATGGCTTCGTGGCGCGAGCCGAACACCTCGCGTCGCCGAAGGGCCCCGGTCGCCAGAGGGTTCCCCTCGACGAGGGGCGCACGGGGCTCGTCTCCGGGGTAGATCACCGGCTCGAAGCAATACAGCGCGGCGAAGGTGCCCGGCCGGGCTTCCTCGGCCAGGAGGATGGCGGCACCCCCGCACGAATGGCCGAACCCGTAGGGTCGTTCGAGCCCGAGGTGGTCGATGACCGCAAGCACATCGGTGGCGAAGCCATGCCAATCGAAGTCCCCGCCCGGTGGGGGGTCCGAGGCTCCGTGAGCGCGTTCGTCGAGCGCGATGCAATGGAATTGCCCACGCAGGTGCTCGGCCATGGGGGCGAGCACAGGGCCACAGAACCCGGTGGCGTGGGCGAGCAGGAGCGGTGGGCCCTCCCCGCCCAAGTCGTAATACGCGATGCCGAGTCCGTCGGGCGTGGTGACCCGGCCGGCGGGCACCATCGGCCGCAAAGGATCATCATGTGCCGCGAGACGGTCATTCTCAGGCATCGTGGGGACGCTACCGGGTGCCGACTCGAGGTCGATTTGCAGGTCGGGGTCATCCCGGACGGCAGGTCGAAGTCCTTCGACGCCGAGTAAACATGGTGTGCCTTCTGATCTCCTGCCGTTGTCGCCGGCCGCGTCTCCCCCTACGACGTCGTGGAGGTCCTCCGCAAGAAACGCCAGGACCTCTCGAGGTCGGCGGGGTGGTGGCCCTCTCAGCGGCCCGGCGGGCGCTCGAGCTCGCCGAGAAGAACGGCCCGGTGATCGCCACCATCGCCCCGGCGGTGCGAGGCGAGACTTCCAGCGAGGTCATGGGCCAAGTGTGACCGCGCCGGGCACCGGTCGTGCCTGAAGTTCGCGCCGCGTTTACCTCTTGTTTGCCCGCCGTTCACTTGGACGACGTCGCTCCGTCCTCGCCTGGAGCCATCCCCGGCGTCTCCCGGCACCCCTTGGGCCTCGAGGTGCCCAGTTGTATAGGGTCTGCGCCGTGGGGCCGTGGCGGTATGGAGTGACACTGTTGCCGGGGGCATCGAGACCCGACGACGAACGTGACGCCGGCAAAGTCGACGAGGTCCTGCGCGCCCGTTCCGAGAACGGATGGGAGCTCGTCAACGCCGTCACCGAACGCGACGGATCGGACCTTCTCGTCTTCAGGCGGCTCGTCGACTGAACAGTTGTCGCGCTGGAAAGCTGTCGAATGACGCCTGGCGCAACATCGGCTATGGACCTTCGAGCAGTGTGGTGCGCAACTGGGAGACTGCGTCGGTGACCCCCAGGGTTCGAGCCAAATCGTCGAAGCTCCCGTGCTCGACTTCGAGCGAGTCCAGGAACGACGCCATAGTCTCCGGTGAGACCGAAATGACCGCAGGGGCGTAGCGCTCGACTTCCGCGACCGACTCGGCGTACTCCTGCTTCAAGCGATCCAGGAGCGCGATCATCGCTTCTGCGCTCAACGCGTAGTCATGCACGATCACGTCGCGCGGAACACCGAGGAACCCGAGCACGAGGGCGGCCAGGATGCCGGTGCGGTCCTTTCCGGCACTGCAATGGAATACCGCCGGCAGAGCATCGGGCGCGGCGAGCAGTTTCACGGCGCGCGCTAAGGAGCTCGATCCTTCGGAGAACAGCTGTTGGTACCGCGTGGTCACGAATGCCGGTTCGTCGTATCGACTGAGGTCCTCGGTTGGCGGCAACACGTCGGTGAGGGGGAGATGGTGATACTCGACCTCGAAGGCATCCTCGGGGAACCGGCCACGCTCTTCGACCTCCCCCTTAGTGCGGAGATCGATCACCGTCGCCAGACCGAGAGCGGCCAATTGGGCGCAGTCCTCCTCGTCGAGCCTCGTGAGGCCGTCGGCCCGGAAGAGACGGCGCCAACGGATGCTGCGTCCATCGACGCCGGGGTATCCGCCGAGGTCGCGGAAGTTCACACACCCCGACAACGTGAGCTTGCGTTGCGGTTGAGCCATGGCGTCGGTCACGGACGAGAGGCTAATGGTCGATTCTCTGGTGGTCGGCCCGCGTCGGGTACCGGTCACGGGCGCGTCGTCGATCTGAGAATGACTCAGGCTCGATGTTCCGCGCCGCGCCGGCGCCGGAAGAGAAGTGCCGTTCCGACCACTCCGGCGCCCAGGACGGGAAGGACGATCGGGAGCGAAGCTTCGGGGGTTTGCGCCGGAGGGGTAGCTGAGGGTCCCCAGCTGGGCTGGACTCCGGTGGCACCGTAGCTCTTGAACCCGGTGACGTCTCCGACCGCTGTGCCCGAAGCGTCGATCGCGACGAACGACAGTCTGGTCGACCCCGTATGTCCGCCTCTTTCGTAGCCGTCTCCGTGGCCCTGCGAGAAGGACCCTTCTCGGTCGAACGCCAGCTGATCTCCCTGAGGTGAGTACACCGGATCACTCCCCCCGGTTGCGCACGACACAGTGCCCGTGGGAGTTGTGTGGCTCGACGACGGGAGAACCGAAGTTTGGTCGGTACCTTGGGAGGTCATCGTGTAGAGCTGGGAATACCCGCACGCTCGGTCGGACGCGAACACGATTCGTCCCCCTGCGCCGACGGGGGCGAAGTCCGGCTTGGAGTCGTTTCCGGGGTTGCCGCCATCTCCCTGTGCCGACAGGTCACTGAGCACCTGGGTGGTCTGGTCGTAGGTGAAGATATGGGATTGACCGCCGACAGGACGAACGAACGCGATGACATTGGGGTCGGACGGGTCGAAAACGGGCTCGGTGTCGCTGAACCCAGTCGGGGAAGGGAACACGGGGGCGGCGGAGGAAGGGTCGGCCACATTCTCGAAGTAGAGCTGGCTGGGACTACCCGACGTCGAGCGTTGGAAGATGATGGTGCCGTCGCCCGCCGGAGACCACGATGCGTAGTCATCACTCGCCTGGGGTGCATCCGAGACGAGTGTGGAATGTGCGAATCTTCGGTGCCGCGTCGTCGAAAGCGACAAGGTGAAGAGCTGCGAGACCCCGTCGTTGTGGGTGTTCGAGAACACCACCTCGGTTCCGTCCGGCGACACAAAGGGATGCTCGTCTCGTCCCGGTGTGCACGTCAGTTGGAATGGGAACGACCCTTGGGCCGGCAACTCGAACAGTTGGTCTTGTTGATGCCAACCCGCACAAGACCGACCCGATAGAAACCCGCTGCTCGAAAAGACAATGAATCCATTGGTTCCGGGAAACGCAGCCTCGGCGGCCGTCGGCATGACTACAGCCGCGCCCACCATCGCCAGGCACACTGCCAGTGCCCCGCGCCAAAGCCGGTCCAGCATCCACAAAATTGGGTGGTCCGAGCGGAACAAGGCATGGGGAGCGCCGCGCCGAGGGGGCGCGAACCCCCAACCCCCCTTGCCGTAGTCCATACGTCCGATGTTGTCCTGCTCCCGCCCCCGGGAGCCAGCGACACTCGGCGTCGGAGATGAACAATTCGCGACGCCCATGCCAACACCCGGTGACATCCCACGCAAGAGGGTCAGTTGCTCACATAGCGCAGGATTGTTGGAACTCTCCCTTCTCCCGGGGAGGCGCCAACGACAACGTGATCCGTACCAAGCGCACGGGCACGAGTCTTCAGTCGTCCGCCGTCAGTCAGGCGTCCGTCCCGGACGTGATCCGACGAGGCGCGCGCCGAGCACGCCCGGGTGGGTCGTGGAGTCGAGTGAAAAGGTGCGGACGCGCGCCCAGACCCCTCCCGAAGACATGGGGTCTGGTGCGCTCTCCCCTGCAGGCACCTGCCCCGGCGCTCCATGCCCTGGCGGTCCAGAGGAGATGGCTGTTACTGGGGGCTGATGCGCTCGCAGCCTCACCCATGGCGAACCCTCGGATCAAGTGAATTGAACGCGACTGTTCAGTGAACGAGAACTGACAATGCAGCGTGTCGAGTCGTGACACCTGATCCGCGCCGAGACGAAGGACGTTCTCGGTGTTGCTGCGCCCTGCACGACACCAGAAGGTGTGCAGTACCATCCGCAGTGTGCGCCGAAAGCTTGTGCTGTCTCTTGGCGCCATCATGTTGTCGGCAGCGTCAGCCTGTGGGGGCTCGCAGGGAAACTCTCTGCAAGGCATGGCCCCGGGTGCGATCCTGAGCCACGCAATGACGGAAGCCGTCAAGTTCGGAGGAGTCCACTATGTCCTCCGGACGACGAGCGGTGGTAGTACGCAGACAGTGACCGGCGATGCAGGAACGAACGACGGGGCCCAGTCCATTGTCATCGGCTCTGATCAGACGGTTGTCGAGATGATCGGGACGACAGCCTTCCTGCGCGGCAACGCCGGCGGCTTGGAGAACGTATTCGGATTTTCACCCGCCCAAGCAACGAAATATGCAGGCACATGGATATCGTTCCAACGCCGCGATTCCTTGTACCCGACCGTGGTCCAAGCGGTGACGCTCAGCAGCCTGCTTTCGGAGCTCCGACCCGTACCGCCCTTGGTCGAGTCTTCGCCTGGAACGGTGGCCGGACAACAGGTGGTGGGAGTCCGCGGTGATCTTCGGAGCTCTCCCGGCGAAGGGGAAGCGACGTTCTGGGTCGCGACCGCGGCGCCGAACGTGCCGGTTGGCATCGATGCCCAGGCCACCGGCAAGAACAAGACCGTGACTCAGGTCGGGGTCTTTTCCAAATGGGGTGAGCGCCTGCGGGTGAAGACGCCGCTCGGCTCGGCGCCCTTCTCCTCCCTGGCCTCAAAGTAGGCAACGCCTCCTCAAAGTAGGCAACGCCTCAGAGCGCGGCAGATCAGCTGCCTCGATCTGTCATGCGCGGGGCGCCGACCGGACTCCGGGTAGGGGCCGCCGACGAATCCTCCCGATCGGGCTACGAGGAGACCGAAGAGCCTCGGGTCGGTTGCCGTCGCCGGGCGCGGGCGACGACGAACGCAGCGCCGAGGGCGACAACCACTACGATCACAATCCAGATCGTCGAGGAAGAGCCCGAGCCCCCTGTCGTAGCCACGCCTCCTACTTCGAACGCGGTCGAGAACGCGTGTGGCCCGAAGAAGTCTTGGTTGTAATCGACCCCGACCCACAGGACGCAGAAGTGCGTCTTGTCGCACGAGATATTGGATGTGTGTGTGCTGTCGAGCGAGTACACGGTGTACTTGGCCGTGAAGGACCCTTGGGCGTCGGTGTTGATCTGACTGGGATTGATGGTTGATCCGTCACAGAACAGGTTGCTCGTCGGTAGGTTGGCCGTCGTTCCCCCCGGGTCCGAGCATTCCAGGATCTGCATTCCGGTCGGGTCCTTCACATGGCTCGGGAAGCCTGTTCCCGTCACCGTGATCGTCTGTTGATCGTGCGGATCACCTGCCGGGATGGTCACGCTGGTGCCAGCTCGCGCGGGTTCGGCAACCAGTCCGATGAGCACACACACCACGATCACGGCGACCGCTCTGCTTGTCACCGTCGTTCTCGCAGGGGTTCGCATGGAATGCGCGCGTCCTTTCGAGCAGCTGTCCTCGTCGGACATCGGACGATATCGCTCGGGAGTGACCCGTAGGTGACGCCTACGCGAACGAAACGTGAAATAGGTTGCGACCGCGTTGCCGGTCGGCCTCGCTCGGGAGCTAGTCTCTTGTCAATGGCAGTCGAGCCTGTGAACGACACTGGAGAGGGTGACGAAGCCCGATCGGGTGGGCTGTTCCGGTCGATCCCGACCGGAACCGCAAAGAGGCGCTCCGCCGCCCTCCCCGCGTCGCAGAGGGCGTGATCATGGCGGACTTGCACGGGTGGCAATCCGATCCATTCAACCTTCACGAGCAGCGCTACTTTTCCCAAGGGCAGCCGACCAAGCTCGTCCGCGACGGTGGTGTCGAGTCGTACGACGCTCCACCTGATGCACCGTCGGTTCAGGAATCCTCGTTTCCCGGCAATGCCCCCCAGGCGCCGGGCCCGGGTTGGTGGCTGGCGTCGGACGGGAATTGGTACCCGCCCGAGACCCATCCCGATGGCGCACCGGCCGGACCAGGGTGGTGGCTGGCGTCGGACGGGAATTGGTACCCGCCCGAGACCCATCCCGATGCCGCACCCTCTGAGGTGATCGCCGGCTCTTGATACGAGCCTCCTCACGAAGACCATGGGCGAGTGTCGGGTTGTCGCGCCGCGAGTGTGAGAGTCCGAGCTCGCGGCCTCGTCGATTGCTGGTCGCCCGGTCCCTGGTGGCGGACTTCGGTCTTGACGGATGGACGATTGATCACCCACCCTTCATGATGTGGCGACCGAATCCGAAGCTCATCCCGGGCCCGCCGCCGATGCTGGCTCCTGGAGTCGTTCGTCAACGGCACATCCAGTGACGGGCTCACCCGCGCCAGGATCGCTGAAGATCAAAGAGCGCCGAGCGTGGCGTACTTGGCATCTCGTCCTTGTCGGTGTCGCGGCGGCGCTTCTCGGCATGGTGATCGGGAATTCCGGTGGTGGGGGAACAGCGTCGTCGCAACCGAACACTCCTACCTACACTTTGCCGGTCCCAAGCGGATCGTCCTCGCAGAGCACGTCCAGCACCACGTCCACATCGTCCGCCACGACAGCGACCTCGTCGCCGACCACGACCTCTGCACCCGGCAACGCGCCATCGACCTCCGCGCCCGCAACATCTCCGGCAACGTCAGGCTCGATGCAGGTTCTGCTCGGCCCGACGCCGGTGACCAAGGGCACCTGGACGAGTACGCCGTTCACCGTCGCGAGCGGTCAATGGAACATCGGCTGGGCGTACCAATGCACTCCGGCGCCGGCATCAGGCCCGGCATTTCAGGTCTTTGTGTTCGCGACGGGCGGAAGCCCGGGGCCGAGCCCTGCGGTCAGCAGTACGGGCGCATCGGGCCAATCCGTCACCGCCGTGAACACGCCGGGAAGCCAAGAGATCGAAGTGCAGGCACCGCCCAGTTGCGTGTGGAAGGTGAAGGTCACCGGAGTCGGCTGACACCGGTGGGCGGTACCACTCTCGACTCGAGTAATCGGACCGTGAACACCACGCGAACCTGAGGTAAACGGGTCGCTTGTCGTCGCGCTCGGACTCCGGTCGGGAGCTCGTGCCAGCTCGAAATGCGCCGTCACTATACGTAAGCGGAGGCTCATCGCTCGTGGCGCGAACGACATGCCGGTGATCGCCACGCGATGGGTTCGCGAACCTGAAATGAAATCCTGGTGCCACCTTCGATTCCACCTTGTATTGCCTGGGTGCGGTGTGTCCAGAATGCGGCATCCGGAGCGCGTGCCGGCCGAAG
>JADGOL010000190.1 GCA_017882995.1 Acidimicrobiales bacterium | reverse complement strand
GGCTCCAGGACCTTCCCATCTCGTCGTTGAAGATCGCCCCGGAGTACGTCGCCGCGCTCGACTCGACCAGCAACCCCCACGGGGCGGTCATGGTCCGGGCACTGATCGCCCTCGGCCCCGAGCTCCGGCTGTCGCTGGTGGCCGAAGGGGTCGAGACCCCGGCTCAGGCAGCCGCCCTGCGAGTCATCGGCTGCGAGTTCGCCCAGGGGTACCACCTCGGCCATCCAGGGCCGCGCGAGCATGTCTGGGCGGCGCCCGAGGCATAGGCATCCTGGGTCGCAAGACCCCGGCCCGAGCTCCCCAGGAGAGCCTTGTTCTTGCGCGCCTGCGGGCATTCCCCCAGGTCAGAACGGGCAAAGAGTCCGGCGGGAAATCGTCAATCGTGATGATGCCGACTCGGCTGGGACTCCGTAACGTGCGTAGGAGGTGTTGCGGGCGACCGCCCTCGCGCGTCATGGTGCCCGGCACGGGGACCAACTCGAGCGGGGGCATCGCAGCCGGCTCGGGCGACCGAGGAGGACGTGACGCTCGTGGATGTGAAGGTGCCGCCGAATAGGGGGGGAACGATGGCAAGGTCGAGCCGCAAGGGACGGGCAGTCGCGGCCGTCATAATCGGACTGGTGGGGGGGAGCGGCGGGATGTTCGCGCTGTTCGCCGCATCGGCGACGCCTGCGTTCGCCGACTCGTCCCCGTACGAGCTGTACTGCCCGGGCACGCCCGTGGGCAACATTGCGCTGAACGGGGTCGTCACGACGGGGACCATCACGCCGGCGTCACCGGCGTCGGGATCCACCTTCAACCTCACGAACTACCAGTCGACGGTGATCATCCCGAGCTCGATCGCGGGGGCCGCGGCGGCACTGGGGAACTCGTCGATCACCGGGAGCGCGACCCTCAAGGTCGACGCCACCGGCGCCACCCCGGCATCGGTGGCGGCGCCGCCCGTGACCATCAACGCTCCGATCCCGAGCCCCGTGCCGGCCACCGGCGTCACGCTGGTCCTGCCGGCGACACCGGGGTCGGTCGGTCCCTTCACCGCCTCGGGGGGTGCGATCAGCCTCACCGTCGACCCGGCGGTCAGCCTCACGCTCGTGGTGTCGGGCAGCAACCTCACCCTGACGTGCACGCCCTATCCCAACAACAGTGCGACCACGGGCATCGTGAGCGCGGCGCCCACCGCCGCCAAGGCATCGCCGGTCATCACCTCGGGCACCTCGGGTGGCGCACCGACGGCCACCACCGCCGCACCGACGGCCACCACCGCCGCACCGACGGCCACCACGGCCGCGCCCGCCACGAAGCCTTCGTCGCTGGCCACGACCGGCCCCGGACCGCACCTGTGGGTCGTGGCCGTGATCGGGTTCATCGTGCTGTACCTGGGCTCAGTCGTCCTCGCCCTGGTGGAGCGGCCCAAGAGCCTGCTCCGACGGGTGCTCCGGATGGCGCCCCGGGCCTTGCCGGCCACTGCCGGTGTCTTCGAAACAGCCCAGGCGAGCCCGACGACGGACCGACACGTCTGGTCCGCTCCGCCCAGTGCGAAGCCGGCGTATCCGAAGGCCGGAGGATCTCCGGGGCTGTGGTTCGACGGTTGGGAGCCTCAGGGCCGCGACCGGGACTGACGCGCAGGGCGCTCCCCCTACACAGGGGGGTGGAGGGGGAGCGCCGGCGTCAGCATCACCGATGACATGGTTTCGTCGGTGTCGTCTCGCCCGTCGGGTGACCGACGACCCTTGAGCCACAACACCATGCGGGCACCTCGGCCGTCGAGAAGCGGGGACTGAGCGTCGACCCTGGCCTCCATGGCCGAGGCCAACTCGGCCACGATGGCGAGGCCCAGTCCGACGCCCAACTTGCGACCCGGGACGCGGTCCGAGGAGTAGTGGCGCTCGAAGATGTGGGGCAGGTCCTCGGCGCCGACCCCGGGGCCGTCGTCGGAGACCCACACCGCCACCCACCCGTCCACCCGGTTTGCCCCCACCTCGACCCGGGTGGTGGCGAATTTCAATGCATTCTCGATGAGGTTGGCGACGACCTGACCCACCCGGTCGGGATCGGCGTCGGCCCACAGTGCGACTCCGGCCGGATCGACGCCGACGAGCTCGACTCCCAGGCCGTCGGCTTCGGGTTGAAAGCCTTCGGCCACCGTCCGGGCCAAGGCGCCGCAGTCGACGCGTTGGATGTGCAGTGAGAATTGACGCGCCTGGAGCCGGGCCAGATCGAGCAGGTCCTCCACGAGGCGCTCGAGGCGGCGGGCCTCGCTGTTGATGATGGTGATCGCACCGGGGACGTCATCGGTGGCGCCATCGGCGACGGCATCCGCGTATCCCCGGATCGACGTCAACGGGGTGCGCAGCTCGTGGGAGACCGACAGCAGGAACTCGCGTTCGAGACCCCGGGCGCGACCGAGGTTCTCGCCCAGGGTGTTGATGGCTTCGGCCAGCTCCTCGAGCTCGGGGTACTCGCCCGGGCGCACCGCCACGGTGGCGTCGAGATTCCCCGCCGCCATCTGACGCGTGGCGGCCACGGCGCCCACGATCGGCGCGCTGATACGCCGGGCCAACACCGCGGCCACGACGAGGCCGGCGAGGAGCACGACGCCGGCCACCAAGACGAAGTAGGCGATGCCGTTGACCGGGTTGGCCACGTGGCGCGTGACCACGAGGACGCGCACGTCCGACACCGCCAGACCGTCGTCGAGCGCCTGTCGTTGCGCCAGTGACAGGTTGAGGGGCTGGGCCACGAAGACGACGTGGCCGACGTTGCCCGCCACGGTCTCACCCGACCGCAGCGCGGCGACTCTCATCAACCGCGCCACCAGGGGGGAGGGGATGTCTTGCAAGGAGCCCGCCGGCGCCAGGCCCACCAGTGTCAGTCGATCGAAGGCTCCCACTCGGCGCAGCGCATCGAGATCTGCGGCCTGGGTGAACGCGGGGTGGGCCGACATGAGCCCGCCGATGGCCTCGGCCTCGGACGTGATCTCGCTCTCGGCGGTGGAGATGGCAGCCCGTCGCACCAGGAGAAGACCGCCGACGACGGTCAGGACCAGGGTCCCGATGACCACGCCGAGGATGGCGACGGTGAGGCGACGACGCACGGGCCGCAGTCAGCCCAGCCGGTAGCCGACCCCCCACACCGTGGTGAGGGGCAGGCCGTCGCCGAGCTTCTTGCGCAGCTGCCTGACGTGGACGTCGACGGTGCGCTCGTCTCCGTACCAGCCCTCCCCCCAGACCCCGTCGAGCAGTTGGCGCCGGGACAGCGCCAACCCGGTGTTGAGCGCCAGGTAGGTGAGCAGGTCGAACTCACGACCGGTGAGTGCTACCACCGACTCCCCCTGGCGCACCTCGCGGCGCCCCGTGTCGATGACCACGTCGCCGGTCTCGAGCACGGTGGGCTCGAGGTGCGTGGGCGATCCGGCCCGGCGCAGGATGGCGCGCACCCGCGCCACGAGCTCGCGGGGCGAGAAGGGCTTCGTGACGTAGTCGTCGGCGCCGAACTCGAGCCCCACCACGCGGTCCACCTCGTCGTCGCGGGCGGTGAGCATCACGATGGGGACGTCGCCCGCGGCGCGTAGCTTGCGGCACACATCGAAGCCGTCGAGCTCACCGGGGAGGCCGACGTCGAGCACCACGAGCTTGGGTCGGTCCCGCTCGACATAGCCGAGGCCCTGTTCGCCGTCGCGGGCCTGGAGCACCCGGAACCCCTCACGTCGGAGGTACAGCGCCACCAGGTCGGAGATGTTCTGGTCGTCCTCGATGACGACGACGGTGTCCCCGGTCCCTGCCACCGGCCTCAGCTTGGCACCGCGGGAGTGCGGCGCACGGGGATCCTCGGGGCGCACTGGCATCACCGCCATCACACAACGGGCCCGTCAACAGGTGATGAAGAGGCGATGAGGGAAGTGTGATGTCCCAGCTCGGTGCCTTCGTCCGGGACGTGCCGGACGTGGCGCGGGGGAGCGCTAAACGCCGGGCACCGCCCATTAGGCTCGCGCCGGTGCCGCCCGACACCTATCTCAGCGGGATCCTCGCCGCGCATCGTGCCCGGGCCGCGGCTGATCGCCGAGACCTCGACGACCTCGTCGCCCGAGCCCTGGCCTGTCCCGGCACGCGGCCTTTCGCCCGGAGCCTGGCCACCCCGGCCGGGGGGGAGCTGGCGGTGATCGCCGAGGTCAAACGGCGCTCACCGTCCAAAGGACCCCTCGACCCAGGTCTCGACCCCGCCGCGCTGGCCCTCGACTACGAGGCGGGGGGCGCGGCGTGTGTCTCTGTGCTCACCGACGAGGAGTTCTTCTCGGGATCGGCGGCCGACCTGGCGGCGGCCCGATCGGCCTGTGACCTGCCCGTCCTGCGCAAGGACTTCACGGTGTCCGCGGCCGACGTCTGTGACGCCCGGCTCATGGGCGCCGACGCCGTGCTGTTGATCGTCGCCGCGCTGTCCGACGAGGACCTCTTCGGCTTCTTGAGCCTGGCCCGGGAGCTGACCCTCGCCGCGCTGGTCGAAGTCCACGACGAGGCCGAGCTCGAACGCGCCCTCGACGCCGATGCCGAGCTGGTCGGGGTCAACCAGCGCGACCTCACGACGTTCTCGGTGGACCAAGGTCGCGCCCTGCGACTGGTGGGGGCGATCCCGCCCGAGGTCGTGGCGGTGGCCGAGTCGGGGATCCGGGACCGATCCGACGCGGCGACCTTGGCCGATGCCGGCTACCAGGCGGTCCTCGTGGGCGAGTCGCTCATCTGCGCCCCGGACCGGCGCGCCGCGCTCGCCGCGCTCACGGGGCATCGCGTCGGCGACCGGGCCGGTGTGCACGAGGCAGGGGCCAGAGAGAGGTGAGACCGTGCTCGTGAAGATCTGTGGGATCACCTCGGAGCCCGATGCCCTGCTCGCCGTCGGGCTCGGCGCCGATGCCATCGGGTTCGTGTTCGCCCCTTCGCCTCGCCAGGTCGCTCCCCAGGCGGTCCGGCGCATCATCGAGCGCATCCCACCCGAGATCCTCACCGTGGGGGTGTTCCGCAACGAGGCCCGGACCCGCGTGGTGGACATCGTCAACGGCATCGGTCTGCGGGGCGCGCAACTCCATGGCGACGAGACGGCCGAGGACACCCAGTGGGTGGCGGCCCGCGTCCCGTTCACGATCAAGGCCTTTCCTGCCGGACACCGGAACATCGCCCGCATCGACGACTACGGCGTAGAGACGGTGCTCGTCGACGCCCCGTCCCCGGGGTCGGGTGAGGTCTTCGACTGGCGGCTGGCCGAAGGCGTCGTCGACCCGGCGCGTCTGATCGTCTCGGGCGGGCTCCACGCCGGCAACGTGGCGGACGCCATCGCCCATCTCCACCCCTTCGGGGTGGACGTGTCGTCGGGCGTCGAGTCCGAGCCGGGCCGCAAGGACCCTCGCAAGGTGCGGGCGTTCGTGATGGCGGCGCGCGCCGCCGCGGGTGAGCGGGTCGACGACGAGGCGACGGTCGGTGCGCTCGACGACGCCGAGGAGTCGGGCGGTCCCTTCGACTGGAGGGAGGACGGGTGAGCAGCTTGATGGGCGAGCCCTCGGCGACCGGTCGCTTCGGTGAGTTCGGCGGACGGTTCGTCCCGGAATCGCTCATGCCGGCGTGCTTGGAGCTCGAGGTCGCCTTCCGCGCCGCGTGGGCGGACCCCGCTTTCCACGCCGAGTTCACCGCCATCCTGCGCGACTACGGCGGACGACCCACCCCGGTCACCGAGTGCCGGCGCCTCTCCGAGCGCCTGGGCGTGCGGGTGCTGCTCAAGCGCGAGGACCTGGCGCACACGGGCTCGCACAAGCTCAACAACGTGATCGGCCAAACGCTGTTGGCGAGGCGAATGGGCAAGGGCCGCCTCATCGCCGAGACCGGCGCCGGTCAGCACGGCGTGGCGGCCGCGACGGCGGCGGCATTGTTCGGCATGAACTGCGTCGTGTACATGGGTGAGGTCGACACCGAGCGACAGGAGCTGAACGTCTTTCGTATGGAGCTCCTCGGCGCCGAGGTCCGCCCCGTGCGAGGCGGAAGTCGCACCCTCAAAGACGCCGTGAACGAGGCCTTGCGGGACTGGGTGGCCAACGTGGCCGACACCCACTACTGCCTCGGCTCGGTGATGGGCCCGCATCCGTATCCGTGGATGGTGCGCGAGCTCCAACGGGTGGTGGGTGACGAAGCGCGCCAGCAGTGCCGGGCGTTGCTCGACGGACAGGACCCGGACTGGGTCGTGGCGTGCATCGGGGGCGGGTCCAACGCGGCGGGGACCTTCGCAGGATTCGTCGACACCGGCGCGGTCCTCGTCGGGGTCGAAGCCGCTGGTGGTGCCGCCGTCGGCCGGGGTGTGCCCGGGGTGGTCCACGGCATGATGTCCTATGTGCTCCAGGACGAGGTGGGACAGATCGCCGAGGCGCACTCGATCTCGGCCGGCCTCGACTATCCGGGCATCGGGCCCGAGCATGCCCATCTGTCGTCGATCGGGCGGACGCGCTACGAGCAGGCCGGCGACGACGAGGTCCTGGCCGCGTTCCGGCTGCTGTCGGAGACCGAGGGCATCATCCCCGCCCTGGAGCCCGCCCACGCCCTGGCGTGGCTGGCGCGCGAAGCCGGACGGTCGGTGCCGGCTGGTGCGACGGTCCTCGTCACGCTGTCGGGGCGAGGCGACAAGGACGTGGCCCAGGTCCGAGAATTGCTCCGGTGACCCCACGCACGGCCCCGCTCGAGTCACATCTCCGGGACCGGCGTGACGCGGGGCGCAAACTGCTCGTTCCCTATGTCACGGGAGGGATGGGACCGGACTGGATCGAGGCGGTCCACGCCGTCGCCGACGCGGGCGCCGACGCGGTGGAGATCGGCATCCCCTTCTCGGACCCGATGATCGACGGACCCACCATCCAAGAGGCATCGCTTCGGGCCCTGCAGCGCGGCACCACCCCGACGTCGGTGCTCGATGCGTTGGCGCGTTCGGATCTGGCCGTGCCGTTGTGCGTCATGACGTATTACAACATCGTGTTCCGGGCCGGCCTACGCCGCTTCGCCCGGTCGCTGGCCGATGCCGGGGTGGCCGGTGCGATCATCCCCGACCTTCCTCTCGAGGAGTGCGGGGAATGGTGTGTCGAGGCCGACGCCGCCGGGATCGCCACCGTCCTGCTCGTCGCCCCGTCGACGCCCCCGGCCCGCGCCGGCGCCATCTGCGAGCGCTCGCGGGGCTTCGTCTACGGCGTGGGCGTCATGGGTGTGACCGGAGAACGCGCCGCGCTGGCCGCGACCGCGAGCGACGTGGCCAAGATGGTTCGCACCGTCACTGACCGCCCGGTGTGCATCGGCATCGGGGTGTCGACACCCGACCAGGCCGCCCAGGCCTGTGTCGAGGCCGACGGGGTCGTGGTCGGATCGGCGATCGTCCGCAGACTGCTCGACGGACACGGTCCCGAGGGAGCCGGCGAGTTCGTGGCGTCGCTACGCGCCGGTATCGACGACGCGACCGCCTGAGGAGCTCAGCGACCGAGAAGCCACCCGCCGACGAGCGACGCCCGGCGGCGCGTGGTTCGCGCCCAGCGGTTCATGTCCCCGAGAAGGTCCATGTCCCCGAGGAGCAGCAACATGGTGCCGCTCAGCGCGATCAGCACGCTTCCGATGACGATCATCGCGATCAGACCCGGCCCGGGCCCGGTGAAGGCCAGGGCCGTGGGAGCGGTGGACGCGGTGGGGCTCGAGGACGAGGCGGGTGCCGGTGTCGCCCCGGACGTGGCGGCCGCGGTGGCGGGTGACGCGACAGGAGCACCGCTGGCCGCGGCGGCCGGAGGGCGTGTGGTGGGGGTGCTCGCCGCGGGCGGCGCGGTCGTCGGCGTCGGGGCCGGCGGCGAGGTCGACCCCGTGGTGGGTGGCGGCGCGGCGGTGGTGGGCGGGGTCGACGAGCCCGACACCTGCACGACGGTGAACCCGCCGATGTTCTGCCCCGTGACCTGGCCCGGCTTGGTGTCGCCCACGAAGGTGTACAGCGGCGAACCGTTGTAGGTCACCTGGTACGTGCTGTTGCTCTGCAACACCGCCGCCACCGTGCCGGTCACCCCGGTGCCCGCGCTCGGAGTGGTGCCGGCGGGAACCGTCAGCGCCGGCCATACCGGGATGCACGGGCCCGTGCAGGCGCTGATCCCGTTGTGGTCTTGCGGGAACGTGTACAGGGCGAAGCCCTGGGCGTCGACGAGGACGGTGCCGAAGTTGGAGCTCGTGGCCACGTCGACCGTCGAGCCGGCCGCGAAGGCCGTCGACGATGCCGACGCAACCATGACCACGGCCACCACGCCCACCGCCGCGACCGCGGCCCGGCGGACGCGGGCCACGCCCGGACCCGCCTGTCGTGGTGCACGTGTGGTCGATGTGTTGCCGGGCTCGTGGCTCATCGCCGGAGTCGTCCTCTCCCTCGGTCGGCGCCGCGCCGACAGCCGTTGTACGGACAGGAGCCCTGATTCGTTCAGCGCCGTCCCTCGCCGGCGGGCCGCGGTGAACAGAACGGCCCCGATGCCCGTACCCACCTCGGAGTCGAGTGGTCGGTGGGCGGGTGTCGGCGCGCGGCAGTGGCGATCGGCCCCTCGAGCAAGGAGGTCGAAGGTGACGAACCTGCGCAGCGTCAGAAGACGGGGGACGTCGGGTCACAACCGTCCCCGGCACCACATGGTGGCGGGGGCTCTCGTCGGGGTCGTGGCCCTCACCGTCTCGGTGACCCTCGCCCCGGCCGCCCTTGCCCACGGGGCGAAGACCCCCAAGACCGCGCAGGTCGTCGAGGTCGTCAACCGGGCTCCCTTCGGCAACATGTTGGCGACGACGGGGGGTGCGAGCCTGTACACGACCGCGCTGCCGTGCACCGGGAGCTGTCTCATCGTCTGGCCGCCCCTCGTGATCCCCAAGGGGAAGAAGATCCCGACGGGAGCATCGGGTCTCTCCACCGCCAAGCTCAAGCACCACCGCCCGCAGGTCACCTACAACGGCAAGCGGCTCTACACCTTCTCCGCGGACAGCGGGGGCGACGTCACGGGCAACAACGTGGAGAACTTCGTGGTGGCGACGACCCCCTGACCGGGCTGAACAGGACGAGATCCACAGTTTCGACACAGGAACGAGGCGTAGCGTCGTTCGGAGAACGGCCCCCCTGCCGACGAGACGGAGAGGCTGACCGATGAACGACATGCCCGAGACACCTTCTGCGCACCACGGTTCCCCGTGGGATGGCGCGCCGCAGTCCGACCCCACTCGGCCCCGGCGCCGCCTGTTGAAGTTGGCGGTCGGCGTGGGTGCCGCCGCCGGCGTGGCGGTGGGCGCCACGGCGTTGGCTCAGGCCGCCACGTCCTCGGGCCCGACGACGCCGGCCAGCGCGGCGGTCACGGCCTCGGATGCCACGTCGACCACCACGACGGTCCCGGGTCGAGACCATCGGTTCGAAGGACCCGGCCACATGCGAGGTGGGTTCGGGGCCGGCGGCGGCTTCGGGGCCCCAGGCATCGGTGGTGGCCCCTTCATCCACGGCGAGTTCACGATCAAGGGCCCCAACGGCTACGAGACACTGTCGGAGCGCACCGGGACGGTCTCCGACGTCACCGACACGTCGGGCAGCACGTGGTCGCTCACCGTGAAGAGCGCGGACGGCACCACCGGGACCTTCACCGTCGACTCGGGCACGAGCGTCAACGGCGGCGAGATGGGCATCGGGAGCGTCAAGGCCGGAGACACCGTGCGGGTCACGGCGGTCGTCTCAGGCGGGACCTCGACGGCCAAGCAGGTCACCGACCAGACCGTGTTGCAGGCGAACGGGGGGTCGTGGCGCCCCATGGGTGCCCCAGGCGGCCCGACCGGCAACTCGGGCTCGGGCAACTCGGTCTCGGGCAGCAACTCGGGAATGCCGTCGTCCGGATCCGGGACCTCGCCGGCCTAACGGGTCCGGCGCTTGAAGCGCCGACCTTGCTGGTGGTGTTCGAGGCGACGACGGATGAGCTCGCGCCGTTCTTG
>JADGOL010000189.1 GCA_017882995.1 Acidimicrobiales bacterium | reverse complement strand
CTTCTCCGTGACGTCAAGGACGTTCTGTGCGAGCCGAGTGGAAGCGGCGAACCGGGCCCTTCGACCACTCCCGAAGAGCGTATGGGCGGGCGCACACCGTGGGACGATCGGGTCCTCCGCCGAACGGCCCGAGCGGCCCGAGCGGCCCCCAGCTTGGTACGACCGAGTTCGGGGCACTCGAACGCCACCTTGGTCATACAGCGTCACCCCGAGCATGGGCCGGAGCCACGGAGTGTCCCGACCCTACCGAGGTCGGGAGAGCTGCGAATGCTCACACGACGATCGCGGGAACGTCCGAGCATGTCTCGAGGGGGTCGGTCTCGACGCTGTTGTCAGTGGCGTTGTTGGCGTCACACAGATCGCGTGCAGATGCTCGGCGCCGCTGTACCCATCGGCGGGCTTCGTCGGCACCCCAGACGACGAACGGGAAGGGGGCCACGACCGCAAGCTGAGCAGGTGACAACGCGGCGGTTCCGAACGTGTGGTGAAGGAAGGGCAGATAGATCAAGGCGGCAGCGAACACGAGCTCGATGGCGATGGCGCCCAGTAGCAAACGGTTCGTCGTCACACCGATGCTACGCAGCGATACGCGGTCGGTGCGCGCCGCAAAAGCAGTGCCCACCTGACACGCAACGATTCCGAGCCACGCAACGGTGGTGGCCTGTTGGTAGACGTGGTGCAGAGGAGTGCCGACGCCCGTGGCGGCATGAAAGTGCCAGCCGCCGGCGTGGAGGACGACGAAGAAGCCGGCCAAGACGAGCACGGCAGAGATGATGCCCAGGAATCCCCATGCTCTGGCCAGGAGGGCGGGGCGGATGACGCCTTCGTTCTTCGGGCGGGGCGGACGATCCATGATGCCCGGTTCAGCCCGCTCCCGGCTGAGAGCGAGCGCGGGGAGCGTGTCGGTTCCCAGGTCGATGGCGAGCAGTTGCATGACGGTCAGCGGGAGCGGGATGGCCCCGCCGGACAGGGCAAAGAGCAAGAACGGAGCGACCTCGGGGACGGCGTGGGTGAAGATGTAGAGGATGAATTTGCGGACGTTGTCATAGACGCGCCTTCCTTCTTCCACGGCGTCGACGACCGTGGCGATGTTGTCGTCGGTAAGGACCATGGTGGCGGCCTGCCGAGCCACTTCGGTTCCAGACCGCCCCATGGCGACCCCGATGTCGGCGGCACGGAGGGCCGGGGCATCGTTGACCCCGTCGCCGGTCATGGCCACGACTTGGCCGCACGCGCGCAGGTCGTCGGCGATACGGAGCTTGGCTTCGGGGGAACTTCGGGCGAAGACGATCTCGGGCCCCGAGAGCAGGAGCAGGTCGAGCTCAGGTCCGCTCATGGCATCGAGGGCGTCGCCGGTCACGGTGACAATGCCGGCGGGTCCGCTACCGATCCCGACTCGGCGGGCGATCTCAGCAGCGGTGGTGCCGTTGTCCCCTGTGACGACGTGGATGCGAATCCCGGCCCGATGGGCGCGGGCGATGGCGTCCGCGACCTCGGGTCGGGCCGGGTCCAGAAGTGCGACCACTCCGAGTAGACACAAGTCGTGCTCAGCTTCCTCTCGCGTGGACGGAGGAGGCGAACCCGTGGAGAGCGGGCGACAGGCGATGGCGAGCACCCGCAGGCCGCGACGCGCATAGTCATCGATCGCCCCGGCTAATTGCTTCTGATCGTCGGGGGTGAGGGCCCGGGTCTCATCGGGACCGGTGGCCAACTGGGTGCTTCGGGCCAGGACCGCCTCGGGGGCCCCCTTGGTGTTCACCCACACGGTGGATCCGGGGTCGGCGTCGATGGTGGTCATCAGTCGGAGGCGGGGATCGAAGCGGAACAGCATCGAGCGGTCCCCTCCAGGGGCGACGGGCACATCCAGCGACGCGGCAAGCTGCAGCAGGGCGACCTCGGTGGGATCGCCGCTCACCCCAGTGGGCGTCACCTCGGCAGTGCAGCACCGGGCCGCGGTGGTGGCCAACCTGCGCGCCAGCGCCACGGCATTGTCGTTTCCAGCCCTCGGCCACGAAAGTCGCCCGGCGTCACCGGCGATGCCAGAGCCCGCCGCCGTCCACACTCCCGCCACCTCCATCCGGTTTTGCGTCAGGGTCCCGGTCTTGTCAGTGCAGAGGACCGTGGTCGAGCCAAGGGTCTCCACCGCAGAGAGCCGTTTGACCACGGCCCCCCTCCGGGCCAGGTTCTGCACGCCGACGGCCAAGGCCAAGGTGATGGTAGGAAGCAGGCCTTCAGGGACGTTGGCCACCAGCATCCCAATGGCAAAGCTCGCCGCCGCGGCCAGAGACAACCCGGCGACCAAGCCGAGGGGCAAGAACACCAAAGCGGCCACAACGGCGACCAGTGCGATCAGCTTGGCGACTTTCCGGACCTGAAACTCAAGCGGGCTCGTGTCGCGCCCAACCCGCTGCGACAAGGCCGCAATCCGGCCGATCTCGGTGTGCATCCCGGTTCGGGTCACCATGGCGCGGCCTTCGCCACCCAAACAAGCGCTACCGCTGAAGACCACGTTCTCCGCCCGCAGCAACGCCACGCTCGGGTCGCTCAGACCAGCGGTGCGATTGACCGGCAGGGACTCCCCCGTGAGGGTAGACAGGTCGACTTCGACCGATCCGACGATCAGCCGCCCATCCGCACTGATCCGGTCCCCCTCCTCGACCAGCAATACGTCGCCGGGAACGAGTGTCTTGGCGTCGACGACTTGGCGCGAACCGTCGCGCAGCACAGAGGCGCGGGATGGGAGGTACGCGGCTAGGGCCTCTACGGCGTGCTCCGCGTGTAGCTCCTGCAAGAACGCGAAGACCGCGTTGAGCACGATCACTCCCACGATCGCCGCTCCCAGAACTGGCGAACCGCTGATGGCCGCGAGGACGGCGGCGGCGGCCAAAAGGAGCGCCAGCGGGTGCGTGAACTGCGCGACCAGTTCGCCGGGCCAACGGCGACCGCCCTGAGGGACGAGCTGGTTGGGGCCGTAGACCACTAGGCGGCGCGCCGCCTCGCGAACCGTGAGTCCCTCCGCGCTTGACCGCAGATCCCGGAAGAGCACGCCAAGCGATTCCTGCGGGTCGGTGACCAGCTCGGCTTCAGAACTCCTCTGGCGTTCAACCTCCGTCACGACTCGGGCCACCGGGTGAGCTCCTGCCCAGCAAGACACAACCACTGCGGCACCGCGCGCGGTCCGCTCGGGTGACGGAGGGTGGAGCGGACCCAAGCGGTACCGAGCAGATGAAGACGATCGCTGCCGATCGGTCTCGGTGCGAAACCTTGGGTACTGCCAGGGTACTTCTCGATGCGGCTCATCATCTCCATTTTGGGCAACTCACAGCATCGAGATCAATCACCATCTGACGGGCTCATCCACTGCGTACTCAGGGATCGTGAAAGTCGGCGACGGAGTCGACGGCGATCTTGCCGTCCAGCATGCGAACGACCCGGTCCGCCACTCCCGCCACGACGTTGTCATGGGTGACCAGCACGATCGTCATCCCCCGTTCGTCGCGCAGTCGCTGGAAGAGTCCGAGGACTGCCTCGACGGACGTGCTGTCAAGGCTGCCAGTTGGTTCGTCAGCTAGCAGGATGGGCGGGTCATTCGCCAATGCCCGGGCGATAGCCACGCGCTGTCGTTCGCCTCCCGAGAGCTGCGGCGGCCGGCGATCAGCGAGATCACCCAGGTCGACGTCGCCGATCAATCTCCTGGCGTAAGCCGACCGCTCGGTGTGGGGGCGGCGGGAACCCGCCATGGCGATCTGGACGTTCCCCAGGACCGAGAGACGCGGGAGCAAGTTGTGGAGTTGAAAGACCAAGCCGATCTCCTCACGACGGAACAGGTTGTTACGACGGAGGTGGTTGAGGTCGTAGCCATCCACTCGGATCGTCCCTGCAGTCGGGCGATCCAATGCGGCGAGCAGATGCAGAAGGGTCGATTTTCCGCATCCCGACGGTCCGGTGATGGCCACGAATTCGCCGCTCGCAACGGTCAGATCCATTCCGTCGAGGGCTCGGATCATGCCGTCGTCGTAGACTTTCTCGACATCGTGCACCTCGATCAGCGAGGGTCTCACAGCAAGCTCACTCATGACTCAAGGCCTTGAGCGGGATGAGGTTGGCGGCGCGCAGCGCGGGATACAGGGCGCCGAGCACGGCCATGCCAAGACCGGTGAAGAGCCCTCGCCAGAATGCGCCCGGGGTGTAATTGGCATGGAGGACTCCGCGGAGTTGAGGTAACTGCTCCAGGACAGCCGTGGCGGCAAACGAAAGTCCGACCCCAATGGCCGAACCGACCACGGCCAGAACGATCCCCTCACCGACCACGAGGAAGACCACGCGGGTACGAGCCCAGCCGATGGCACGTAACAAGCCGAACTCCCGGGTGCGCTCGAAGAGGGAGAGCAGCATGGTGTTACCCACGATGACCGCACCGATCAGAATCGCCAGGACGGTGCTTCCCGTCGCGGCCGCCTTCAGGAACACCAGATTCCGATCGGCTCGACCGAATTGGGCCGCAGTTCGAATGGTGGTCAGCTCGGGATGGGCCGACGTCAGCGCGTGCTCAACCCGCGGGATCGAGAATCCGGGGACCGTCTTCACGAACAAGAGAGTCACCGACCCTGGTACCCGGTTGTAGGCCTGGAGGGCGGGGAGTGGGAACATCGCGCCCAGGTCCCCATAGGAGATCCCGGTCGAGTAGATCCCCACCACCGTGTTCGATGTGCCGTTGCCCTCGAATCTGTCGCCCACGTGAAGACCCAGGTTCTGCGCCGCACGCCATCCGAGCATGACCTCGTGACTGGCGGTGGCCCCGTACGGCCGACCCGCGACCACCGTCACCCCGAAGGGCCGCAGGTCATTCGGCGCGATGCCGATCTCGATGAACAGAGGGTTCGCAGCATTGATCCGCTCGGTTTCGAGGAGAACCCCCACCGCGCTCGACACGCCCCTGGTCGACCTCACCTCCTGGAGCTGGCCGTTGTCGAGGCTAGAGAAGAGGATGTCCGAGACGCCGTTCTGTGCGACGGTGAAGTCGGATTTGCCCACGGCGAGAACCTCGGCAGCCGAGTTCTCCAGTCCACTGCTCACGACAGTCAGCGTCACCACAGTCATCACGGCGATGCCGATCGCAAGCGCGATGCCGATCGAGCGCGACTTCTTCGCCCACAGATTCCCGAGCACCAAGGCGACCAGCGGCATGTCGAAGTTCTTCCCGTCGCCTACGTGGTCGTTGCTCTCGATGACGATGACTCCCCACCGGCGCGGGATGAGTGATCGTCGGGAATGGCTGTCCCACGTTCCTGGCGTCGCCTAATAGTTGCGGGCGCCACCGTCTCGGTGCTCACGACGTCAGCCGACCACGAGATGGGCCTCCCAGGTAGGGCCAAAGGTCAGTTAGAACCGCACTGCAGGCGCCAATGGGGACGTTCGGCCCTACCGCGACCTTGGCGGCCGGGGCACCGTTGAACCGTGTTCCTCATGCAGTGCACGGCATGACAGGCGCTGCGCTGGAACCGACAGACGGTTGTGCGGTACGCGAGACGCACATCTCGATCCTGTTGTTCCTCGGGGAGCACGTGCTCAAACTCCGCAAGCCGCTCCGACTTGACTTTGCCGACTTCTCGACCCCGGCCGCTCGGGCGCAGGACTGCCAACGCGAGGTTGACCTCAACCGCCGGCTGGCCCCCGATGTGTACCTGGGTGTCGCCGAAGTCACCATGGGAGGTGAGACCCTCGATCATCTCGTCGTGATGCGTCGCCTGCCGGCCGAGCGCTCCCTGGCCCATCTGGTCTGCTCCGAGCCGGAGCCCGTCTGGGGGGTCGAGATGCGCTCTGTGGCCCGTACGTTGGCAG
>JADGOL010000188.1 GCA_017882995.1 Acidimicrobiales bacterium | reverse complement strand
TGTGGCACCTGGCCGAAGGCCTGGCGCTACTGCCGGCCGGCCCACTGCGCGACGAACTCGGCCGCGTTCGCGACCTGACCGAACGCCTCACCGACGCTGACCCCGACGAGCTCGCCCTCGTCGACGCTCCCGCGCACCGGCAGGAGGTCGGCCGGCTGCTGGAGCGGGTCAGTCAGGTGGTGCGCGCCGAGGTCCGTGACCGCGGGCCCGACCACAGGGGCGGCGACCTGATCGGGGCGAACCTCCGCGGGGCCGACCTGCGCGGCTCCAGCCTGCGCGGCGTCTACCTGCTCGGGGCGGACCTCCGCGGTGCGGACTTGCGCACGGCCGACCTCCTGGGCGCTGATCTGCGGGCCGTCGACCTGCGCGCAGCCAAGCTCGACGGGAGCCTGTTTTTGACTCAACCCCAACTCGACGCGGCCAAGGGGGACGCCTCGACGACGATCCCGTTGTCGCTCGCCCGGCCTCGACACTGGCCCCCGTCAACCACGCCCGCCGCCAAGCCTCCGGCGAGCCACGACCCCGACGCCGCTAGCAGGCCTCCCCTAATGGTGAGGCCGTAATCAACCGTCGTCGGTTCCCCGTGGGGACCAGCCCGACGGTGACCGTAGGTGATCCCCGGAGGCATACCAGCTCCAGGTGGCGCCAGCTTGGGCGGCCAGCTTTGCGGTGGTGACGTGGTGGTAGCCGAGTGCGTCGGCGACGACGGGTGCAGGCATCTCGAGGACGGCCGCTCCCGCCCGGCGCTTGACCATCCGGGCGACGCCGTTGCCCGACAGGCGCTCGACCGTCACTGGGCCGCGAGTAGCAGTGGAGCAGGATCGTGCGCTAAGCCTTGGAGGCGTCCTGTTGGGGTGTGCCCGGCTCTTGCCGTGCGGATGTTGCCTGCAGGTCGCGCCAGCCCGCGCGGTCGCGTCGGCTCGCCGGAGCCGAGCTGGCGAGATCCCTCCACGCTGACACAGCCACAGACCACGAACGCGGCGAAGACCGAGGTTCCGCCACCAGCGATGCCGACCACGCCGCCACCACCAGCGCAAGGCCGGTGAAGGCGTCGACGGCCAGCACGTACCGTGCGGGCGCCGCGGCAAGGCGGCAGCAGGCGCGAGGCGGGCTACCCGAGGTGCGCCCGTCACGGCCAGTGAGCCCGTTGGTATTGTCCGCTGCCATGATGGAGGACTGGTCGATGGTGGTTCCGGTGGTCAGCCAGGGTACAGAGCTTGGGGTTGCTGATGACCTCTGTGTGAGCTTCGTGGCCAACGTTCGCTACAGCCCTTTTGAAGCGAGACGCCCCGTGACCGTTTCGGTTGCCGCCTTGGACCTCGTGCCAATCGGCTCAATTAAGTGGATGGTGGAAGACCCGGACGACCCCACGATCACCGACATCCACGTCATGCCGGAGTTCCGCCGTCGTGGTATCGTCACCCTCCTCCTCAGGGTTGCCGAGGAGGTTGCCGACCGCGCTGGCTGGCCTCACCCGCAGCACAGCCCCCACCGGACTGCAGAACACGAAGCCTGGGCGCAATCCTCCGATGCCGACCCCGCAGAAGTGATCGAACCGTACAGTTTCGGGCGTCTTGGGAGGTGCGACGGTCGCCAGATCCAGGCCCTAACGGAGGAAGTAACCCGAATCCTCGTGCGGGCCGCGGATCCCGGCCCGGCGCGTAGGTAGGTGTCCCAGCCTGGCAAGATTCTTATCTTGCTAGGTCCGTCGGGGATACGAGGTGGGTGGCTGCTGAGTGGCGGAGCTGCAGTTGTCAGCCGGTGTGCTCCCCTGGAACGGATCAGCACGTTGCGGGCGTCCAGTTGAGGACGCGGGCACCCTTCTAGGTGGGGCGATGCTCGATACGCTCGTCGGCTCAGCGGTCCTCGGCGGCGTGCTCGTGCTCATCGACCTGGTACTCCGGAGCCTCTGAAGGAGGCGTCGCCCGCCTTGGCACGCAGCCTCCTCAGCCATGCGACGTCTCGCCGGTTCTTCTAGAGGTTGGTTGGGTCGGGGCTGGCGTGGTCACGAATCGCCCCGTTTCCACCCCCCGCCCATCGAGGGGTCGGCCGCCCAGCGAGGTTCCCATTGGTACTGGGCCCGGTACTCCCGAACGTGTCGCCAGCCGCAAACTGGGATGATCTTCGGACCGGGAATCGACCGATGGTCTGGTCGTAGGCCTGTTGGGCGTCGGCGAGGGCAACCCGGCTGTAGATCTCGAGACTCTGCCGGCTGGCGTGGCCGCTGTAGGGCTGGATGAGCGCGTCGTCGATGCCTTGGGTCTTCAGCCAGGTGAACAGGAAGTGCCGAAGCCGGTGTGGGGGCATGTTGTGGGGCAGCTCCCACTCCCGGCGCACGGCCCTCCTCCCAACGCGCTCGCAGTCACGTACCCGGGGGAAGCCCGGGGGAAGTGCCGAGAATGGGTGGAGACGGCAACAACCGGTACCGGCGCAGCGTGACACCCGCTCGGCGCCGCGTCGGGTCGACACGCCGACGGGCTAGTTGCCGAATCCCGTCAGCATCCCGGC
>JADGOL010000187.1 GCA_017882995.1 Acidimicrobiales bacterium | reverse complement strand
ACGAAGAGGCGAATCCTCGGCATCGGCTGCGCGTCGAGCACGACGCCCACACCCTGCTCATCCATCTCAGCGACGAGGAAGAGACGGGATGGACGACCTTCGCTGTCGATCGAAAGACTCGTGAGTGGGCCGTGGCCCAAGCACCGCGGCAGGTCGACGCCGCGTCCCAGGCCTATGACGATCTCTATGAGGCGTAGCCCGTTCGCATCGCGATCTCGACGAATCTGAGAAAAGCGCAGGCGTGCCCACCGGCGCACGGTCTGAACCACGAGCAACACAGTCAGCAAATCGCTCGTTCGCCCTTCGATCGAGAGGCCAGATGCAAGACGCGCAGCCCACGTCCTCCGTCGGGCGCCTCAGCCCGTCGTTGCCGCCGCCGCCCCGTCGAGGAAGACGCTGCTCGCCATGGCCGCGGCGCGTTCGGCCCCGACGTCGCCGTGTGCCGTCATCTGCACTGCCGCCTGCAACAGGCCACCGAAGAGCCGGCCCAGCTCTTCCTCGCTCAGATCACCCCGCAGCGTTCCGTCGGCGATGCCCCGGCGGAACAAGGCCCGGAGTGGGGCCGCGAGGCGCTCCTCGACCTCGTCTGGCTCCACGTGCTTGGCCTCGTGGGCCAAGAATGCGTACTTGCTCGAGGTGCCGACCAGCGCCCGGGCCGCCCGGGCCACGCCCTCGGGCACGGTGGCCAGGTCGATCTCGGCCTCGCCGAGACGTATCGCCATGTCATCCAGGGCGTCCTCGAGCAGCGCGTGGAGCAGGGCGTCGCGGTTTGCGAAGTACCGGTAGACGGTGGCCCGCCCTACCCCGGCGGCGTCGGCCACGTCGTCGATGCTCGCGCCCGTCCCCTCGCGGAAGAACACCAGCGCGGCTGCGTCCAAGATGGCCGTCGACGTCCGGTCACGCAGCGACGATCGGGGGCCCACCTTCTCAGTGTAGGTCGCATGCGCCTCGTTGTGCGATGAATATTAAGCAAAATGAGATGATAATGTCTTAGAAAGCTACTCACCCCCGTCCCCTTCGCCGCCCTCCGACCCCCCTGGAGCCCCCGCCATGCGCTCGATCGCCTCGTGGTGCGTCCGCCACCGCCGCCTGGTCCTGGCGCTCTGGGTCCTGACCTTGGTCGGCATCACCGCGGCCTCCAACGGTTTGGGCACCGCCTATTCGGACAGCTTCTCCCTGCCGAACACCGAGTCGACCCAGGCCATCTCCCTGCTCGAGAGCGTGTCCCCCAAGGTCTCGGGCGACACCGAGAGCATCGTCTTCCAGACCAGTGGCGGGTCGACGGTGCGCGCCCCCGACGTGCAGACGCGCATCGGGGCGATGTTGGCCGACGTGTCGAAACTCCCCGGCGTGACCAGCGTGGTGTCGCCCTACACCCCCGCCGGCGCGCGACAGGTCTCCACCGGCGGCAAGATCGCCTTCGCCCTGGTGACTTTCGACAAGCAATTCCAGAACGTGGCCCCATCCGAGGCGCAGAAGCTCGTCGACACCGCCCGCGCCGCGGACACCACGGGCCTGAAGGTGGCGGTATCGGGCCAATTGGCCGAATCCACCAACCGGCCGTCCATCGGCGGCACGGGTGTGGGTGTGCTCCTCGCTGGCGTGGTCCTGCTCCTGGTGTTCGGTTCCGTGTTCGCCATGGCCCTGCCCCTCGTCTCCGCACTGGCCTCGCTGGGCACGGCCGTCGGACTCATCGGCGTGCTCAGCCACGTGCTCAAGATGCCGCAGTTCTCACCCGAGCTGGTGCTGCTGATCGGGCTCGGGGTCGGGGTGGACTACGCCCTGTTCATCGTGACCCGGTACCGCCAGGGGCTCATCGCCGGGCTCGACCCCGAGACGTCGATCGTCAACGCGGTCAACACGTCGGGACGCGCCGTGCTCTTCGCCGGCATCATCGTCTGCATCGCCCTGCTGGGGATGCTCGCGCTCGGGGTCAGCTTCCTCTACGGATTGGCTGTGGCGGCGGCCATCGGCGTCGCCCTCACCATGGTCGCCGCCCTCACCTTGCTCCCCGCGCTGCTCGGCTTCATCGGCCCGAAGGTCCTGAGCCGCAGCCAGAAGCGCGACCTGGCCGCCAACGGGCCGCGCATCGTCGGCACCGGGACCAAGGGGTTCTGGCCGCGTTGGGCCGGGTTCGTCTCGAAGCGGCCGGTGCTCCCCGCGGTGGCGGCCCTCGCCCTCGTCGCCCTGATAGCAACCCCGTTCTTCTCCCTGCGCCTCGGCTCAACCGACCAGGGCAACGACCCAGTCGGGACGACCACTCGCAGCGCCTACGACATGCTGGCGTCGGGCTTCGGGCCGGGGTTCAACGGGCCACTCCTGCTGGTGGCGGTGAACCACGGCGCCGTCGACCAGTCCGCGCTCGACCGGTTGGTGTCGAGCGTGCGGGCACAGCCGGGAGTGGAGACGGTGGCTCCGCCGGCCACGCCCCCCTCCAAGAAGGGCACATCGGTGACCCTGATCGACGTCTATCCGAAGACCGCACCTCAGGACGCGGCGACCACGAACCTCATCGACCACCTGCGCCAGGACACCATCCCCGCGGCCGTAGCCGGCAGCGGGCTCACCGTCTACGTCGGCGGGTCGACCGCCATCTTCGTGGACTTCGCCAACGTCCTCGGCAAGAAGCTGCCGCTGTTCATCGGGCTGGTCGTCCTGCTCTCGTTCATCTTGCTGGCCGTGGTGTTCCGAAGCTTCGTGATCCCGCTCACGGCCGCAGTCATGAACCTGCTGTCCATCGCGGCGGCCTTCGGCATCCTGGTGGCCGTATTCCAGCACGGGACTTTGGGCGGCCTGTTCGGCGTGAACCGCCCCGGGCCTGTGGAGGCCTTCCTGCCGGTGATGATGTTCGCCATCTTGTTCGGGCTGTCGATGGATTACGAGGTCTTCCTGGTGAGTCGCATCCACGAGGAGTGGCTCAAGTCCGGGGACAACCGGACGGCGGTCCGCAAGGGCCTGGCCGCCACGGGCAAGACGATCACCGCGGCCGCGCTCATCATGATCCTGGTCTTCGGTTCGTTCATGCTCGGCGGCGAGCGCGTCATCAAGGAGTTCGGCCTCGGCCTGGCCGCGGGGATCCTGGTGGACGCCGTGGTCATCAGGATGGCCATCGTCCCGGCGGCCATGTTCCTACTCGGCCGCTCGAACTGGTGGTTCCCGGCCCGCCTCGACCGCGCCCTGCCCCGGCTCGGCGTCGACCCCGACACGGTGCGCATCGACGAGGCCGACCTCGAGGAGCCGGACCCCGAGAAGGCGACGGTCTGAGCCGTACCGGTGACACATCCGGACGCGGCGCGCTTTCGACTCGCTCGCATCTCGGTGAGGAGGGCGCGCTGGGTCATGGTCAAGTCGTGCGCATCCCAACTTCTGCCTTGTCGTCAACGTGGAAGGCCGGATCCAGGCGTCGATCCACCTCCGGTACTCGGAACGGTCTTGGGTCGATGCGTCGGCCTCGGAGGCGAAGCTTCGGAGCACCCTTTCTGCAACCGCCGCATTCCCGACGAAGGTCTTCGCGATCTGACGAGGGCGGCCGGTGGCCGGGTCGATGCCGGCAAAGACCCTCAGCTGCCAACGGCCCGATCCACGTGGGCGCTTCCACACATGCCTGTACGATTGGGGGTTCGTGTCGCCACGACCTGAGCCTTGCCGACTAGTGCCGAAACTAGGACTCAGGGCGTGAAAGACATGAAACGTCCAGTTGGAGGAGTGCGAGAGTGGACGAATCGGACGGTCTCGAAAACCGTTGTGGTCGCAAGGTCACCGTGGGTTCGAATCCCACCTCCTCCGCCAATGCTGCATCTGTTCAGAGGCCGGATTTCGGCTCAGCTCCGAGAGGCACAGTCGAGTCACTTGCAAACACTCCAGAGACTTATGACACAGGGGACTTCCCGGCCTGGACACCATGATGTTGGATGACCAGAAGGCACAGGGCGTTGTGCAGATCGGCGGCACGCGGGTGCCCATCTTGGGCACAGGGCGCATCTACGTCTGTGGCATCACCCCGTACGACACGACACATCTGGGTCACGCCGCCACATTCGTGTGGGCCGACGTAGCAGCTCGGGTTCTCCGCCTGACAGGACACCCGGTGGAGGTATGCCGCAACATCACCGACGTCGACGACCACTTGCTCACTGAAGCCAAGGAGCGGCGCGTGGCGTGGAAGTCGTTGGCTACCCAACAGTCCTACCGCTTCGAGCACGACATGGACCTCTTGGGCATCGCTCACCCGGCGTTCGAGCCCCGCAGCCATGACCATGTCGACGGCGTCATCGCCCTGGCCGTCGAACTCCTGGCCGGCGGCGTGGCCTATGAACGCAACGGATCGGTCTACTTCCGGGGCGGAACGGTCCATGAGTCCGTGGGACTCAGCCGCGAAGAGGCCATGTCGCTGGCCACCGAACGCGGCGGCCACCCCGACGACCCGAACAAGGACGATCCGCTCGATGCCGCGCTGTGGGTGCGCTCGATCGGTGACGAGCCGGCATGGTCGAGCCCTTGGGGTCCGGGGCGACCCGGCTGGCACGCAGAATGCACGGCCATGGCGCTCACGACCTTTGGCGCCACGATGGACTTGCACGTCGGGGGCGCTGATCTGGCGTTCCCGCACCACGCTTACGAAGCCGCCCAGGCCGAGGCTTTCACCGGGGTGCGGCCCTTCGCTCGGTCCTGGATGCACGTCGGCACCGTGATGGTGGGCGGCGAGAAGATGGCCAAGTCCACCGGCAACCTCGTGTTCGTCCATGACCTGCTCGAACGCTGGTCTGCGGCCGCAATTCGCCTCCTCATCCTGTCGCGGCCCTGGAACGAATCCTGGGAATTCGACGAGTCCGAGCTGGACCGTGCCGAGAACGAGCTCGAAGAACTTCGGGCCCTCGAAACAAAGCCGGGCGGATCTGCAGCCGCGGCAATGGAGGCGCGACGGGCCCTGTTCGAAAACCTGGACCTCCCGCGGGCCCTGATTGTCGCCAAGGAGGCGCACGGTGAGGTGCTCCATGACCTCATCCGCCTGTTCGGGTTGCAGTACGTCGATCGCCCCCCGTGGTGATCGGTCCCGGGATCGAGCCGGGCACCTGAGTCGCCGGACCGTGACGTGACGGAACGACTCCCTGAGGTCGAATACGAATCGATCTTCCGGAAGGTGCCCCGGCTCACGGTAGAGGTCGTCATCGTCTCGGAGCGCAGCGTGCTGCTGGCTCGTCGCGTCGGTGGCCCGTGCGACCGCCTCTGGAACCTTCCCGGAGGGACGATCCGGTTCGCCGAGACGGCGACCGACGCTGTCCACCGGGTAGCGCTCGACGAGATCGGCGCCGACGTCACCATCGACGACTTCCTCGGCTACATCGAATACCCGAGCCACGCCCGTCGTGGCCTCGACTGGCCCGTCGGCCTGGCGTTCCGCACCCATCTCGCTCTCGCCGTCGATCATGCGCTAGCGACTGCGCCAGATCAGCTCGAATGGTTCTCCCAGCTTCCTGACGAGATGCACGACGAGCAACGAACCTTCCTTCGAGCACACGGCCTCGTCGGCTGAGGCGCCGAGATCCCCCCTACCCGGTGACGACGTCGTCCGCGACGCAAGAGCTCTCTCGAGGCGCCTCTTCGGCGAACTCGGCGAGGGCCGGGGCGTCCATCAACCCGCGTGGGTGAGCGGTCGAGATGGAGGTCCGGGAGCCCTCGCCGCGCAGCACGACGTTGCACGGCAGCACAAGACCCTGTGCCTCCTGTGCCTCGCGCACCAAGTTCTCGGCGCGGTCAATGGGTTGATCGATGACCGAATCGAGGGAGCGCATCGGGTTTCCTTTCAGGCGAGCTTCATGAACATCTTCTGTACCGCGTCGATCGGGTAGCCGTCGGCCTCGGCGTCCTCGGGATGTTCGAGGCAGTACGTGAGGCCGGCAGCGACCAGGCGGAACCCGGCCTGCTCGAGGGCCTTGGTTGCCGCCGAGAGCTGGGTCACGACATCACGGCACTCCCGACCCTCGTCGAGCATGCGCTCGATGCCCTGGACCTGCCCGGCCACACGATGCAGTCGCTTGCGAACATCCTCGATGACCTCGTGGGGAAGCTCCATTGTTTCACCTGTCCTTGCGTGAGAAACCGCTTTACGGGGCGAGACGAACCATGCCGCTCAAGCGGAGACCGAGCAGCGATTGGGCCCGACCTCGAGTTGGCGCAGGGCGAGAAGCGGCACGTCGGTCCGCCCCATGTTGGCCTGAATGATCTCCTCGTAGTTCGGTGGTCGCGGCGCCCTACGGGCTGTGGCCCACGACACGAACTCGTCCTCGTCGTATGACAGAGGGGCCAGCGCTTGTCGCAGCTCGCTCAGGGTTGCGCACACCGGACTGTCGGGCCGGACGATGACGTTCTCGCCGTAGTGGCCGGGGAGCACGATGGCGTCGTCGGGCAGCAAGAGGACCTTGTCGTGCAGCGAGTGGTACAGGGTGTGGGCGAACTCCTCGGCGTGGTCCGCCAGGTCCGGCCGGCCGACGCTGTCGACGAACAGAGTGTCGCCCGATAGAACGAACTGGTCGGCAACGACGTAGATAGTCGACCCGCGCGTGTGGCCGGGCGTGGGAATGGCCACCACTCGGAAGCTGGCGCCGCCGGGGAGTTCGAAGCCGTCCTCGTCTCCGAGCGGCTCGTAGGCGAACTCGAACGGGTCAGCCGGATTCAGGTGCAGGTACGCATCAGCGGCGTCTGCCAGCAGGCGGGCGCCACTCAAGTGATCCGCATGGAGGTGGGTGTCGAACACGCGGGTGATTCGCCACCCGTGCTCGTCGGCCAATCGGGAGTACACCTCCGTGTCGACGGACGGGTCGACAACAAACGCCTGGTCCCCCGCCCCGACCAGATAGGACAGGCACCCTTTGCCTCGCCGACGGACCTGGACGACCCGCACGGCGTCGAGCTCGAGGGTCACTGTGTCGTAGACCATGGCCCACGCCGCCATTCCCCCGGCAAGGTTGGCCACGCTTCTCCCGGTGCGACTGAGGGTCTCCGCCGCGCCCGACGAGCGGCTCCCGGTGGCACAGACGGTGATCACTTCACGTTCCGCGGGCACCTCCGAGACTCGCGCCGCGAGCTCACCCAGCGGGATGTTGACGGCGGACGCGATCGACCAGGCGGCGAACTCCGCGGGCTCGCGCACGTCGAGGACAAAGGGCTCGTCAGATGTGCCCAGGCGAGCGGCAAGCTCCGCTGCGTCGGCGTCTCGATACATGGATGTCGCTCCTCGGTTCGGAGGGACTGGCCGCATAACCGCGGTCACGTGCTGTTTCCAACCAGTACCCCAGGGGGTATATTCCGATGATACCCGCTGGGTACACGCTGGGATGGACAGAGGCCGGAGGGCGCCGTGAGCTGGTTGCAGAAGAGGCTGGGTGGGGGCCGGGGCATCGGTCCGGAAGAGGCCGACGGCCTCGTTCGTTCGGGCGCCGTACTCCTCGACGTGCGGGAGCACTCCGAATGGGAGGCGGGTCACGCCCCTGATGCCCGCCATGTGCCGCTCGGCACGCTCGAAGGCAAGCTCGGCGCACTACCCAGGGACCGATGCGTGGTGGTGGTCTGCCGGTCGGGGTTCCGCTCGGCCAGAGCCACCGCTCTCCTCGCCCGGTCCGGTTTCGACGCCGTGAACCTCAACGGCGGCATGAAGGCGTGGGCCTCCGCCGGTCTTCCCCTCGAGGCCAACGGCGCGCAGCCCGGCACGGTGGTGTGAATCTCCTCTTGACCCTGCCCCTGGGGCTCGTCGTCGGCCTGGCTCTGGGCGCACTCGGCGGTGGCGGATCGATTCTGGCCGTGCCAGCACTCGTCTACATCGTCGGCCTCAGCCCGAAGGAAGCGGTCACGACATCGCTCGTTGTCGTCGGCGTCGCCGCCCTCGGGGGCATGGTCGGCCACCGGCGTGCCGGTAGGGTGCGCGTCGTCGCCGGCCTGTGGTTCAGTCTGGCCGGCGTGGCCGGATCGTTGCTCGGCACGCGCCTGAACCGTGCCGTCAATCCCGACGTGCTACTCGCCACCTTTGCCGGTGTCATGGTGATTGCGGCGTGGCGCATGTGGGTAAGAGCCCGAGCGCAAGACCGCCTGTCGGCGGCGGCACGAAGCGCGGCGAGCTCGTCCTCCGTCACGACCGTCACGACCCCAACCACCTCGGTTTCGGTCCCTGCCGCCCGGCCTGGTGCCACAACGGTCGACGGCTCCTCGGCCACCCGTTCCGCGCCCACGGGACACAGGGCCGGTCCGAAGCTGTCGACGGTGACCAAGGTGGCGGTGGCCGGGACGGTCGTGGGCTTGATGACCGGATTCTTCGGCGTGGGCGGTGGGTTCATCATCGTCCCCGCCCTCGTGCTCGCCTTGGGCTTCGACATGTCGAGCGCCGTCGGCACCTCACTTCTCGTCATCGCCATCAACTGCGCTGTGGCGCTGATCTCGAGGCTGGCTACCACCGGCGTCGAGTGGCGCGTGGCCATACCTTTTACTGTCGCCGCACTCGCGGGCGCGGTGGCAGGGAACCACCTGGCGAGCCGAACGCGTGCTTCGACCCTCCTGCGCTCGTTCGCCACCCTGCTGGTGGTGGTCGCCACGTACACGCTCGCCCGTTCCGTCGCATCGCTCTGATCCGGGTCAGACGCGGGAACCTCGATCTCACGCCATGGTCGGCTCGATCCGAGGATCTGGACGTGTCGTCGTGTCGGCGGCCGCAGTCATGATCGCGGTGTTCCTGACATTCGCCCTGTCTGGTCCGCTCGCCCCCAACGAGATGGGAGTCATCCTGGCAGTGGCGGTTGCTCTCGACGCCCTGGTCGTCCGCCTGGTGTTGCTCCCGGTCTTGCTGCGACTCGGCCACCACCACAGTTGGCACCTGCCACGCTGGCTGGCGAAGATCCTGCCCCGCATCCGCTCTCTCACTGAGTGTTTGGGGGGCACCGCACGCCGGTAGCGGACTGGGGTTCCCCCCTCCCTCGTCAAGGTGGTTCGGCTGCGTCGACGATCTCGGAGTGCGAGCCGGGTCGGGGCCAGACGATTGTCCGGCCCACAGACCCGGCCCACGCAAATCAGGGTTTGCCCTCGAAGACGAGATTGAACGGAGTCTCCGTGGCGCGGCGGAAGATCGAGAAGCCCGCTGCGTCGGCCACTTCACGCAGGCGCGACTCGCCGGCTTGCGCGCCGAGAGCGGCGCCCACCTCCTGCGACAACGACGCCGGGGTACAGATGAGGGTCGACGCGGAATAGAAGACCCGACCGATGGGATTGAGGTTGCCGGTCACGTCGTCCGCGGCGAAGGGCTCGACCAGGAGCCACGTACCGTCGGCGCCGAGTGAGTGGCGTGTGTACGTCGCCGCGCCGACAGGGTCGCCCATGTCGTGGAGACAGTCGAAGTGACACACCAGGTCGTAGTCCGTACCCGGGTAGTCCTTGGCCGATGCCACCTCGAAGCTCACCCGGTCGCCCACTCCCGCCTCCGACGCCGCCTTGCGGGCGGCGTCGATCGACCCTCGGTGGTAGTCGAACCCGCGGAAGGTCGAGGCCGGATAGGCCTTGGCCATCAGGATCGTGGATGCCCCGTAACCACAACCGACGTCCGCCACGGTGCCACCGGAGCGGAGCTTGGCGTCGACGCCTTCGAGGGCGGGGATCCACGACTGGACGAGGTTGGCCGCGTACCCGGGGCGGAAGAAGCGCTCGGTCCCCTGGAAGAGGTCGTCGTCGTGCTCGTGCCAGCCGATGCCCTCTCCGGAACGGAAGGCCTCGATAGCCCGGGGCACGATCCGTGTCGCTGCCATCATCGCCTGGAAGCCGCCGACCACGTACGCCGGACTGCCCTCGTCGGTCAGCGCCACGGCCTGTTCGGGGTTGAGCCCGTAACGCCCGTCACCCAGGTAGTCGACATACCCGGCCGCGGCGAGCCCCGACGACCACTCGCGCACGTAGCGCTCGTTTGTCCCGGTCCGCTCGGCCAGCTCGGCCGGAGACAGGGGGCCGGCCTGGGCGAGCGCCGTGAACAGCCCGAGCTTGTCGCCGATGTTGATCAGGGCGGCGCTGAGGAGCGCCCCGAAATCACCTACCGCTTGGTGCACGTATCCCATGAGCTTGTCTTCGTCGATGGCCATGACGTCTCTCCTTCGTCGGTGGTTGGCCAGGCCATTGTGTGAGGTCGGGATTGCAGGGAGCTTGCAGTCGCCATTGCAAAGAGTCTGCAAGGAGACCGGTGCAGACTGTGGCTATGACCGATTCCGCCATCGACCGATTCTGCGCCGCCATCACCGGCGCCACCCTCGGCACCGCCGATGTCTTCTGCGAGGACGTGGTCCTCGACGCCACCGTTCCCAACTGGCATTTCGTCCGCCGGGGCCACGCTGCCGTGAAGGACGAGCTGTCCCATTGGTACGCCGACCCGGGCGGGTTCGACACCCTCCGCCGCACGCCGCTT
Organism: Acidimicrobiales bacterium; assembly: GCA_017882995.1. GTDB lineage: Bacteria > Actinomycetota > Acidimicrobiia > Acidimicrobiales > UBA8190 > Chersky-840. The sequence goes on along the minus strand of JADGOL010000187.1, from coordinate 3,136 downwards.
CCCGACGGGGAGCTCGTCGAGTTCGACCTGACTTGGGTCGAGGGTGGTGTGCCCCACGCCTGTCGGCAGGCTCACGTACTCGAGCTGCGCGAAGAGCGGATCGCCCGGGACACGGTGTGGTGTGGCGGGCGCTGGCCGGCGTCGCTGCTCGCCGAGATCGAAGATGCCCAGAGACACTTCGACGAGGCTCGGGACGTTGTCGGCCCCTGAGCGGAAGATCGCATCGTCCATCGAGGAGCTGCTCGTGGGTGCGGTGGACCGTGAACCCATGCTCACCGGCGATTCCAAATCGGGAGCGCGCTTCGAACGGGTCACGATCGACGGCCACCCCCACGTCGTGAAGTACCTCCACGTCGACGACGACTGGATCATGCGCTGCACCGGGGACCTCACGTGCCGGCCTGCCACCGTCTGGCGGGCGGGCATTCTCGACCTCGTGCCGTCGTGCATCGATCACGGCGTCGTCGGAGTGGCCACGGGTCTGGGCCGCAACGGCTGGGGGGCGGCGGTGCTCATGCGTGACATGTCGCCGTGGATGGTCCCCGAGGGCGACGGTCCGGTGCCGATCGACCAGCACCTCGGATTCATCGAGCACATGGCCGCACTGCACGCCTCGTTCTGGGGATGGCACGACACGGTGGGCCTCACCCCCGACGTCTACCGCCTCGCCGAGTTCAGTCCACAGAACATGGCTACCGAGGACGCTCGGGGCTGGCCCGACGTCGTTCCGCGACTGATCGTCGATGGCTGGGCCCGGTACCCGTCGATCGCACCCGCCGTCGCCGACGCCGTCCTCGAGTTGGCCGCCGACCCCACGGCGTTGGCCGTGGCACTGCGCGCCTGTCCCGGCACCTTCATCCACGGCGACTGGAAGATGGGGAACCTGGGAAGCCGGCCCGACGGGACCACCGTGCTGCTCGACTGGGCCGTACCCGGAGAAGGGTGCCCCACCTTGGACCTGGCCTGGTATCTCGCCCTCAACGCCGCCAGGCTTCCCCAGTCCAAAGAGGACACCATCGTCGCCTACCGCGCCGCGCTCGAGTCCCTCGGGATCTCCACCGCCCAGTGGTGGGACGTCGCTCTCGACCTGGCGCTGTTGGCCGGATCGGTGTGGTTCGGGTGGGAGAAGGCCTTGGCAGGACCCGGGCCCGAACTGGCTTGGTGGGTCGAGCGGGCCGAGGCGGGACTGGCGCGCCTGTGAAGGCGGGTTACGAAACCCCCGAGGCGTGGTCGTCTGGCCCCGACCGCGTCTACGAGGCGCTCAGCACGGCGGTGGTGGCCGAGTGCTCCTCTGACCTGCGGGGGCGACGGGTGCTCGATCTCGGTGCGGGGACCGGGGCCACGTCGCGCGCCCTACGCGCCGTGGGAGGTCGTCCTGTCGCCGTCGACGCGTCATGGGAGATGCTCGCCCACCGCCGCGTCGACCGGCCTCCTGCCATCGTGGGTGACGGATGTGCCGTGCCGCTGGTTGATGACGCCGTGGGTGCCACCGTGGCGGCCTTCGTGTTGTCGCACGTCGAGGACCCCGAGGCTCTGCTGCGCGAGGTCGGGCGGGTGACTGCACCCGGAGGGACCGTGATCGTCGTGTCGTTCGCCGGGACCGGGACGCGCTCCACGGTGGGAACGGTCGTGGAGGAGCTCCTGCGCGGTCGCGGTTGGGTATCCCCCGCTTGGTTTCGCCACATGAAAGAGGAGCTCGAACCTGTGGTGGCGGACCCCGAGCGATTGCTGACCATGGCGTCGTCTTCCGGGCTGCGCACCCCGGTCGTGACCACCCACGTGGTCGACACCGGGATCGACGACCCCGATGACCTCGTCGACTGGCGCCTGGGATCTCCCGGGGTCGCCTCGTTCGTCGCCGCCATGCCGGCCCGAGAGCGCCGGGACTTGCACCGAGAGGCCGTGGCCGCGCTCGGTCCTGGGCGTCAGCCGCTCGTGCTCGACTTGCGTGTCCTCGTGAGCCGCGCCGCCACGGCCCGCCGCAGCGTCTCCGCGTAGCGACCCGCCGACCGGACCAGCCGCGCCGCACGACGCTCGGCCAGCCCCGACCAACTCTCGACGCCGAAGGACGAGGCCGCCTCGGCCGTGAGCCACCACGCCTCGAGGGCGGCCAGTCGATCGAGGGTCTCGAGCATTTCCCCGACCCGGTCGAGGTCGACCGGGAGGCCGAGCCCGTGCCTGGCCTCGGCGACGAGCAGACTCCCCATGGCGGTGTGGCGCTGCACCCCCATGGCGATGCCGGTGGACACGACGCCTTCGGCGATGACCAAGGCGTCTTCGCAGTGCCCCCCGGCCAGGGCGATCTGGGCTGCGTACAGGTCGGCGCGCATGTGATGGCGCCACGAGAGGGCGTGGCGGTCCCCGAGCGCACGGGCGGCACCGATCGACTGCGCCGCGGCATCGAAGTCGTGGCGCATGATGGCGCCCGCCGCCAGGTCGAGGTGCGCGTGCGACATCGGCTCGTGCATGTCGATCGCCGTGGCGTGCTCCAAGGCGGCGAGGTTCGACTCGTCGGCGAGCTCGGTCTCGCCGAGGTTGCGCAGTATCCAGCCTCGGGTGTTCTCGGCCCGTCCCGCCCATCGGACGACACCGGTCCGAGCCTGCTCGGACTCGATGGCGTCCACCGCTGCGAGGGCCTGCATGGGCTGGCCCAGATGGGCGTACGCCTGGGCCCCGAAGAGCAACGCGTGCGCGGTCGGGCTTCCCCACGGCGCCACGCCGCTTCCCGCCATGGCCGGCTCGAGGAGGGCAAGTCCCTCTTCCACCTGTCCCTGGTGCACGCGCAGCCCCCCCAGCCAAGCCGCACTCACGGGACGCCAGGCACCCGACGAGGACGCATGGGCCGCGACGAGTCGCTCCTCGGCCCCGGCGAGGTCGCCCATCGACTGGCGAACCCAACCGCCCACCGTCAGGCACCCGACCCGGGCGTCGGCATCGCCATCGTGCTCGGCGCGTGTCACGCCCTCGTCCGCGAGTCGCGCTGCCTCGGCGAATTCACGCAAGTAGTGCGAGGACCACGCTTGCAACTCGAGTGCTGGTGCCCCCGCGCCCAGCTCGGCGGCGGCTTCGGCGTCGCCGATGGCACCGTGGTAGTCCCCGAGCATCATCCGGACCCTCGCCCGCACAACCAAGCCTT
>JADGOL010000186.1 GCA_017882995.1 Acidimicrobiales bacterium | reverse complement strand
GGGCGCGCCGGGTGCACTCCATCAACGTGCGCGGATTCGCCAGCCTGCCCACGACGGTCACGCCCCGCTCCGCCCCGCGCCGGAGGTCGGGCCGGACGTCGGGCCGGACGTCGGGCTGAGCGAGGATCGCCCCATGCCGAGGTCGAAGTTCGTCGCCCATCCGCAGCGTCGTGCGTCGGTGGTGACAGGCGCGTCCTCGGGGATCGGCGCCGCGGTGGCGGTGGCGCTGGCCGCGGCCGGGCACCCGGTCGTGCTCGGGGCGCGACGGGTCGAGAAGTGCGAGGAGGTCGCGGCCGGTATCCGCGCCGCGGGCGGCGAGGCGCATGTGCATGGGCTCGACCTCGCCGAAGCGACCTCGGTCGAGGAGTTCGCCCGCGCCGCCGAGGACGCGCTGGGCCCGATCGACATCATGGTGTCGAGCGCGGGGCACGCCGAGCCCGGCACCGCGCTGACCACGTCTCCGAAGGAGTTCGCCCACACCGTGGAGGTGAACCTCCTCGGCGCCCATCGCCTCGTCGCCGCGCTGGCGCCCGCCATGGCGAAGCGCCACCACGGCGACCTCGTGTTCGTCAGCTCCGACATCATCCGCACGCCCCGGCCGCTCATGGCGGCCTACATGGCGTCGAAGTGGGGGCTCGAGGGCCTGGTGCGGGCGTTGCAGCTCGAGCTCGAAGGCACTGGCGTGCGGGCCACGATCATCCAGCCCGGCCAGACCCTCACCGAGATGGGGACCGACTGGGGCCCCGACACCACGGCGGAGGTGCTCGGCGAGTGGGTCCGGCACGGCGCGGCGCGCCACAGCCACTTCCTGCGCCCTCCCGCGGTGGCCGCCGCGGTGATCGCCGCGGTGACGACACCGCCGGGAACACACCTTCCCTTGATCGAGGTCCAGCCCGAAGCTCCCATCGAAGGCGACACAGGAGGAACACCATGACCGTCGACGTCGGACTGCGCGAACCACCCCAGGTGTCGGGCGGAGAGGGTGAGCATGGGCACCTCGACGAGCTGCGCGTGGATCCCATCGGGCTCATGCGCCGGACACGCGACGAGTGCGGCGACGTCGGACAATTCCGATTGGCCGATCGCGACGTGGTGCTGCTCACCGGAGCCGAGGCCAACGAGCTGTTCTTCCGTGCCCCTGAGGAACAGCTCGACCAGGCCGAGGCCTATCCCTTCATGACGCCCATCTTCGGAGAAGGCGTGGTCTTCGACGCCCCTCCCGAGCGCCGGCGCGAGATGTTGCACAACCAGGCCCTGCGCGACAAGTTCATGCGGGGTCACGCGGCCACGATCGCGGACGAGGTGGAAGGGATGGTGAAGACCTGGTCCGCCAGCGAGGGCGGGACGATCGACCTCCTCGACTGGTTCGCCGAGCTCACCATCTACACGTCCTCGGCCTGTCTGATCGGGCGGAAGTTCCGCCACGAGCTCGACCGGCGCTTCGCCGAGCTCTACCACGACCTCGAGCAGGGCACCGACGCCATCGCCTATGTCGACCCCTATGCGGACATCGAGAGCTTCCGCCGGCGCGACCAGGCCCGGCTCGGGCTCGTGGACCTGGTGCAGGGGATCATGGACCGACGCAGTGCCGGGCCCCCCGCCACCGACGACGACCGCGACCTGCTCGACGTGTTGATGTCGATCCGCGAGGAGGACGGCACGCCGAAGTTCTCGACCGACATCGTCACGGGCATGTTCATCTCGATGATGTTCGCCGGGCACCACACCACCTCGGGCACCGCGGCGTGGACGCTCATCGAACTTCTCCGTCACCCCCGCGAGCTCGAGGCGGTGCGGGCCGAGCTCGACGAGCTCTACGCACACGGCGAAGAGGTGAGCTACCAAGCCCTGCGGGCCATGCCGCGCCTCGAGTCGGCCATCAAGGAGGCGCTTCGCCTCCACCCTCCGCTCATCCTGGTGCTGCGCGTCGTCAAGGAGGAGCTCGAGGTGGAGGGTTTCAGGGTCGCTCCGGGCAAACTGGTGGGGGCGAGCCCGGCCGTGTCGAACCGCATCGCCGAGGACTTCCCCGACCCCGACGCCTTCGTGCCCGAGCGCTACCTCGAGCCCCGTGCCGAGGACCGGGCCAACCCGTGGACGTGGATCCCCTTCGGGGCGGGACGGCACCGCTGCGTGGGCGCGCCCTTCGCCATGATGCAGCTGAAGGCCATCTTCTCCGTCCTGCTCCGGCATTGGGACTTCGAGCTGGCCCAACCGTCGGACACGTATCGCAACGATCACTCGAAGATGGTCGTCCAGCTGGCCCAACCGTGCGTGGCGAGGTTCCGGTCGCGCGCCGTCGGGTCGTGAGGATCGTCGTCGACCGTGACCTCTGCCAGGGTCATGGGGTGTGTGAGTCCGAAGCCGAGGGCGTGTTCACGGTGTCGAAGAACGCGGTCGTCGTGCTCGACGAGACACCACCCGAGACACTGCGCGCCCAGGTCGAGGCGGCGGTGAAGTTCTGTCCCACCCATGCACTGAGAATCGAGGAGGACTGACGTGCCCGCCTACCCATACGAAGAGCTCGAGGAGATGGTGCAGCGCTGGTTGGACACCAACCGGCGCGCCCAGGACGCGAACGACTGGAAGCCCATGGCGGAGATGTACACCGAGGACGCCACCTACGGCTGGAACATCGGGCCGCACGAGGACTTCATGGTCGTCGGCCGCGATGACATCCGCGACATCGCGCTGGGCCTCGAGATGGGCGGCCTCGACGGCTGGACGTATCCGTATCAGAAGGTGCTCATCGACCCCAACCAGGGCGAGGTCATCGGCCTGTGGAAGCAGATCGCCGACACCCCCCGCCCCGACGGCTCGCCCTACGTGATCGCCGGGCTCGGTGGGAGTTGGTTCCGCTACGGCGGCAACTGGAAGTGGTCATGGCAGCGCGACTTCTTCGACGTCGGCAACGCCACCTCGCTCTTCATCGAGATGATCAAGGCCGACGCCCTCTCCGACGGCATGCGCCGCCGCATGGAGCGGGCCACCTCCGGGAAGCTGCTCCCCGGGCATTACCCCCTCGGACAGGCGCCGGTCGACCTCTGGGACTGACCGGTCCCGGCGCGCGCCGGACCGACCGGCCGGCGAGGTATTCGGCGAGTTACTCGGGCGGCGGGAGGCCGATGGGGTTGGGCACGGGGACCGAACCCAGCGCCGCGATGGCACGTGCAATTGGTGTGAGCACGGCCCGCAGAGATTCGGTGTCGTCGTCGCCCAGTCGCTCCCAGGGTTCGGCGGCGAGACGATCGGTCAGGTCCTCGATCTCCTGACGCGTTGCCGCGCCCGACGCCGTCGGGGTGCCGTCTTCGTGCAACCAACCCCGCTCCATCAGCGCGCCGGCCGCCTCGTCCCAGGCGTCGTCGTCCCAACCTCGGGCCGCCTGGAGCATCTCCTTCGGCACCGCACCGGTGCCAGCCATCGTCACCAGGGCCTGGCGCCCGTCCAAGCCCGCCGCCACCAGCGCCACGATGTGGCCGTCGCCTCGGTGCTCGCGCAGCACGGTGGCCGCCTGCCACAGGGCCAGGTGAGGCTCGTCGGGCCAGGCCAGCGCGGCGTTGGCTGCCGCCAGCGGTCGTCCCTCGATCGCCAATCCCTCGACCGCCGAACGCCCCAGCGCGGCGGCCCGCGCCAGGTCGGCGGCGCCGATACCGGAACCCTCGTCCCCGTCGGGGCCGAGAACCCTCCCCAGGAATCGGTCGACCCCGGCCAGCCGGGCGTCGAGTACCCGGTCGGGAGCCGCGAATCCCCAGGCGTCGGGGAGGGCGCGCTTGACCCGGTCGGGATTGAAGCTGAAGAACGTGGCGTCGACGACGGCGGGCGCCACCGCACCCATGGGGGCGGCGCGACCGGCGAAATAGCCCATCCAGAAGCCTTTCAGGCCCGCCGATCCGTACTCCTCGATGCACTCGTCGGCGAAGTAGGTCACCGCATGCAGGGGCTCGAAGAGCTTCCACATGGCGCGAGCGGTGCGGGGGGCGTCCATGGGGCAATGTTGCCACTGCCCGGGTTGCCACTGCCCGGGTTGCCACTGCCCGGGTTGCCACTGCCCGGGTTGCCATTGCCTGACGGCCCGTGGCGCCGCCACACACAGGCCGCCACACACAGGCCGCCACACACAGGAGGACGCCCATGTTCGAGGTTCGAGGTTCGGTCGCCGTTGTCACCGGAGCGTCGTCGGGTCTCGGGCGTCGGTTTGCGCTCGATATGGCGGCCCGGGGCGCGACGGTGGTGGGGCTGGCGCGCCGCCAGGACCTGCTGGCGAGCCTGGGCGAGGAGATCCGTCGCCTCTCCCCGCGCTCGTCCACGGTCGTCTGCGACGTGAGTGACACCGGGCGATTCATCGCTGTCCTGGGTGACATCGACGCCGAACACGGCCGCATCGACGTGCTCGTGAACAACGCCGGGGTCGGGCCCCCTCGGGGAGAGGTTCCCCCGGATCTGGCGGTGTACCGCATGGTGATGGAGACCAATTACTTCGCCACTGTGGCGGGCACGTTGGCGGTGTTGCCCGGCATGCTCGAGCGTCACCACGGCGTGATCGTCAACGTGTCGTCGGACAGTGGCCGGGCTCCGGGACCGCACGAGGCCGCCTACGGCGCGTCCAAGGCGGCTTTGAGCGCGTTCACCGAGAGCCTGTCGTTCGACACTGAGGGACGGGGCGTCCACCTGCATGTCCTGTACCCCGGATGGGTCCCCACCGCCATGGGCACCGAGGCCCTCGACGCCGGCATGCCCATGCCTCCGAAGATGGTGAGGCGAACCGAGGAGCAGGTGTCGCAGTTGGTCTTGGCGCGCATGGGCGGGGCCAAGGTGGACATCGACGCCGCGCCCATCGCCAAACTGGCGCCGATCGGCCGTGCCCTGTTCCCGGGCGCCTATCGCAAGGGAGTGCGCAAGGCGACCCGATGAGTATCGGATCGTGAGCGCGTCAGACGACGAGTCGGACCTGGGAGACGGTGACCGCCTGACCGCCGAGCACGACCCGGTCCCCCTGGCGCGTCATCTGCACCACGCCTCCGCGCGCCGAGGCCTGTTCCCCCACCAACCGGTCGCGCCCGAGACGCTCCCCCCAGTACACCGCCAACGCGCAGTGGGCGGAGCCGGTCACGGGATCCTCGGGGATGCCGGCGTTGGGTCCGAACACCCGACTGACACAGTCGATCCCCCGACGGTCGCCCGGCGCGGTGACGATCACACAGCTCGAACCGAGCGCGGCCAGCGCGCCCTGGTCCGGGTGCAGGGCGCGCACCGCGTCGGCGTCGGCCAGCTCGATGAGAACGTCGGTGCGGGTCCTCGTATACGCGCGCACCGACGACGCATCGTCGAGCCCGAGGGCGCTGTGGATTCCCGCCGGGGTGGGCGCAGCCGTGGGCGGGTCGGCGGGGAAGTCCATCTCGATCCAGCCGTCATCGGCGGGTGTGCACACCAGCGGACCGCTGCGGGTGTGGAAGGTCGCGGTCCCGCCGAGCACGTGCGCGGCGGCGAGGGTGGCATGGCCACACAGCTCCACCTCCACGGTCGGCGTGAACCACCGCAGGTCGTGCGAACCGTCGGGGCGCGACACCACGAAGGCGGTCTCCGACAGGTGCATCTCGCGTGCAATGTCTTGCATCCGGGCCTCGTCGGGAAAGGCGTCCACCACGGCGATGGCGGCGGGGTTGCCGGCGAAGGGGCGGTCGGTGAACGAG
>JADGOL010000185.1 GCA_017882995.1 Acidimicrobiales bacterium | reverse complement strand
CCCCGAGCGGTGGGTGGGTCAGGGCGCGCAAGATCGACAACACCCACATGTGCCCCTACGGCGCGGCCGAGCTCGGGGCGCTGATCGTCGACGACCTGACCCCGGTGCTCTCGCTCCCCGCCATGACACCGGGCTGGGAGCTCGGCGATTGGGTACACGACGGCAACTTCAACGACCCCGTCGGCGCCTGTCCCGACGACCAACCACCACCGGGGTACGGCGGCCTGACGGTTCCGGGACCACCCTCGTAGTCGCGCCATAGGCTCGGCCGGTGCCCGGCGACTCCCCCGCCATCGAGATGAGGCCCATCGGCGTCGTGGTCGGTGGTCGTGACGAGGCCGTCGACGACCGGTGGGGGTCGGTCGAGGCCACCATCGAGCTCGACGGGAAGGTCCTCGGGCCCGACGCCACGGCGGGGCTCGGCGACTTCTCGCATATCGAAGTGGTGTTCGTCTTCGACCGGGTCGCCGTCGACGAGGTCACCCGCGGGGCGCGCCGTCCCCGGGGGCGAGCCGACTGGCCCGAGGTCGGGATCCTCGCCCAGCGGGCCAAGAGCCGGCCCAACCGCGTCGGCGTGACGCTGTGTGAGCTCGTGGCGGTCGACGGCTTGGCGTTGCGCGTCAGAGGGCTCGACGCCATCGACGGCACGCCCGTGCTCGACGTCAAGCCCTACATGTCGGACTTCGGGCCCCGGGGGCCGGTGCGTGAGCCGGCGTGGGTCTCTGAGCTGATGCGCGACTACTGGTAGTCGATCGCCACTACGCGCTCACCGGAGGCCGGCGCTGGGCCCAGGGAGCTGCCTCTTCGAGTTGGGCCGCCACCCGGAGCAAGACGTCCTCGCGACCGTAGGGCGCCACCAACTGGACGCCGATGGGGAGTCCCTGGGCGTTCCAGTGCAAGGGCAGGGAGATCGCCGGCTGGCCCGACACGTTGAAGGGCGGGGTGAACGGGACCAGCTCCGCGGCGCGCAGCAGTCCGTGCAGCGGGTTGTCCGCCGGTGAGTCGAACTCGCCGATCAACGGGGGCGGCTGGGCGAGCGTCGGTGTGAGGAGGAGGTCGAAGCCGGTCTCGTACCATTCGGCCACCCGACGAGAAAGGGCTTGGAGCTTTGCGCGAGCGGCGAGGAAGTCCGCCGCGCTCGACGCCTGTCCCGCTTCGACGAGCGCCCACGTCAAGGGCTCGACGTCGTCGGGGCCCAAGGCACGACCGAGCTTCTCCGGCCAGTAGTGCTCGACGTCATAGGCGACCCCCGCCGCCCACACGACGAGGAAGGTCTCGACGAACGCGGGATCGTCGAGCGCGGTGACATGGCTGGGCTCGACGACATGGCCGATCGACTCGAGCAGCGCACCGGCTGCTTCGGTGGCGGCCACGCAGTCGGGGTCGGTTACGACCGCTGCTCCGAAGGCCGCGCTCTGCATCCCGATGCGGAGTCGACCGGGATCGATGCCGAGCTCCTCGAGAAACCGACGGTTCGGGGTCGGCGCCGCGTAGGGATCCCCCGGGGCCGGTCCCGCCACCGCGTCGAGTACCGCCGCGGTGTCGCGCACGGAGCGGGTCACGGCCAGCTCGCACACGAGACCCCCCATGACGTCGCCCCATTCGGGCCCGAGCGGTACGCGCGCCCGCGACGGCTTGAGCCCCACCAGCCCGCACTCGCTGGCCGGGATACGGATCGACCCGCCCCCGTCCCCGGCGTGGCCGACCGGCACCATGCCCGACGCCACCGCCGCGGCCGAGCCGCCGCTCGACCCACCGGTCGAATGGGCCGTGTTCCACGGGTTGCGGGTGGGCCCGTAGGCGAGGGGTTCGGCCGTGGGCACGATGCCGAGCTCGGGCGTGTTGGTACGCCCCACCACCACGAATCCCGCCGCCCGCAGACGGCGGGCGAGCTCTTGATCGCGAGGCGCCACGTAGCGGGCCTCTTTCAGGGCGCGCATGCCTTCGTGGATCTCTTCGCCGGCGCTGAAGCACATGAGATCCTTCAAGACCATGGGCACGCCACGGAAGGGCCCGTCGGGAAGCTCGCCCGATGCTTCGCGGCGCGCCTCGTCGTAGCGGGGACGGATGACCGCGTTGAGCTCGGGGTTGAGCTTCTCGATCCGGTCGATGGCCTCGTCGACGAGCTCCGTCGGCGACGCGGTGCCGTTCCGGACCAACTCGGCGAGAGCGGTGGCATCGAGAAAGGGTGCGGGCATGGAGCCAACCTACAGGTGGTCGGACCGAACCGTCGGACGCGACCCCGAGACAGCGACATTCGGGGCCCGCCATGCGACGCGTGGGTGATGACGGGGCTCACATCGCTGCGCCTAGGGTGAGAGCGTGGCGCCGGCACGTGACGACTACGGGAACGACACCGTCATGCCGGCCGCGTTCTTGGGCCACGGCAGCCCGATGAACGCCCTCGAGAACAACCGCTACACCGAGGCGTGGCGGGCCTTCGGCGAGAGTGTTCCCGTGCCCCGGGCCATCCTCATGGTCTCCGCCCACTGGTACATCAACGCCTCGGCCGTCACCGCCATGACCCGGCCCCGGACGATCCACGACTTCTACGGCTTTCCACCCGAGCTCTTCGCGGTGTCGTACCCCGTGGCCGGCGATCCGGCTCTGGCCCGTCGCGTCGCCGAGCTGGCCGAACCGATGTGGGTGGGGCTCGACCACGACAGCTGGGGCATCGATCACGGGTCGTGGTCGGTGTTGGTGCACGCCTTTCCCGAGGCATCGGTCCCCGTCGTGCAATTGGCCATCGACGCCACCAAGCCGTTTCGGTACCACTTCGAACTGGGCGCCCGACTGGCACCGTTGCGACACGAAGGTGTGGTCGTCATCGCCAGTGGGAACGTGGTTCACAATCTCGGGCTCATGGACGGGCGCCACCCCGACAGCGGCACCGACTGGGCGCACCGCTTCGACGAGGACGCCCGCGCCACGATGGCTTCGTCGCCGGCGACGATCGTCGACGCGTCGCGCCACGGTGACTTCGACATGGCCGTGCCGACCCCGGACCACTTCATCCCGCTGCTGTATCTGGCCGGCCTCGCCGACGCGGCCGGGACCGGTGCCGAGGTGCTCGTCGACGGTTACGCGTACGGCTCGTTGTCGATGACGTCGTACACGCTCGGCGTCGGAACCGTCGACGCCGCGCATCGCTGAGGTCGAGAAGAACGACGCTGAAGCGGCTGCGATGCGCGGGCGGCGGTCCGGGGGGCTGGGCTCTGGCCACGGTGGGGGTCGTCGGGGCGATACTCGCCATTGCATCGGACCGCACCGACGCGCGCTCGGCCGCCGGCCAGGACTGGCCGCCCTTCGTCCTCGTCTCGGGGCTCCTCCTCGTCGGTCTCGTGGCCGACGAGGGCGGCTTGTTCGAGGCGGCGGGTCATGGCTTGGCCCGTGTCTCGGCACGTGGCACCGTGCTGTTCGCCGGCACCGTCGTCTTGGTGGCGAGTGTCACGAGCATCTTGAACCTCGACACGTCGGTGGCGTTCCTCACGCCGGTGCTCGTCTACGCAGCGCGCAGTCGCGGCGAGGGTGAAGCGCCCTTGCTGTACGGGTGTCTCCTTCTTTCCAACGCCGCCTCGCTGCTCCTGCCCGGCTCGAACCTGACCAACCTCATCGTCCTCGGCCACCTGCATCTGTCGGGTGGTCGGTTCCTCGTCGAGGTCGCCCCCGCGTGGCTGGTGTCGGTCCTCGTCACCGCGGCGGTGGTGGCCTACGCGGAGCGGGCCACGTTGCGCCGGAGCGCGACAGCGGGGCCCGCGCCGGTGTCCGGCTCCGGGCGCGACCGTGTCGCACTGGCCGTGGCGGTGGCGGCGGTGGCGGCGGTCACCGTGGTCGTCTTGGTCCTGCGGGCGCCGGCGATTCCCGTTGCCGGAGTCGGGGTCGCCGCCGTCGGGGCCCGAGCGGCCTTCGGACGGGCGTCGTCGGCCCGGGTGCTCGACATCCTGGGGCTCCCGGTGCTCGTCGGGCTGTTCGGTGTGGCCGTCGCCCTCGGGACGCTGGGGCGGAGCTGGTCGGCACCGAGCACCGCCCTCTCGCACCTCGACGCCTGGGGCACCGCCGCCGTGGCGGCCGTTGTGAGCGTCGTGTCCAACAACCTGCCCGCCGCCTCGCTGCTCGCGGCGCGGGTGCCGCACCGGCCCTTCGCGCTGCTCGTCGGGCTCGACATCGGTCCCAACTTGTTCGTGACGGGCTCGCTGGCCTGGATCCTGTGGTTGCGCGCCGCCCGAAACGCCGGGGCGCACCCTTCGATCGTCAAGGCGACCCGTCTGGGCCTGGTGGCGGCGCCATTGGCCATGGCGGGGGCCTTGGGCGTGCTCGCCCTGGCCGGGACGCGCTGAGAATCCCCAAGTTTTCCGCTTGTTCTCCCCAGGCACCAGCGACGAAGGTGGGGGCGGTGGGGGATCGCCTGGTCAGCCAGTGCGAGTGCATCGAACACCCCACTGCAGGGTCGGAGAAGGCGGGCTGTGGCGACAGACGGGTTCGGGGTCTTCCCCGGACGTGGCCGTCGGCTGGATCGTCGGTTCCCGGCTCGGTGGGTTGCCGCTCCGTGTGGCCTTCGGCCCCCCCGGGGTCGCACATGCGGCACCCCCCGTTGCGGTCCGCACCCTGAGCCGGGCGTGTCATCGGTACCATCGGAACATGCTCGACCACGTTTCGATCCAGTGTGCCGACGTCGCCGCCAGTTCCGAGTTCTACGACGCCGTGCTTCGTCCCCTCGGCGCGGAGCGCGTCATGGACTTCGGATCGGTCATCGGGTACGGCACGGCGGGACAGCCATCGTTCTGGTTGGGCCCGCTCGCCGCCGTCGCGGTGAACCGGGAGTTGCACATCGCCTTTCGAGCCGGCGACCGAGCCATGGTGCGCGCCTTCTTCGACGCCGCCGTATCGGCGGGCGCCGAGGTCCTCCACGAACCTCGTGTGTGGCCCGAGTACCACCCCAACTACTACGGGGCGTTCGTCCGAGACCCTGACGGCAACAACGTCGAGGCCGTCTGCCACACACCGGAGTAACCCCGGACTCGGGCCTCGCGTCGTCTCGTCGCCTCCAGGCCCTGGTCGGCGGGGGCTGTGGTCACCGGCGGGCGGTACCGTGAGGGTGTGGACCTGTGTCCGAGGTGCAATACGCCCAACCCCGAGGGCTATCTCTTCTGCGGGCATTGCGGGGCGACGCTTCCCGTCGGGGGGTGCCCGTCGTGCGGGGCCGCCGTCACCGACGGGCAGCGGTTCTGCGGCCAATGCGGCACGGGCCTCGACGGCACCGCCCCCCGGAGCGCCCCGCCCACAATCGCGGTGGAAGAACGGAAGCTGGCCACGGTCCTGTTCGCGGATGTGGTGGGCTTCACCTCGCTCGCCGAGCGGACCGACCCCGAAGTCGTGGCCCGGCTGGTCGACACGGCGTTTCGCGAGTTGGGCGACATCGTCACCGACCACGGCGGCACGGTCGACAAGTACATGGGCGACTCGGTCATGGCGGTCTTCGGTGTTCCCCTCGCCCACGACGATGATGCCGAGCGCGCCGTCGCAGCGGCCATGGCCATGCGACACCTCGGTGGGGACCTCGTCTTCTCGATCGGTGTGAACTCCGGCGAGGTGATGGCGACGACGATGGGTGCGGGCGGGGACATGACCGTCATCGGTGACACGGTCAACGTGGCGGCACGCCTCGAGAAGGCGGCCGGTCCCGGTGAGGTGTTGTGCGGTCGCCTCACCACCGAGCTGGCAGGAGGACGGATCGCGTTCCGGGCCCGTCAGCCCATTCTTCTGAAGGGAAAGCAGGAACCTGTCGAGGTGTGGGAGGCGGTGTCGTTGCAGCCCGTCGACCTCGAGCCCAGCGCGGCGGCACCTCCGCTCGTGGGTCGTGACGACGAGCTCGCCTTCCTCGAGGCGCAGTGGCGACGGGTGGGTCGCGACCGCCAGCCCCAGGTGGTCGTGGTGTGTGGCGACGCCGGTTCGGGCAAGACCAGGCTGACCGCCGAGCTGGCCCGCGCCGCCGAAGTCGACGGCACCGTGGTCCGCTCGACGTACCCCGCCTACGGCGCCTTGGGAGGGGCCCGGGTGGCGGCCGAGGTGATCCGCCAATTGGGTCCCGTGGCCGACCCCGAGGTGACGGCCCGGGTCATGTCGCTGGCCGGGGAGTTGGACCAGTCGCTGCAGTCGATCGACCCGGCCGGGATGCACCAGGAGCAGTTGTGGGCGTTGGGCCGGCTCCTCCAGGAAAAGGGCACCACCCGACCGATGATGATCCTGATCGACGACATGCATCGCAGCGGCGACCAGATGCTCAAGGTGCTCGGGGAGCTCTCCGGGCGGCTCAACAATGTGCCCCTGCTCACGGTGCTCGTCGGACGGAGCGACCCCGGCGACTGGTTGGCCGCGTTCCCCGCCGCCACCACGGTCCGCCTGGGACCGCTCAGCCGGCCCGACGCCATCGCACTGGCCGGCGGGTTCACCTGCGACAAGCCGCTCGGCACCGAGGCGGCGGACTTCCTCGTCGACCGGGCCGGGGGGAACCCCCTGTACCTGCGCGAGCTGGTGTCGATGGCCCGGGCCCAGGGCCTGCTGGTCGACGACGGCGACTGCTACCGGTTGAGCGCGCCGGGCACGATCCCGGCCACGCTCCAAGCCCTGCTGGCGGCCCGACTCGACGCGCTCGAGCCCGAACAGAAGCTGGCCCTCCAGCACGCCGCCGTCATGGGCGGGGCCACCGCCGAGGACCTCGGTGCCCTGGGGTCCCCGAACGCGACGGTGGCGTTGCAAGCCCTGGTCGAGAACGGGCTCATGCGCCACGCCCCGGAGGGCCGCTACGACACGGTGGACTCGCTGCTGCGCGAGGTCGCCTACGAGACCCTGCCTCGCAACGTGCGCGGGGAGCTGCATCGCCGGGCCGCCGCGTTCGTCGAGGGATCCGAGGAGCGTGCCCGCCACCTCGACCGCGCCGCGGGGTACCTCTCTGAGGACCGGGTCGTCGTCGCCGAAGCGGCCGAGGCACTCGCCCGGGCGGGCCAGGACCTGTTCGCGGCGGCGCGTCTGCTCGATGCCCTGCGCCTCCTCGAACGGGCCGTCGCGCTCGGGTGCCGGCGATCATCGGCACTCCTCGACCTCGCCAAGGTGCAGTCCCTGTGTCGCAAGCCCGAGGACGTCTACGAGACCCTGGCCATGGTGATCGACGACCCCGACGACCCGACCGTTGCCATCGAGCGAGACCACACCGCGGCCAACGCTCGGGTGTTCACCGACCCCGCGATGGCGCTGTCGGAGCTCGAGGCGGTCACGACGCGCTGGCACGAGCTCGGGATCGCCGACAAAGAGGCCTGGGGACACGCCAACATGGGCGTCTCGTTCTTCAACATGAGTCGCATGGAGGAAGCCGCGCACGAGCTCGAGCTCGGCCTCGCGCTCTTCGAGCAGACCGGTGACAAAGTGGGTGCGGTGGCGGCGTCCTCGTTCTTGTGCCTGGCCCGACCGACCGACCGGCGGGTGCCGGAGTGGCTGGCACAAGCCCTGGAGTTCGCCGACGCCGCCGGGGACCGGTCGAGACAGCTCGGGACGCTCACCACCCTGGCGTGGCACCACTTCATCCGATCGTTGTGGGGCACGGCCCGGGACACGGCCGAGGCCGAGGGCTTCGCCTTGCGGCTCGCCGAGCTCGGCGAAGAGCTCGGCGGCATCGACATGGCCATCCACGGCCGGAGCCTGCTCGCCATCATGGCCCGCTTCAGTGGGCGACTCGACGACGCGGCCGGCCACGCCCAGGCGTTGCAGCGGTTCAGCGCCATGGTCGACCCCGAGGGCTATCCCTGGATCGGGTGGGCCGCCACCTTCTCCGTGGCGGTCGCCCGGGGTGCCCCGGGCCTCGCCCCTCCGATCGCACCGGTGTCCTCCCCCGACCCCGTCGTCGGGATGGCGCTGCTCGTCATCGGCACGGAGCTGACCGTGGCCGGACGGGTCGAAGAAGCTTTGGTGCGCTTCGACGTCGTCGACCGACCCGGCCTGGGTCCCTTCGGCGACCTCGCCGGCGTGCTCAACGGATTGGCCCTCGTGCTGGCGGGCCGGAGCGACGAGGCCCTGCCCTGGATCGAGCGCGCCACACAGTCGGCTCGGGCGCTCGATGCGTCCCCCGCCCTCGCTGCCGCCGCCGCGCTCCGGGCCGAGATCACCGGAGACGGGGCCGGTGTGCCCCCCGCCCCAGCGTCGGCGACGAGCCTCAGTGACGCGCTGGTCCTGCGGGCCCACGCGGCTCGGGGAGACGCAGCAGCCCTCGACACCCTGCGCCGATGCGCGCCGACGCTCGCCATGCCGGGGCTGCTCCTCGGGCTGTAGGGAATCCCTCGGCGCTCCCCGGGGGGATCGCGTCAGCTGGCCGCGGAGGCCTCGTGGCCGAGGATGGCCTCGGCGTCGCTGTGTCGAATCGGGAACGAACCCCCGCAATTCGGGCAGCGGACATAGACGTGCTGGTCCGTCACCTCGACGTCCTGGGGTTCGAGGATCACGTTCCTCCAGCAGAGCCTGCATTCCCGCGTCAGGGACGGTG
>JADGOL010000184.1 GCA_017882995.1 Acidimicrobiales bacterium | reverse complement strand
CGGCCCGGGTGTCAGATGGGCATGCCCGCCTGGGAGTGGCCGCCGGCGACCATGCCGCGTTGCTGTGGCCGTTGCTGTGTGGGATGGCCAAGGCCAAGTACTACCTCCTGACCGCGGACTTCATCACCGGCCCCGAGGCCGAGCGCATCGGGCTCGTCACGAAATGTGTCGACGACGACGACGTGGTTCCCGAAGCCATGGCAGTGGCCCAGCGCCTGGCAGCCGGCAGTGCCACGGCCGTGCAGTGGACGAGGCGGGTCATGAACCACTGGCTGCGCCAGGCGCTGCCTGGTTTCGGCGAATCCGTGGCTCTGGAGATGCTCGGATTCCTCGGGCCTGACGCCAAAGAAGGCCTGGCCGCCATCAGAGAGCGACGCGAGCCCCGGTTTCCCTCCGCCCCCGCGCCCTAGCACCGGCTCGACACCGTCGGCGCCGTCGTTCTATTCGACGGTGACGAGGGTCCCGATCGGTGTGTAGGGGTAGACGACCTCGGCGTGAGAAGGCGGCAGCTCCACGCACCCGAGGCTCTGGGGGTAGCCGTAGCCGGGCCGGATGAAGCCGTGCAGGGCGTCTCCGCCGTGGAAATAACTCACCCACGGCACGCCCGGGTCCGCGTACTTGGATCCGTCGGGGTTGGTGCCGCGCATGGTCGTGGAGACATACCGCACGAAGACGGGCCACGTGCCGAGCTCGGTGGGCGCCGCCCGGATGCCGGTGTTGGCTCTGGTCGAGTAGGCAATCTGACCGTCACGCCACACGTTGGCGTGCTCGGGAAGCGTCGTGGCCACGTCCACCCAGTCGTAGTGCCCGTAACCGTCGACCTCGTTGGCCGCCGCCGCCTGGAGCAGGGCCTGCCACACTTTGGGACCGGCCAGGCCGTCGGTCGTCATGTGCTGCTGGCCCTGGAATGTCATGACCGCGCCCTGGGTGATCGTGTTGGGCGTTCCCGGCGACCACAGCGCCATGAAGTAGCTCGGCATCGTCGTCCAGCGCCACGTGAACGAACCCACCTGGGCGGTGGCGGCTTCGCTGGGAGAGACGCTGGCGGGATCAGCCGGGGTGAAAGTCAACGGGAGGTAATCGAGTGTGGCGAGCAGCTGCTGCAGGCGCAGTGTCGTCATGGGTGCCACCGTGAAGTGCGTCGTGAGGCTGTCGGCGAGTCGCTGCCCGTCACTGCCCTCGATGCCGTCGGAACCGCCGGGGACCGACACCGACACCGTGGCGCCGGGCGGGAGGGGGGCGGTGGCGTCGAAGGCGAGGACATTGGGTGACGTCTGGACCCAGGTTCCTGGGACGGGGGGGCTGAGAGACGGCACCGGGCTGTCGGTGGCCAGTGGCACGGTGAATCGGACGCTCACACCGGTGTCCGACGGCACATTGGCGGCATCGGGAGCCGGTTGGCTGGCGACCACGGAGAGGCGGCCTGGAGACGCCGTGGGCGTTGCTGCGGCCGGAGAAGAGCTCACCCGGGTCGCGAGGAGAGCGGTCGAGCCGGCTGCCAGCGCGCAGAGTGCGACGATCACCGCGGCAATCAACCAATGATTGCGGGCGTGGCTGTTCCGGCGTCGATGTGCGGCTTCCGGCATGGCATGCGGCTCCGTTGCGATTGTACCTGGTGGCGATGGGGTCCAATGGGCCGGACGGCGGCATTTTATGCGGCTCTTTCGTCAACTTCGGTCATCATCGACGTTCTGCATCCGTTGTCGAAACGTTGATGGCGTGCGTGATCCTGTCTTTGATGGCCCCGATCTGCTCGACGTTCGTCACTTTTCCTCCGGTGGTGGCGTCGCGCACGTAGAAAGCATCGAGGACCTCGTGGCCCAGTGTCGACACGCGTGCCGCCACGACGTCGAGCTCGAGAGCAAAGAGGGCGGCGGTGATCCGGTGGAGGAGCCCGACATCGTCCTCGGCTCGAACGTCCACGACCGTCGAGCCCGTCGATGCCGCGTTGTCGACGTTGATCCGGACCTCGACGGGCTGCGAAGAGACCGATCTACGGCCCTCGGCGTAGGCGCGCACCTGCTCGGCCAGCCGCTCCTCGAGCGGGAACGTCCCCCGCAAGACGGCTTCGAGCTGGTCGGCCACGAGCTCGAAGTCCGGCCAACGGCCGCGAGAGGGCTCCACCACGAACGTCTCGACGGCAAACGCCGCTTCGCCCGAGATGTCGGCGGAGCGAACGTCGAGGCCGCGTAGCGCGAACACGCCCGTCACCGCGGACAGCAGACCGGGACGGTCACGCGCCACGACCGTGACATTGGGGGGGTCGGCCGCCACGACCGAACGTCCCAGCCGCTCGACCTGACGCATGAAGCCGCGGTGCCGGTCGGTCACGAGTCGTTCGGTCCGACGCACCTCGCCACCAGACAGGTACGCGGCCACCCGGCGCGCCAAGTCCGCCACGAGCCCCGCCTTCCACTGCCCCCATGCGGCGGGTCCGGTGGCGAGACTGTCGGCCTCGGTGAGGGCGGCCAGCAGCTCCAACTGGAGGCGATCGTTGACCGCGGCGGCGACCGCTTCGACGGTGGCGGGGTCGTCGAGGTCCCGTCGAGTGGCGGCATCGGCGAGCAGGAGGTGATTGCGAACCAACCCGACCAGGATCATCACGTCGCTGGCGGGAAAGCCCATGCGCCGACCCATCTCCTCGACGACAGTGACCCCGGCGTCGGTGTGGTCACCGGGGAACCCCTTGCCGATGTCGTGCAGGAGCGCTCCCACGAGAAGAAGGTCGGGTCGCTCGACCTTCGCCGCCATCGGCGCCGCCTGGCTGGCAGCCTCGAGGAGGTGCCGATCGACGGTGAAGCGGTGATAGGCGTTGCGCTGGGGCCGGTTGCGCACCGCGGCCCACTCGGGCACGAGCCGGACGAACAACCCTCTCTGGTCCAGGGCCTCGAGCGCCGGGATGGCGGCGGCACCGGTGGCGAGCACCCGCACGAGTGCCCTCCGCATGGCAGGTGGCCACGGGTCCGGTGGGGGTGCGCCCGCGCCGGCCATGAGGTCGAGCGACGTTCGGCTGATGGGGAGCCGGTGTTCGGCGGCCACGGCCGCCACGCGCAACGCCAGGGCGGGCTCGCCGCCCGGGTCGGTTCCCGGTTCGAGGACGACCTCGCCCTCCCCCGAATGCCCGGCCACTTGGCGAAGTGAGATGCCGGGCTCGACGGGGACCAACGTGACCCCTCCGTCGTCGAGAGAAGGAGCAGGGCCGCGACTCGGCCGCCACCGCCGACGTGGTTGGGAAACCGGCCAACTCGAGCGACGCCGCCACACGTCGTCGGTCACCCACGCCACAGTTCGCCCCGCTTCCGCGATCGACGCCATCAGAGCGTCGGCGTCCGCGAAGCCAAGCGCGGCCGCGACCTGATCTTGTTCTTGAAGGAGCAGTCGGTCCGTGGCGCGGTTGGTCGTCCGGTGCAGCTCCACGCGTGCCGCGGTCAAGGTGGAGCGTGGCTCCGAGAGCGAGTTCAGGTCGACCTGCTCGGCCACAGCGGCCACAGCCAGGGCGGCAGAGCGCACGGCATGGAAGTCACGCAATCCTCCGTGGGCCTCTTTCAGGTCCGGTTCCAACAGGAATGCGACGTCACCATGAGCGCGGTGGCGCTCGTCGACTTGGGCGGCGAGCATCGGGAGCCACTGACCGGCCCGGGCCCTCCATTGGGTGAGCGCCTGGGCGAGCATCGGCTCGGCCACCGAGGCGTCTCCGGCCACGACCCGGCCATCGAGCAGTCCGAGCTGGGCCCGGAGGTCCTCGCTGGCCACCTGGAGCACCTCGGAGGGACGGCGCACCGAGTGGTCGAGTCTGATGCCTTCGTCCCAGACCGGGTACCACACGGCGTCGGCGACTTTCTTGATGTCGCGGCGGCCGCGGTGGACGAGGACCACGTCGAGATCGCTGAAGGGGCACAGCTCGCCTCGCCCGTAGCCGCCCACGGCGACGAGAGCGACGCCCTGCGGATTACCCGCGGTCGCCTGGGTCAGCAACGCGGCCAACCACTGGTCGGCGGCCGCGGAGAAAGCAGCACAGAAGGCGTCACCCTGGAGCTCCGGTCGCGACAGCAGCTCCTGGCGCAGCGAACGCAGAGACACGAGCGACGGTAGCACCTTGAGCCCGTTCTTCAGGTGCTTGTGGCGGGTGCCGCCTCCGCCCGGGACCGCGACCGGCGTAGCGTGGTGGGTGGCACACCGGGAAGCCGGAGCCGACGGAGGGTCAGATGAGCGGCAACGAGACCAAGGGATCGGGCCTGAGCCTGCTTGACACCGCACTCATGGTGGCGGCGGTGGTGGGAGGGATCTTCGTCGTCCTGTGGCTCGTCCACGCCGTCTTCGGGCTGGTGCTGTTCGCCTTCAAGATCGCCATCCTGGTGGTGGTCGTGGCGGTGATCGTGCGGATCGTCCACGCCCTCTCGCGCAGCGGAGACTGACCCCTCGGCGGCGATGCGCCGTCAGTGGCGGAGGAGCTCCCGGTAGAGCTCGATGTGGTCCGCCACCATACGTTCGGTCGAGAAATACCCCTCTACCGAGGCGCGGCAGTCGGCGCGCGACAGTCGATCCACCCGGCTCAGGGCATCGGCCATGGCCGTCTCGTCCTGGCATAAGAAGCCCGTCTTGCCGTCTTCGACGACTTCGGGCACCGCACCCTCGGGGAATGCCAGCACGGGTGTCCCACATGCCATGGACTCGAGCATGACCATTCCGAACGGTTCGTTCCACCGGATCGGGAACAGGAGTGCGCGCGCCTTCGCCAGCAGTTCGAGCTTGTGTTCGTGAGGGACTTCTCCCAGATAGACCGCGTCTGGCCCGAGAAGAGGCGCAACTTGTTCGTCGAAGTACTGACGCTCCCATGGCTCGCGCATCTTCGCGGCCAGGAGCACCCTCATCCCGGCCTTGCGGGCCACCTCGATGGCGCGGTGCGCGCCCTTGTCGGGTGCCATCCGGCCGAGGAACAAGCAGAACTCCCCGTCTTTGTCGCCGGCGCCGTCACCGAAGGGAAAGGCGCCCGCGTCGAGCCCGTGGTGGATCACCCTCGCGATGGGGATGTCGGGTGCCGCCCGGTGCTGGGCGTGGGAGATTGCGACGATGGGCACACGCGGGGCGAGGACCCGGTAGAGGTCGGTCAGCTCGTCGTTGAAGGGGCCGTGGATCGTCGTCACGACGGGAAGGTCGTGGTATCTCTCGGCATAGAAGGGACCCATCACGGTGTGGTCGTGGACGACGTCATGGTCCGAGACCGCTTCGTAGGCGTGGACGACGTGCCGGAGCTCGGGGACGGCCATGCCGATGCGCATCCCCTCGGCGTGCTCCAGTGCCCAGAGCTTGGGTACCGGGCATGTCGAGTCACCTGTCGTGAAAAGGGTGACGTCTTGGCCTGCCGCCACGAGACCACGGGCCATCTGGTCCACGACGAGCTCGATCCCCCCGTACAACGGGGGTGGGATCGGCGTCCATGGGGGGGCGATGAGCGCGATCCGCATGGACCGATTCAAGCACTTCGTCGCCACGATTCGACGCACCCGACGGTCTCGACCGGTGGGACGAGTCGCCAAGGGCTCGTTCCATGGGTCGGATTTCGCCTCGCGGGATCCCCATTGCCAGCCGATAGGCTCGCTGGTCGGCGCGGCGGCGTGGCCGAGTGGTTTAGGCAGGGGCCTGCAAAGCCCCGTACGGCGGTTCGATTCCGCCCGCCGCCTCGGGGTGGCCGATGGCTGTCGATCGGCACCATGAAGACAAGGAGATGGAATGGTCGCAGTCGGTGACCGGGTTCAGGTGCCGTCGAAGCGGGTGGGCCAGGCCCCCCGCGACGGGGTTGTCACCGGCGTCAGCGGTTCCATGCTCCGAGTCACGTGGTCCGGCGGTGAGGAGTCGACCATCTTCCCGTCCATGGGGTCGCTGGTGGTCGTGGGCAAGGTGAGGGTCCGGTCCAAGAAGGCTGCTGCCACCGCCAAGAAGGCCGCCTCCAAGAAGGTTGCCAAGGCGCCGACCACGAAGGCCGCGAAGAAGGCGACCAAGAAGTCGGGGAAACCACCACGGGCCCAGGCGACGACGTCATCGTCCAAGCGTTCGGGAAGAGCGGGCAAGCGGCGCAAGTAACGCGCCCGCCGAGAACCTGAGCGGGCTTTCGCTGCGATCGGCGGATCAGGTCCCCCGAGACCGGGCGTAGTCCCACACGAGGGGAGCGTCCTCGTCTGTGCCAAGGAGCAGCTTCCCGGGATGCTGCTTGTCGATGTGGCCGATGAGCCCGTTGTAGATCGAATAGCCGCACAGCTCCTGCAGGCGTCGGGGGAACCGGCGAGCCGTCTCCACAGGGATGCCGAGCTGTTGGTTCTCCTGCTGGCGGACATAGCCGGCGCAGTAGTTCATGGCGATTCCCACTCGGCGTTTCGCAGTGGTGTTGGCGCCGCCCCCGTGCCACAAGCTCCCCACCCAGACGAGCACACTGCCCTTCGGCATCTCCGCCGCGATCGAGTCATAGTGCTCGAGCAAGTTGGGGGAGTGATCCGCGTTGTGGGTGCCGGGGCACAGACGGGTGGCGCCGTTCGCCTCGGTGAAGTCGGTGATGGCCCACATCGTGTTGCAGATGAGCGGAGGGTGGGGCTTGGGCAGCGGGATGAGCTGGTCGTCGGAGTGGATGGGTTGGGCTTGTTCATCCGACCCGATCGAGATCGACGACAGTGACGAAATGAGGAGGCCGGGATCGAGGATCTTCTCGACGATGGGCAGAACGTTGGGGTGCACCGGGATTCGCGCGTAGAGAGGTCCATGGACCAAGAGGTTGTAGATGCGGGTGGTGCGTCGGCCTTCGAAGAGGTTGTCCGCCGGAACGATCCCGAGATCGCGCTCGAGGCGGAGAAGGTCGTCGGAGATGGCATCGACGAGATCGAGGTCGATGGCGTCCTCGACGACGGCCCAACCGTCGGTCCGCACTTTGTCGACGTGTGCCGCGACGGCGGTGTCGTCGAGGGTTCGTTGGTCGGAGACGACCTGATCGGTGGCAACCTCTTTCATCGTCGGATCCCCCGTGTTCAGCTGAAGCGGCCTCGGTCAATGGTGCCACGGCGGTGGCGACGGCGCCCACGGGGAGAGGTCGAGCGACGGGGCGGTGATAGGGTGCGGGTGACGGGCCGTTGGCGCAGTTGGTAGCGCACTTGCACGACACGCAAGGGGTCAGAGGTTCGAGTCCTCTACGGCCCACCATCTTTCTCGCCCGGGGCTCTCAGTCGATGCCCATGCCCTCAACAGCCTGGCGGAGTCCCGGTCTTCGCCGAGGCTTGATAGAAGAGCTCGAATAGCCCGCACACCGTGACCTTGGCGACCAGCCACCGTCCGTTGATCGACTCCGCGTATCCCTGGGAGCTCGGCACGAGGACCTCATTCTTCACGCCGACGACGTCGTAGGTGACTGCAGCACACGGGGCTGTCAGCGACAGCCGTGCACACGCGGATGCACCCAGCATGGTGGTCGTGTCGACTCTCGCCCCGGTTGCTGCGGCGGCGAACGACGTCGAGAGGGCCTCGGTCATGGCCTGTCGAAGATTCGCACCGTCTTCGACGGCGGCCAGCTTGTCGGTGATCGAGCCGTTGGCGAAGTCGAAGAGGGTGTTGAACGACTGGTCGATCGCCGTAGGCG
>JADGOL010000183.1 GCA_017882995.1 Acidimicrobiales bacterium | reverse complement strand
CGGCCGAGTACCCGATGCCGGGCGGCGGGAACGTGGCCTCGAGCAGGATGCCATCGCGCAGACGCTCGTCCACGTACCAGCTCTGCATGGTGCCCCGCCAGGCGGTGAGCTCCTCCTCGAAACGAGCAGTCGTGCCCCCACCAGGATGGATCACGAGATTGCGGCCGAGCTGACCTGACGAAACGGCGAGACGCTGACGGAGCAACAGCGCCGGGGTGAACACCGCACCGGCCGCGACCACGACGGCACGGGCGCGGACCTTCAACTCCCCC
Source organism: Acidimicrobiales bacterium (assembly GCA_017882995.1). Lineage (GTDB taxonomy): Bacteria > Actinomycetota > Acidimicrobiia > Acidimicrobiales > UBA8190 > Chersky-840. The sequence goes on along the minus strand of JADGOL010000183.1, from coordinate 5,084 downwards.
CGGCGGCGTCGGCTCCCGGGCTCGAGCACATCGGCCACGACGCCGACGGCCCGCCCGTGCTCGAGCCACACGCGTCTGACGCGCGCGTGGGCGATGATGGTGGCGCCCGCTTCCACCGCCTTGGGCAGGTAGGTGACATGCATGGCCTGCTTGGCGTCCAGCGGGCAGCCGAAGGCACATACGCCGTGGCCATGGCAACCGCGAATGTTGCGTCGGATGGGGCCACCGGAGAAACCGAGGGCGGCAGCCCCGCGTCGGAAGATCTCGCCGTTGGTGCCGAGCACCTCCTCGGGTACGGCGCGCACCCCGATGACGTCCTCGACCCTGTCGAACCATGGGGCCATATCCTCCGGCGCCACGGCGGGAATCCCCTGACGGGACCACGCGTGGAGCACGTCCTCGGGGGTGCGGAAGCAGGTCCCGGAGTTGACGACCGTGGTACCCCCGACCGCTCTGCCCATGGGCAGCGAGATCGTGGGCGAGCCCAGCGTGAAGGTCAGGCCGTTGTCGCGATAGACGGCGATGAGGCGCTCTGCGGGACGACGGCCGGCGAAATCGTCGCGGTTGAACAAGCCCCCCTCCTCGAGGATCACGACACGCAGGCCGGCTCGTGCCAGCGCCTCCGCTGCCACCGCCCCGCCGGCACCCGAACCGATGACCACCACGTCGGTGTCGGCCTCGACCGGTGCGTCGGGGTACTGCAGGATGGGGAGGCGCATCGTCGGCGCCACCTGGTCCCAGTCGACTGGCAGCAGTGGCAGCCCGTCGTAGCCGATGGCCTCGGCGACCCGGGGGTGTGAGGCGTAGGCCATTTGCACCAGCGACTGCAAACCCTGCAGTGCCTCCCGGCGGGGCCGGAACCGGGCCCGGTCACTGGTCGCACACCATGCCGAGCGCGCCCGGTCATCGAGCTGATGGAACAGACGAGGGCGACGCGATAGCAGGGGCGAGAGCTCGAAGCCGACGACCATGGCGCGGACCATCCGTCGCGCCGAGGGGGTGAAGCTCGACAGCCAGCGGTCGAGCTCCCCTGCCACTCCCACATCGGACGCGCCCTCGTACACGACGCCGCCCCGGGGGACGAGCGCGTCGGCGAGAGCGGCCAGGGCGCGCCGCTCGAACGGCCTCAGCACGTCACGACATCCCTGCGGGCGTCGCAGGGGATCGTGAGGATGCCTGCCCGCAGGTGACTCCGCGTTCGCTCGGTGTCAACGCCTCCCTCAGCTCGGTGAGCTCGTCCGGCCCGACGGGTACCACTGGGGGTACAACCGCCGCACCCGGTTCGCGAGCACGGAAAGGTCGGTCGCCTCGCAGAGCTCGGTGGCCCGGGCGAGGACGCGCAGCACCAAGCTCGCAAAGGCCTGCTCGGCAGCGTCCTCGCCCGCGAGAAGGGGGGCGGGCTTGTGCCCACCGCCCCGTCGATCGAGCACTCGTGCGCCCGCCACCGGGCGCGCTGCCTGCCACGGGCCGGCGCGTCGGGGTACTGGATCCAGGACAGCACCGTCGGCTCCTGACCCCCCACGTCATGGTCCAGAGCGTCAGCCAGATCGAGCACAAGGATCCCGTTCACCGCCTTCCACCACGCCGAGCCGCCGCCGTCGATCACCCTGCCGCTGTCCACCTCCCATCGTTACATGAGGAGGTCTCGGCTGCCGGCCCGCCCCGACTCCGAGCCAATCGTCGGTGCGGGTGGCGATATTGTGCGGGCTTGACCGCCAGGATCACGGTTCGGGGTCGGGAGGCAGAAATCATCGCCGACGTCGACGTGTGCGTCGCCGGGGGCGGACCAGCCGGTCTAGGTGCGGCGCTAGCCGCGGCCAGGCAAGGAGCGCGGGTCTGCCTCCTCGAGCGGTACGGCTTCCTCGGCGGCAACTTCACCGCCGCCTCCGTGGGCACCGTGTGCGGGCTCTACGTCAACGAGGGCGGGACGTTCGACTACGTAACCCGGGGTATCGCCCAAGAGGTGGCCGACGCACTGCAATCCGCCGGTTCTGCCTTCGGGCCCATCCCCTTCAAGGAGACCGCCGTCCTCCTCTACGTCCCCTGGGCGGCCAAACGGCTCTTCGACCATTTGGTGAGCGAACAGGAACGGCTGACCCTCTTCCTCCATGCGCTGGTGTCCGACGTGGTAGTGGCGGTGGACTCGGAAGGCGACAGCACGCTGGAGGCAGTGGTGGTCGCCACCAAGCGGGGACCCCAGGCGGTCCGGGCGCGAGCCTTCGTGGACGCCACGGGGGACGCCGACCTCCTCGCCTTCGCGGACGCACCGACGACCATTGGCGGGCCCGGCGAGCGGCAGATCGCATCCATGCAGTTCGTCATGGAACACGTCGACGTGGCCGGTGTGATGGACGCCGGAGGGCTCGAGACCCTGGCGTCGGTTATCGCCGAGCACGGGAGCCACCTCTCGCGCGACTCCGGAGCGGTTCTGCCGACCTTTCGGCCCGGCGAGGTCATCGGAGCCATGACCCGAGTCCGCGGACCCGACGGTGAGGCCCTCGACACTACCGATCTGGCGCAGGTCACCTACGGCGAACTGGAAGGGCGGCGGCTGGCCGAAGAGGCGGCCACCTTCCTGGTCGAGCACATGCCCGGGTTTGCAGAGGCCTTCCTCGCCGACACGGCGCCGGTGCTCGGGGTCCGCGAGACGCGCCGGGCGGTGGGCGAGTACGTCCTCACCGGGTCCGATGTAGCCGAGCAGGCGCGCTTTGACGACGCCATCGCCGCGGGGGCCTGGCCCCAGGAGTACCACGTCCGGGGACGCTCCACCGAGTACCACTTCCTGCCGCCTGGCGGCTATTACCAGGTGCCACTGCGTTCGCTCCGACCGCTGCGGTTGCGCAACGTGTGGGTGGCCGGGCGCTGCGTTTCCGCCGACCACCACGCGCTTGCTTCTCTGCGGGTGATGGGACCGTCGATGGCCCTCGGCCAGGCCGCTGGCACCGCGGCCGTCCTCATGGCGTGCTGCGACCGGGACGACGCCGAGGGGGTCAGGGCCAGCCTCGTGGAACAGGGCGCCTACCTGGGCTGAATTCGAGTTCTTTTCGACGCGGAGGGGGGCGGCCTGACTGTCCACGGCATCGGCTTCGCCCGGGCCGGCAATCCCGCCACGCCCGGTAGGGCTCGTCGTGCTCCGGGCGCTAGGAGGCAAGACCGCTCGTCGACCTGTGGAGCCGAAAATCCCACCCGCACCTTTGACCTGGACTTCTCCACGATCTGAAAGCTGAAAGTCAGGTCGGGATCGGCTGTGGCACTTGCCCCTCTGTGCGATTGGTGGCGTGTTTCGACCCTGTGGATGCCGAAAACCTCATCCGATGGCTTCATGCAGCCAGTTTGTATTCGCGGATAAGACCACCGAGCCGGTCCGATCTTCGCAGTCGCGCGGCATTGGGACACGGGGTCGGCGACGCTGGGAACATCGAGAGCGGGACGCCTTCCTTCTCGCGACTGGCAATCTTGCCCGAGGTCGTATCGGCGGCGATGGTCATAGGTGTCTCGTCCCAGTTGACGCTGGCCGAGGGCTGACCACGTCCCAAGCATTGGTATCGCTCAGAGTCCGGTGGCTGACGCCAGCGCCATCAGTCGCTCGCCTCACGCCGTCGTCCTGCTCGCCCCCCTTGTGGACGAGGGATCCTGGTCACCGCATTTCGGAGCTCGTCGAACGCCGACGACGTCGCGTTCGCCAACAGCCACGGGTCCTTCACGATCTCCGGACACACGACGAAACCGAAGTCCACGTGGTCGCGATAGCTGATGACCGTGATGTTCAGCCCGCCGCCGTCAAGCAACGGCCCCATGACGTAGTTGGCCAAGAGCTTTGCCCCGGCCAAGTACAGCGGAAACGGTGGACCCTGCACGTTGGAGAGGATCAGGTTGAAGATCGGCGGGTGATGCTCGGTGAGGCGAAGCCGACTGTAGGCCCGGACCCCGGCGGCCAGGATTCCGGGCGCGGCGACATCAGCCAAGTCGAGGATGAAGTCGTCGCCGAGCGCCTGATGCATCGCCTTGGCGCTTCGGGTCGAGGCGTGGATGAGACGGAGCCGTTCGGCTGGGTCGTCGAGCTGCGTGGGAAGGGTGGCCCCCATCACGGCAACCGCGTTCCCCCACGCCCCGCCGGTGGGGTCGCCTCCGGCATCGACGTTCACCGCGATCGGGATCTGGGCGATGAGCGGCTTGCCCGGAAGCTCGCCGCGGTCGGCTAGGTAGTGACGGAGAGCGCCGGTGCAGATCCCGAGCACCACGTCGTTGACCGTCACGGAGAAGGCGTTCTTGATGGTCTTCACGTCCGAGAGCGGCAGCGAGCAGAAAGCGAAGCCGCGATGGGCAGTGATGGCCTGGTTGAGCGACGTGCGGGGCGCCTGGAAGGGGAAGGTGGCCGCCGGCCATTCCCGGGAGCCGAGAAAGCGCACCATCCGCAGGGCGGAGCGACCGAGATGCCCGGCCGTGCGGGCCGCCCGCAGCGGGGTGGCCGCGAGCCGGGGCAGCGACCGCAGGGCCATCTCCCATTCGGAGGGGATTCGCTCGTCCGCAATTTCGGGCGTGCCGGGCCGAGCGAGGGGGGCGTCGGGATCGAGATCGAAGAGCACCTCGTAGAGGCGGGTGGCCCGGACCCCGTCCACCAGGGAGTGGTGGACCTTTAGGAGCAGGCCCACGCGGCCGTCTTCGAGACCCTCGATGAACCAGATCTCCCACAGCGGACGGCCCCGCTCGAGCTTGAAGGCGAACAGGTCGCCAACCAGTGCACTGAGCTCGCGGGGGCCACCGGGTTGCGGGACACCGATGCTGTGGATGTGGCGCTCGAGGTCCAGATGCGGGTCGTTGACCCACGCGGGTCGGTCCAGGCCGAAGGGAACCTCGACCAGGCGCGCAAGGAACGGGCCGAGCAGCCCCGCCCGGGCCGCAACGAGAGCGCGCAGTCGATGCACGTCGAAGCCGCCGGGGGCGGTCGAGGGGTCGAGCACGAACAACGTCCCCCCGTGCATGTGCCAACTCGGCGTCTCGCCGTAGACGAAGCTGGCGTCCATGCCATTGAGTCGCCGCATCGGACCCCCTCAAGTATCCCCAGAGATCGTCCCTCACCCATT
>JADGOL010000019.1 GCA_017882995.1 Acidimicrobiales bacterium | reverse complement strand
GAGACAGCCGCCTTGCGCGTCCCCGACGCCGAGCACACTGCGGCCGGCTGGTTTCCCGTCATGGCGCAGATCGACGCCGTGATGTAGTTGGCGGTGCCGACGATCCTCTGCGTCACGACGTCTTTCGGATTCGACAATTTGGCGGCGATCTCCTGCTGGTTGAGCCCGGCCAGGACATCGGGGACGTAGCTCGGACCCGGCACGAAGATCTTGTTGTCGAAGTCCAGGAACGGGTACCCGGTCTGCTGGCCGAATTGCTGTGAGTACTTCGACCACAGGTTGCCCTGCGCGGTCGTGAGGGGTTGGAACAACTTGCGAGTACCCGAACCGGTGGTGTCGTTGGTCTCGTGCTCCACCGACACGAAGCTGAGGTACTTGCTCGTGTACACGACGTCGCGGAACGTGAACGTGGCCGTGGCGGGATAGGCGTCCCACGGCGACGACGTCGTCTCCATCAGCCCCGACCACGTGCCGAAGCGGCTCAGGGCGATGACCATGGACCACCGCTCGGCCGCGCAGTACGGGCAGAACTCGGCCCCGATGTACAGCAATTCGGGCTTGCCGCTGTCGGTGAGCTTGGGCTGGTTCTTGAGGACCTGCGGTGCGGTGACGTTCGACCCGATCCCGACCGTGTCGGCGAGAGCCTGGGTGACGCCGGTCAGGTCCGACACCACCTTCGCCGATGCCGGCGCCGGTGGGGGAAGGAGCCCGCTCTTGGACGCCGGCGAGCTCGATCCGCCGAGAACCTTCGCTCCCACGAACACGAGCACGATCACGACCACCAAACCGATCGACACGAAGGCGAGGGTGGAGGGCGAGAAGCGGCGCGGCGGGGGCGCGGTGATCTGCATGTTCGGGCGCGGGGCGCGACCCTTGGCTCCGCCGGATGTGGGCGGACGGCCCTTGCCACCGGTCGGAGGGCGGCCCTTGGGTGTGGTCTTGGCCGGAGGGCGTTTGGCGGGGGAGCCCTTGCGCGCCCCGGGACCGGGCTTCTGCCTGGTTCCGTCGTCGCCTGGTGAAACCTGGCTCATGTGTGTGGGTCCCCTTGGGTTGTTCCGGGTGGTCCGGTCAATGGTGCACTACGACGCGCCGAAAGTGGGCGCGCCGGACGATCAGGGTGTCGGGGCGCGTGCTCTCAGCCGTTGCCCCGACGGGCGCGCGCCGCGGCGGCGCGATGGCGACCGCCGGCCGGATACATCCGGGCGAGATGGTTCCACGAGCATTTCGGGCACACCTCGACCACGTAGACCACGACCTCGTCGGTGCGTCGACACAGGCGGGCGAGCTCGGTCGAGGTCGTCGGGCAGCGCCCGTTCTTCGGGAGTCGTGAACCGAAGACGTAGGTGACGTGGACGACCGCGGTCTCCTCGCAGATGGGGCAGTCCTCGGACAACTCCGTCCCGACGTTGCGGGCCGCTCGCAGGAGCTCGGGATGCGCGTCGCACACATCGAGGCGCGACAGCCGGCCCTTCTTGAACTCGCTCACCACGGCGTTGCGGGCGAGCCGGTACTCGACACGTCCGCCCGTGCCCGAGACGGGAAACCCCTGTAAGGCCGACGGCCCGAAACTCATCGTCCCAAGGGTACCGTCGGCGCCACTTGAACCACTCGTGAATTGGGCAGTTCCACACGGGAGGCTCGGAGGCCCGAGAACTCCCGGCGCATGCCTCTTACCCCTGAACCGGGCGCCCACCCCGACTGCCACTCGAGCCGAGGCCTGAACCGGCGGCCTCACCCCTCCACGCCGGCCCAACCCCCAGGTGACCTGCCGGGTGACTTGAAACGGTGTCGATGTATCGATACGATACATCTAACGATGAATTCGAACTGGTCAACCGTGCCTGAAAAGGTCTGCACCCCCCCGAACCGGGCGATGGCGCTCCGGGCGGTGGCGTGATGCTGGAGCTCGCCATCCTCGGGCTGCTCGAGGGCCAGTCCATGCACGGCTACGAGATCCGCAAGCGCCTGCGCGACGAGCTCGGGCAGCTCTCCAACGTGTCGTTCGGATCGCTGTACCCCGCCCTGTCGCGCCTGGAACGATCCGGCGCAGTGCGGGCCACCGAGGACCCGGGGCGGGCCGTCCCGGCCCCGGTCCCCATGACGGGGTCGCTGAGCGGGGAACGCGCCGCGGCGCGGGCCCGGCGCTCGGGCACGGGCCTCGGGCGCCGTAGCCGCAAGGTCTACGAGATCACCGACGAGGGGCGCCGCCAGTTCGCCGAGCTCCTCCATTCCGAGCAGGCCGGTGGCAACGACGACGCCCGCAACTTCAGCCTGCGCCTCGCCTTCGCGCGTTACCTGCCCCCCCACGCCCGCCTGCGGCTCCTCGAGCGCCGCCGGGGCCAGCTGTTCCAGCGCCTGGCCGAGGCCCGCGCCGCGGCCACCGCGGCACAGGGACGGCTCGACACCTACGCGCAGTCGCTCATGGAGCACACCACCGAGTCCACCGAGCGCGACATCGCCTGGCTGGACCGGCTGATCGAAGCCGAGCGCGCCCGCGACGGCGCGGGCCCGGCGCTCGTCGGCAACACCGTTCACACTGTTCTGGAAGAGGGAGACACAAGATGAGCACGGTACGGGTCGCTATCGCCGGTGTGGGCAACTGCGCCAGCTCGCTCGTCCAAGGCGTGGAGTACTACCGCCACGCCAACCCCGAGGACATCGTGCCCGGGCTGATGCACGTCAAGCTGGGCGGCTACCACGTGGGTGACGTCGAGTTCGTCGCCGCCTTCGACGTGGACGCGGCCAAGGTGGGCGTGGACCTGTCCAAGGCCATCCTCGGCGGCCACAACAACACCATCAAGTTCGCCACGGTGGGCCATCTGGACGTGACCGTGCAGCGGGGTCCCACCTTCGACGGTCTCGGGACCTACTACCGAGACATCGTCGAGGAGTCACCGGCCGAGCCCGTCGACGTGGCCCAGGCGCTGCGCGACGCCCATGCGGACGTGCTCGTGAGCTACCTGCCCGTCGGGTCCGAAGAGGCCCAGCGCCACTACGCGCAGGCCTGTCTCGACGCCGGAGTCGCCTTCGTGAACGCCATCCCAGTGTTCATCGCCAGTGATCCCATCTGGGCCCGGAAGTTCCGCGACGCGGGCGTGCCCATCATCGGCGACGACATCAAGAGCCAGGTCGGGTCGACCATCGTGCACCGGGTGCTCACCCGGCTGTTCGAGGACCGCGGCCTCGCACTGGACCGGACCTACCAGTTGAACTTCGGCGGCAACATGGACTTCAAGAACATGTTGGAGCGCAAGCGGCTCGAATCCAAGAAGATCTCCAAGACCCAGGCCGTCACCAGCCAGGTGGAGAACTACGTCCTCGACGCCGATGACGTCCACATCGGCCCGTCGGACCACGTGCCCTGGCTCAATGACCGCAAGTGGGCGTACATACGCATGGAGGGCCGGAACTTTGGCGACGTGCCCATCAGCCTCGAGCTCAAGCTCGAGGTGTGGGACTCGCCCAACTCGGCCGGCGTGATCATCGACGCCGTGCGTTGCGCCAAGGTCGCCCTCGACCGGGGCATCGGCGGACCGCTCGTCGGGCCCTCGGCCTATTTCATGAAGTCGCCGCCGGTCCAGTACCACGACGACGAGGCCTACCGTCTGGTCGAGGCCTTCGCGGCGGGCGAGGTCGAGCCCGTCTACCCCGAGGACTGACCCTTCCACCACTCGTCGAGGCGCCGGCAGGCCTCGTCCTCGCCCAAGGGGCCCTCGTCGAGGCGCAGCTCCATCAAGAAGTCGAGCGCCCTCCCCACGATCGGCCCGGGCGGGACCCCGAGGTGCTCCATGACCTTGACCCCGTCGAGCTCGGGGCGGAGCGCCTGGAGCTCCTCCTCCTCGGCCAGCTCGGTGATGCGCGCCTCGAGCTCGTCCATGCGGCGTTCCAGCGCCCGGGCGCGGGCCGCATTGCGGGTGGTGCAGTCGGAGCGGGTGAGCTCGTTCAGCCTGTCGAGCAGCGGCCCGGCGTCGCGGACATAGCGACGGACGGCGCGGTCGGTCCATCCCAGCCGGTAGGTGTGGAAGCGCAGGTGCAGCTCGACGAGCTTGGTCACGATCTGGATCTCGTCCTGCGGGTAACGCAGCGCCGTGAGGCGGTCGCGCGTCATCCGGGCCCCGACCACCTCGTGGTGATGGAAGGTCACCCCGCCCGAACCGAAGGCGCGCGTGCGGGGCTTGCCGATGTCATGGAGCAGGGCGGCCAGGCGCAGGAGCCGGTCCGGTCCCGTCTTGTCGACGACGGCGAGGGTGTGGGCGAGGACGTCTTTGTGGCGGTGGATGGGGTCCTGCTCGAGCGCCAGGCCGGGCAGCTCGGGAAGGAACTCGTCGGCCAGGCCGGTCTCCACGATGAACCACAGACCCGGCGAGGGCTTGTCGACCGACACCAGCTTGTCGAGCTCGTCGCGGATCCGCTCCGCCGAGACGATGGACAGGCGGTCGTGCATGGCCTTGACCGCGGCGGGGATCTCGGGGACGGGCTCGAGGCCGAAGCCGGCGATGAGGCGCGCCGCGCGCAACATGCGCAGGGGGTCGTCCCCGAAGGAGACCTCGGCCGGCAGCGGCGTGCGCAACCGGCGCGCCGCCAGATCGGCGAGACCGTCGTAGGGGTCGACGAGCTCGAGATCAGGAAGCCGCAGGGCCATGGCGTTCACGGTGAAGTCGCGGCGCGACAGGTCGACCTCGATGGAGTCGCCGAAGGACACCTCGGGCTTGCGCGAGTCCGGGACGTAGACCTCGGCGCGATGGGTGGTGATCTCGTAGTCCTGGTCGCCCTTCCTGAGCCCGACGGTGCCGAAGCGCTTGCCCTGGAGCCATACCGCGTCGGCCCAACCCTTCACGAGCTGTTCCACCTCGTCGGGATGCGCTTCGGTGGTCAGGTCGAGATCCTTCTTGCCCGACGGGGCCGAGTCACCGGCAAAGGCGTCGCGGACCGGGCCACCCACGACATAGAGGCGGCGGCCGGCCGCCTCGAACCGACGCGCCAGCTCCGCGGTGGCCTCGACCAGGGGCTGAAAGCGCTCGGGGATCACCGGCGTCGAGGGTAGTGCGGCGTTGACCGGCCACCGGCGTGGTCGTAGGGTCCGGCGCGATGGCGTCGCTCCCGATCCAACAGGCCGAGCGCGCCGCCTTGTGCGATCTCTTCTTGGAGACGGGCCCCGACGCTCCCACGCTGTGCGAGGGCTGGACCACCTACGACCTCGCCGCCCATCTCGTCATCCGCGAGCGCAAGCCGCTGTCGGGACCCGGCCTCGTCATGGGAGGTGCCGCCGCCCGGCTCACGGCCCGGATCCTCGAGCGCGCCAAGCAGACGCATTCGTATGGCGAGCTCGTCTCCACGGTGCGGCGCGGTCCTCCCGCCCTGCTGCGGCCCTTCGACAAGGCCATGAACCAGACCGAGTACTTCGTCCATCACGAGGACGTCCGGCGCGGCGGGGGTGACACCACGCCGCGCACCGGCGCCGAGGCGGCACGGGTCGAGGAGGCGTTGTGGACGATGCTCCAGCGTGGTGCCAAGTTCATGACCCGGCCCGTCAAGGAGACCGGCGTCGACCTCGTGAGACCGAGCGGTGACGTGATCCACGCCCGACCCGGACCGGCGGTCGCCACCCTGACCGGGACCGCGGTCGAGATCGTGCTCTTCCTCTCCGGTCGCGGTGAGGCGGCGCACGTCGAGTTGGGGGGACCACCGCAAGCCGTGGCCGCGGTGCGCGCCGCGGGGTTCGGCATCTGAGCGACGTTCGACCCCCCAGCCCGGGATGAGGGTCGATGGTGACCTAGGCTCCGACGCCGAGGTGGACCGGACCGAGGCGAGCATCGCCCCCGCACGCGGCGGTGACCGCACTCCCGACACGTGCGCACCCGACTCCCGACGCCCGATACCACGGCGGGTGGGTGTGGGCTTTCTCCTCGCGGTCACAATCCCCGCGATGGCGATGATCGTTCTCGGCGGCTTCCTGCCCCGCATCGGCCCGGCAGCCCCGACCGCGGCGGCGGCACCGTCGACGCGCCACACCGACCACGTCACCCTCGTGAAGCAGTCGCCGTGGGTGGGTCCCAACGCTCCGAACCAGGACCTGACCATGGGGCTGCGCATCACGAGCAGCGCGCCGCGCGGCGACCTCAAGCTCTCGTTCACCGTGTACCACCCCCTCTCGACCCGGTCCGCCTTCGACGAGACGCTCAACGGCCGCAGCCTGGGTTCGGTCGCGGCGCAGTCCCCGGGCATCGCGCTCAGCGGGTTCAACACCGACGGGCAGGGCGTGACGCACGTGACCATCCCCGTCGACGGCGACACCACGCCCACGGGCACGGGCAACTGGACGGCGAATCTCGGCTGTCGGGTCGGGAGCTGCGCCAACGTGTACCCCGTCAAGGTCACCCTCAGCGATTCGTCGGGGTCGGGGGGACAGCTCATCACCTATCTGGTCTACGAGGATCCCTCCTCGACCAGTGAGCCGCTGCGGCTGGCGCTCGTCGTCCCGCTCGGCCTCGCCCCGCCCACCGCGGACAGTCGGGGGCGCGTCCCGGCACCGACCCCTGCCGCGCTCAGCACGTTCGAGGGGCTCATCGGGGCGGTGGCCGGGTCCCCCGGCGTGCCGGTCACCTTGGCCCCCGATGCCGCCACCCTTGATCAGCTGGCCGTGACCGGCCACGGCCACGTCGTCTCCCAGGTGGCCGATTTGTCGGGCTCGTCGACGCGCCAGACCCTGGCGGGGCCCTTCGTGCCCGTCGACGCCGGCGGACTGGCCGGTGCCGGGTTGCCGGGCGAGGTGGCCGCCCAGCTGCGCCGCGGCACCGACGTGCTCGGCTCCGCGCCCATCGGCGTGCACGCCTCGAAGGGCACGTGGGTGGCGCGGACGGCCCTCGACCAGGCCGCGGTGGATCAACTCGCCCCCCAGGACGGGCACCTGGTCGTGGCTCCGGGCTCGGTGTCGGGTCCGACGGGCCCGCTCACGGTGACCCAGCCCTTCACGCTGACCCCGACGGCGGGATCGACCAGCACGGCGACGCCGACGGCGATGGTGTCCGACGCCGGCCTCGGAGCACGGTTGAGCTCCGCCAAGGGCGCCGACGCGCCGCTCGCCGCGGTCCAGCTGTTGGCCGAGGCCTCGCTGATCTACTACGAGGTGCCCAACCTCCGGGGGCCGGGGGGCACGCCCGCGGCGCGCGGCGTGGTGGCGGTGCCCCCCGCGGCGTGGGCACCGAGCGCCCCCTTCGTCTCCTCGGTGCTGTCGGGGCTCGAGGGCAACCCCGTGCTCCAACCGGTCACGCTCGACCAGCTCTTCGCGCAGGTGCCGGTGGGGGCGGACAACGAGCCCACCGCCCGGCATGTGGTGACGTCGACGACGGCTGCGGTCCCGACCCAG
>JADGOL010000182.1 GCA_017882995.1 Acidimicrobiales bacterium | reverse complement strand
TCGAGTGTCCGCAGGAGCCCGTCAACGCGAACGCGCGGCGGGGCACCCGCCTTGATGTGCATGTCCGAGCCGTCGAGATCGGCAAGGATGCGGAGCAGTCGGTCAAGGTTGTCGCGGTTCATGAAGGTCTCAGCTTAAACGACAACCCCGGCTACTCCAACTGTTTTCGTGGTGAATTCAGCGCTCTTCGTGGCGAAAATTGCTCGTGCCAGCGTGGGCATATGGGACTTTCGACCCAGGCCCGCCCTCGGCCGGCGCGGGGTCGTTGACCTCGGACGGCCCACGCGTAAAGGTCATGAGCAGGATCCGGGCTGACCGGCGCGGGGACACGAGGCAATGCAGGTACCCCAGATGACGACGAACGAGCCGGAGTCCCAGGGCGCAGCGCCACCGACGTTGTACGCGGGTCCCCTGGTGCTCTCCGACGTCTACCTTCTCACCGCCGAGAGCGGGGGGAACGTCGCCGTCCCCGGCCTCACGATCGTCCTCGACGGTTCGGGATTCACGGTCCGCAAGCCCGACGGTGACGTCGGAGCCGTGGTGGCGTGGGCTGACGTGTCCGGGCTCGTCGCCAGCAAACGGATACGGACGCCGGCGGGACACCCCGGTGTCATCGTCGAGGCGGTGACCGCCTCTCGCACACATCGATTCGTCGTCCCCAGCGAGAACCCCGACGGGCTCGAATACGAGGTCACGCAGCTCGCCAGCGCGGTCGTCTCGGGCCAACCGGTACCCGCGTCCGGCCCCAGAGGACAATCTGGAGTGTTGACCGCAGCACTCGTTGTCGTGGCATTGGCGATTATCGCGCTGGGTGTCCTCATCGCGACCGGGACAGTGAAGTTCTGAGGCCCTGGGCCACCTGACGAAGCGTGGCAAGCCAGCCACGCGCGATCGATCGTCACACAATCGCAATACGGTTGAGGGTTGATCGTCGCGCTCTTGGGCGATGATCCAGGCATGGAACCGCTCGTCCTGGAGTCCTGTCACAGCACCTGGCTCTTTGATACCGAACGGATGCGCTTCCGGCGCGTCTTGAAGGGCCTCGATCTGGACAGCCACCCTGCGTCTACCGGATGGCGCCCCTACTTCGGCCTCGACATCGACCCGGTGTCTGAGTCCTTCGTGGTCCTGCTGAACCCCGAAGGCACGCGTTTGCTCAGGTCGTGGCGCCATGTCGAGCATTGCGCGCAATGCGGTGGGGAAGCCACGGGCGAGCTCTCCCTCGACGAACTCCGGAGCGCGGCCCGAGCCTGACCGTGGTCGCGGCCGGCACGGCTCGGCCGCAAGGACGGAGTCGGCGCAAACCAAACCAGAGACTCCTTCGCCTCTCCGACGCCTCCCAGTTCGCCAGCGCTCCGGTTGGACTTTCCGCGTCAAGGTCGGCTGACTACTGTTTCGCTCCTGGTCTTGTTGCAATTCGGCAGGTCAGCCGGGTTGGCTGGGGGGAAGTCCGGGCATGACACTGGAGAACGGTCAACACGATGCCGAGCCGTGGTCGGCTGACCTCGTCGGGTCGATGGCGGTGTCCTCCCCCGAGCTCTGGCACGAGATCCTCGAGCGACTCCGAGAGGTCCAAGAGAGCCAGGCCAAACTGGCCGACGCCATCGAGGTCCTCGGAATGATGGCCCAGGACGCCCTCGACGCCGAAGCACTCGAGAGACTCGGGGCGCCCGACATCGACCCACTCCCCGAGGAGCCGTTTCCCCACGGTGCGGTGTCCTCAGGCCCTTCTCATTTACCTGATTGGGACGTTGCCCTAGCCTCGGAACCCGAACTGCAGCCGGACCTGGAGCCCCAACCCGTCGAGGATGTGCGTCTCGGATTCAAGGACTCGGCCGGTCCTGCCGACAGTGACATCACGAGCGTCGAGGCCCCGGCGCAGGGGGCATGGAGCGGAGCAGTAGAGGTGCGAGAACCAGCTCTCGAAACAGGCGTACCCGAACCGGTCTTCTACGTCCCCTCTTTCGACGAGGAAGTCCTTCCTGCGACCTCGGTCGCGGAGCTCACCTCGGGTGCCCTCGACGCGATCCTCGCCTCCGAATTCGACTCCGGGACCGCAGACGCGTCCAGCCTGGCCCCCGCGACCGCCGCGGAAGCCGCCGTGCCCGCGGCCCCTGCCCCGGCCATCTCCCACGCCGACACCCGTCAGTACCACGAGCCGGTCTTCGAACAGGTGGTGGCCGGCAACGGATCCGCTCGGTTCGCTCCGGCATCCGAGCACTCCTCAGAGCACAACAAGGTGCTCGACATCTTGTTGGGAACGCCGCGCACCGCCGATGACGCGCAGTCCCACCTCGACGCGCACGCCATGTCGAGCTCCACCGCCTCGAGCACCACCCCGCCGGCACCGGTGGCGTCGTCCATCCAGTCGACCATCGTCATGGCATCACCGCCTCCCCCGCCACCGCCTCCCACGCCGTCGCCTTCGCCGGTCTTCGCTCAAGACCCAGCGCCGTCGTCTCCGCCATTCAACGCGCTGGCTGAGGCTCCCGCCGCTGCGACCTTCGCAGCCGAACCACCGCCACCTCCTTCGGCGCCGGTGTTCATGACCCCGGATCCGCTCCCCGCTGTTCCCGCGCCGGTGTTGTCGCCTCCGCCGCCTCCACCTCCGCCGCCTCCGCCGCCTCCACCTCCGCAGCCGCCGGTACCGGTCGCTGACGCCGGTTCCCTGGCTGCGTCACTCGACGAGGTGCCCGCGGTGGGTCTCGTCGCGCCGTCACCCATGATCGGCCCGACGCCCTACGAGATGGCGACCAGCCAAGTCAACGGAAGCGTTCCGGTCTCGGCGTTCGACGACGGCGGGGGCGAAGCGCTCTTCACAACCGACACGTCGCACCATCTCAACTCGGCAGCGTCTATGGCAACGGAGATCTTGTCGGCGTCACCCGAGATCCCCACCGTCGGGGTTCCTGAGGATCTCGAGTCCGAAATCATCAGCAAGGACGTGACGCTGATCGCCCGGGGGCGCAAGAAGAAGTTCCGGCTCCACTGAATACCGACTCCCCGGCGCACCAAGCCGGGGTGGGGACGACCGTGGTCGCCTAGAGAGCGGGGCGCCGCCAGGTGCCGACGCTACCGCCCGTCTTCTCCCACAGCGCCAGCTCACCGACGCTCATGGAGCGGTCCGACGACTTACACATGTCGTAAATCGTCAGGGCTGCCACGGTGCACGCAGTGAGGGCTTCCATCTCGACGCCGGTCCGGTCGACCGTCTCGACCTGTGCCTCGACCTCGACGAAGTTGTCGCCGATCGTGAAGTTGACGTGGATGCCTCCGACCAGCAGCGGGCGGCACATGGGGATGAGGTCGGGAGTCTTCTTGGCCGCCTGGATGCCGGCGATCCGAGCGGCTCCGAGGACATCGCCCTTGGTGATGGCATTGCTCGCCACCTTGGCCGTGGTCTCGGGCGCCATCATGACCTTGCACCGGGCGAGGGCTCGGCGATGGGTCGGCTCCTTCTGGGCCACGTCGACCATGCGGGCGCTACCCAGGGGATCGAGGTGCGTCAGGCTGCGGTCGACCACGGCGCGAAGTCTATGTCACCAGCACCTTCCTGGGCCTTGACGGTCGGCGGAGGAGCGACAGCGATCACCGTGGCGGTAGACTTGGCACTCGAGGGTGACGAGTGCCAGAGGGGCCTCGAAGACGTCGGAAGGGAACAGGGCGCGCATGCCGACCTACGAGTACCGGTGCAAGTCCTGCGGCACGCACCACGACGTCGTGCAGAAGTTCGGCGACGACCCTTTGACCGAGTGCCCCTCATGTGGCGGCCCGTTGCGCAAGGTCTTCGGGGCTGTGGGCGTGGTCTTCAAAGGCAGCGGGTTCTACAAGAACGACAGCCGGACCGCGGCCAAGAAGTCAGAGAAATCAGACAAGGCCGAGAAGTCAGATACGAAGGCCGCGGCTTCGTCGGACAAGGCGGGATCATCGTCGGACAAGGCGGGATCAGGCTCGGCGGACTCGTCGGGGTCAAAATCCTCGGACTCCTCGAGCTCGTCTCCAAAATCCGGATCTTCCACCACCACGGGATCCGCCGCAGCTGCTTCTTGACTCGGCGTGGATCGGCCCAAACCGACGGCCGAAAGATCGCGGTCGACCTACGAGCCGCTCAGCGCCATCCCGTCGATGGCCACGGTCTGGCCGGCGGCAACACCGGGGAGCCACTCGACGTCCGAGCCGATGTGGAGCACCGATTGCAACATCCGTTGGAGGGTGGATGCGATCGTGACTTCGCGCACAGGTTCCGCCAGCACCCCGTCGCGCACCATGAGACCCTCTGCTCCTACAGAGAAGTCGCCGCTCACGGGGTTGACCCCGGAGTGGACACCGGTGATCGACTGCACGAATAGGGCCTCTCCGACCTGGGACAGGATGTCGGCCGCCCCGAGGGTGCCCGGTGACAGCAGCAGCGCTCGGCATCCGGCGACCGGGGTGGTGGCATAGCCTCCTCGCACCGCCGAAGCAGTCGACACCACGCCGGCGCGCCGGGCTGATGTCGTATCGAAGACGAAGCCGCGTAGCACCCCGTTCTCGATGAGGACATTGCGTCGGCACGCAAGACCCTCGGCGTCATGGGTCGAGGCGCCGAAGGATCGGGCGTCGGTCGGGTCGTCTACCAGGACCAGGCTCGGTACCGCCACCTCTTCGCCGACCCGGTCAGCGAAGAACGAGCGGCCCTTGGTGACGGCTTCGCCCGACAGAGCCGATGACACCACTGCCAGCAACGTCGAAGTGACGCGGGGATCGAGCACGACCGCACACTTGCCCGAACGCGCCTTGGTGGCACCGAGCATCCGGGTGGACCGTTCCACCGCGTCTGCGACCGCTTTGTCGAGATCGAGTTCCCCTGGGCCACGCGCCGCGGAGAACCCGACACCGGTCTGGCTGTCGGCATCGGCACCGGCGATGGTTTCGACCGCCACACTCGACACCGTGCGCCGGGCTGTGGCCGTGATGCCCGTCGAGCTGGCAACGGCGGCCTCCGCCGCCATGTCGCCGTAGTCGGCAAACGCGACCTGACGAACACGGACATCTGCGTTGCGGGCGCGGCGCTCGAGCTCCAATGCCATCTCGACCTTGGCCGCACTCGGGGTGCGCAACACCTCGTCGTCCCACAGGTCGAGCGACGTCGGTGCCACGCCGTCGGGTCCGGCCAGGCCGACGTGCTCATCGGCGGTCGCGAACGTGGCGTTGTCACGAGCATCCGCCAAGGTCTGCTTGATCACCGACTCGTCGAGGGTCCCCGCGTAGGCAAATCCCTGCCGCCCGCCGATCACCACCCGGATGCCCACACCGGCCGATGCCGCCGAGGACAGCGATTCCACCTCGCCTTCGTACGCCCTGATGTCGGTCTCCACCCCACGTGAGACGTAGACCTCGAGCTCCTCGCCGCTCTTGGCCGCCCCCGCGATGCGCACCGCCAGCTCGAGCAACTCACCCTCGGCGGCCGACATGGACGCCTCCTGGCTCACGGTTTCAGTCACCGGCGGTCCCCCCGATCGTCACGCCGGTGATCCGCAGGGTCGGCTGTCCGCACCCCACGGGGACGCTCTGGCCGTCCTTGCCGCACGTGCCCGGGCCCATGGCGAAGTCGTTGGCGACGGCGTCGATGCGGCGCAGGACCTCGGGCCCGTTGCCGATGAGATTGGCGTCGCGCAGGGGTTCGGTGAGGTGACCGTCTTCGATCAGATACGCCTCGACCGTCCCGAACACGAAGTCACCGGTCGTGGTGTTCACCTGGCCGCCCCCCAACTTGGCCACGTACACGCCGGTCGGGGTCTGGGCGAGGATCTCGTCGGGCTCGGCGTCGCCGTTGAGGAGGAAGGTATTCGTCATCCGGACCATGGGCAGATGGCGGTAGTTCTGGCGCCGCCCGTTGCCCGAGGATCCCCGATTGTCCTTGCGACCACGGAGGTAGTCCCACATGTAGTCGGTAAGCACCCCCTTGTCGATCAGCACATTGCGCTGTGCAGAGTTCCCTTCGTCGTCGACGGCGAAACTCCCCCATTCCGGCCCGATGGTGCCGTCGTCGACGAGGGTGACGAGGGGGCTCGCCACTTGCTCGCCCACCTGGCCCACGTAGACCGAGGCGTCCTTGGCGATGTGGTCGGCCTCGAGGCCGTGCCCACACGCTTCATGGAACAAGATGCCACCGCTCCCCGATTCCAAGATGAGCGGCACCTCTCCGCTCGGCGCGGGCCGCGCCGTCAGCTTGACGAGCGCCCGGCGAGCCGCGGTGGCGGCGACTTCACGGACATCGACGGTGTCGAACAGCTCGAAGCCGACGGTGAAGGCACTGGACTCATAGCCGGTCTGCATGCCGGTGTCGCCGACCGCCACACACGAGACGCTGAAGCGCGTACGGACCTGGTCGTCGGCAACGAGGATGCCGTCGCTGTTGGCGATCTGAATGCGGCGTCGTCCGTCTCCGTACGAAGCCGACACCTGCGAGATGGCGTTCCCGCTGGCGCGTGCCGCCTCGTCGGCCTGGACCAGGAGCTCGATCTTGCGGGCTTTCGAGACCTCCTCGGGGAGCTGGCCCACCTCGTTTCTCTTCACGCTCTCACGGCGCTCGAGCGCGACGGCGCGCCCTCCGCCCCCCTGGCGGGCAACGGCCGCGGCCGCTTCGGCCGCGGCCAGAAGACCGCGTTCGGAAAGGTCCGCGGTATGGGCGTACCCGGTGGTCTCCCCCACGACCACCCGAACTCCGGCGCCACGGTCACGACCCGACGACAGTTCCTCGACCCGGCCGTCGTCGAGCACGGCCGAGGTGGAGTGGCGGTCCTCGACGAACACTTCGGCGAACTCTCCGCCGCGCTGGAGCGCGGCCCCGAGCACGCGCTCGATGACGGGGGTCTCGACCAGTAGTCCTGTTGCCGAGCCTGCGTCGCTCACCCGCACCTCTCCTTTCGGGTCCTTTCGGGGCCGAGGCCCATGCGGACCTCTCCCTCGGAACGCCGTCGCGGACCACCAGCCTCGTGGTGTGGTCGCGCAGACCGCCGGCCGTGTGGCCGGCGGCGCCTGTCTTTCGTATCGTACCGCCGTGCCTGTCCAATCCGGCTTGAGCGCTCAGGTCTCTCTGGTGGTCGTCGAGAGCGACACCGCGCTGGCGCTGCGTTCGGGGGACGTCCCCGTCCTGGCCACACCCCGCCTCATCGCCCTGTGCGAGGAGGCGGCGTGCCTGGCCGTGAGCGGGACGCTCGACGAAGGCCAGACCAGCGTGGGAGTGCGCGTCCAATTCGACCATCTGGTGCCGGTTCGCATCGGCTCGCGGGTCGTGGCCGAGGCGACGCTCGAAAAGGTGGAGGGGCGCCGTCTGGTGTTCACCGTGACCGCGACCGACGCGGCGGGCCTCGCCGGCGCGGGCAGGCTGACCCGAGTTGTCGTCGACAGGGACGACTTCCTCGCCAAGTCCCGGTAGCGGGCCCTGCCCAGGAGGGCCCTGGATGCGGCCTGTTGGGGAGGGCCCCTGTCGTCAGACCTGGCGGCCCAGGACGTTGCCGAGGACCCCCCCCACGACACCTCCGGCCGCGGCGTCGCGCCCCGACTCGTTGCCCCCGAGGTATTCGGACAAGGCGTGGGCGAGCACCGGCAGCGGCATCGACTGCAGCCAGATGGTGCCCGGTCCCGTGAGTGACACGAGGTGATGTCCGTCGCCGCCCATGTAGCGGTTGGCGATGCCCGGCAACCGGATCACCGAGAACGTCACACTGTCGTTGAACATCCCGACGTGCCCAGGATGGACGAGAAGAGACTGTCCCGCCGCCAGCTCGTAGGTCGTCATCTCACCGGAGAGCTCGACCCACGCCTGTCCCTGGCCCTCGAGCTTCTGGAGGATGAAGCCTTCACCACCCCACAGGCCGCCACGGAACGACTGCTGGAGTGCCACCGATGGCGTAATGCCCGGTGTGCCGCATACCCAGCCGTGGCGATGGACGACGTACCCGTGGCCCGGGTTGACCTCGACGGGGAAGATCCGGCCGGGGACCTTGCTGGCGAAGCTGACCATCCCGGGGCCGCCCGTCGCCTCGTAGCGAGTGAGGAACAGGCCCCCGCCCCCGGCCATGCGCTTGAGGCCGGCCATGATCCCACCACCACCCCCGGTGTTGGTGGTCTGGGAGAGCTGCATGTTGGCCGACATCCACGAGAGGTCGCCGTGGGTGGAGATGATGGCCTCGCCCGGCTCGAGCACCATCTCCAGGACCGGCATCGTGGTCCCCTTGACGTTGGCCTGCATCGCACGCTCCTCTCGATCCACCGACGCCGTCCGGTGCGGACGTCGCGCCGCGCAGAGTCTGCCTCTCTGACTCGTGGCCCGCCCGTCATTGCGCCGTCGGCGCCGTCGAGGCGGTGGACGCGGTGCAGCCCCGGTGGCCCGGAGCCCCGGTGGCCCGGAGCCCGCCTCGGCGAGATCTCCCACCTCGGCCCTAATGCCCGTAGCGCCTGGGCCGCGGTAGCGTGACGCAGGGTCGCCGCCTCGGGCGTCCCCCGAACAGGGTGCCCATGCTCCTCGACGACATCCACGAGCCCGCCGACCTCCGCAAACTGTCGCAAGCGCAGTTGACCGAGCTGGCGGCTGAGATCAGAACCTGCATCGTCGATCGGGTCACGGCGAACGGGGGGCACCTCGGATCCAACCTCGGAGCCGTCGAGCTGACCTTGGCCGTCCACCGGGTCTTCGACTCCCCTCGTGACGTCATTCTTTGGGACACGGGCCACCAGACCTATACGCACAAGCTCGTCACCGGGCGCCAAGAGGGCTTCGCCACCCTGCGCCAGCCGGGCGGAATGTCGGGGTACCCGTCGCGCGCCGAGTCTCCCCACGACTGGATCGAGAACAGCCACGCATCGACCGCCCTCAGCTACGCACACGGGATCGCCATGGGCCTGGAGCGTCGGGGCGAGGGTGATCGGCACGTGGTGGCGGTCCTGGGCGACGGGTCGCTCACGGGGGGCATGGCGTACGAGGCGCTCAACAACCTCGGCCATGCCGGCACGCGGGTGGTCATCGTGCTCAACGACAACGGGCGGTCCTACGCACCAACGGTGTCACGGCTCTCGGCGGGGCTGACCCAACTCCGACTGAGCCCCTCCTACGTCCACGCCCGAGAACGGACCCGTCACGTCCTGCGCTCTATCCCCGGGCTGGGTGGGCTCGCGTATTCGAGTCTGCACGGCCTCACCAGTGCGGTGCGCGAGATCGTGACCCCGCACCGGTTCTTCGAGGCCCTCGGGGTCCGCTACGCGGGACCCATCGACGGCCACGACATCGCCGGCATGGAACAGGCCCTCGCGCACGCCACGGAATGGGGCGGGCCCATCGTCGTCCACGTCATCACCCAGAAGGGCCGTGGCTATGCCCCGGCCGAGGAGGACGACGTCCAGCGGCTGCACGACTTCAAGGTGCAGCCCAGCTCCGTTGCCCCTTCGGGCGCGATCGCACCGGCGACGTACACCGACGCCTTCACCCGCGCCGTGCTCGAAGCAGCCCGACAACGGCCCGAGGTCGTGGCCATCACGGCGGCCATGCCCGGCCCGACCGGGCTGCTCCCGTTCGAGGCGGAGTTCCCCGATCGGTTCCTCGACGTCGGGATTGCCGAGCAGCACGCCGTCACCGCCGCCGCCGGCATGGCCATGGCCGGGCTCCGACCGGTGGTGGCGATCTACTCCACCTTCTTCAGCCGCGCCTTCGACCAGGCCAATCTCGACGTCGGGCTGCACGGCCTTCCCGTGGTCTTCGCCCTGGACCGCGCCGGGATCACCGGTGACGACGGGCCTAGTCACCACGGGGTCCTCGACCTCTCCCTCACCTTGTCGATCCCGGGCATGACGGTCTTCGCCCCTTCGTCGGCCCAGGAAGTCGGCGTCATGCTCGACGAGGCGCTGAGCTTGGCGGGCCCGTCGGCCATCCGCTTCCCGAAGACACCTGCCCGCCAAGCGCGCGACGGTGCCGTCGGCACGGGTCTCTCCGCGCGCCAGATCCACCGGGGCGACGGCACGGTCTGCCTGCTCGCGGTGGGCAAGCTGGTCGAAGCGGCCGAAGAGGCGGCCGGCAAGCTGGCGGCCGACGGAATCGACGCCACGGTGTGGGACGTCCGGGTCATCTCGCCCCCGGACCCCGTCATGCTCGCCGACGCCGCCGCTCATGGTCTGGTCGTCACGATGGAGGACGGCATCCGGGTGGGTGGCGCCGGCACCTTCCTCGCCGA
Source organism: Acidimicrobiales bacterium (assembly GCA_017882995.1). GTDB lineage: Bacteria > Actinomycetota > Acidimicrobiia > Acidimicrobiales > UBA8190 > Chersky-840. The sequence goes on along the minus strand of JADGOL010000182.1, from coordinate 2,514 downwards.
CGCCATGAGGGGTCTCACCGAGATCGACCATCCTCTGCCGCCGGTGTGCGTGCTCGGCGTGCCTCCCCGCTACATCCCTCAAGGCAAGCCCGACGGGATCCTGGCCGAGCTCGGCCTGGATGGGCCCGGCATCGCCGCCGCGGTGACCGAGGCGCTCGCCACCGAGCGCGACCGCCTCCAGCTGTCGTGACGGCGCCCGGCCCCGGCCGGGACCCCCGCCTTCCCGACCGCCATCCGCCTTCTCCCTCGTCACCCGGCCCCCGGTTGTCCCCCTGACGGGAACTTGTTCTAGTTTGGTTTCCGTGGACTTCAACCTCGCCGACCTCTTCGAGGCAGCCGTCGACGCCTTCCCCGACCGGGAGTACCTCGTTGCCGACGGTCGGCGCCTCACGTACGCGCAGATGGAGGACCGGGCCAACCGCCTGGCCCACCATCTCGCCGCCGCCGGGGTGGGCAAAGGGGACCACGTCGGCATCTATGCGCTGAACAGCGCCGAGTGGGTCGAGACGGCGTGGGCCGTGTTCAAACTGCGGGCGGTGTGGATCAACATCAACTTCCGCTACGTCGAGGACGAGCTCCGTTACCTGTTCTCGAACGCCGATCTGGTGGCGCTCGTCCATCAGCGCCAGTTCTCGCCGCGCGTGGCGACACTGCTGCCCGAGCTCCCGGCCTTGCATCACGTGATCGTCATCGACGACGACAGTGCAGAGCCCGATCCACGCCACGATGCCGTGGACTTCGAACAAGCCATGGCGAGCGGATCACCCGAGCGCGACTTCGCGCCGAGGTCGGGGGACGACCTCTACATCCTCTACACGGGCGGGACCACCGGCATGCCCAAGGGGGTGGTGTGGCCTCAGCGCAACGTCTTCTACGCCCTGGGCGGGGGCATCGACGCACTGACCGGCGTGCGCATGGACCGCCCGGAACAGATGGTCGAGAAGGGAATCGCCGCCGGAGGACAACTGAGCTTCCTTCCCATCGCACCACTCATGCACGGCGCCTCGCAATGGGCCGTGATGGGCCAGAGCTTCGTCGGAAACCGGATCTGTCTCGTGCCCAAGTTCGATCCCCACGAAGTGTGGACTCTCATCGAACGCGAGAAGGTCAACATGGTCATGATCACCGGAGATGCCATGGGCAAGCCGCTCATCGAGGCGCTCGGCGAGCCCGGGGCGTCCTATGACCTGTCGTCGCTGATCGGCATCACGTCGACGGCAGCCCTCTTCTCCCCGTCGGTCAAAGACGCGTTCTTCGCCCAGTTCCCGAACCTGATCATGACCGACGCCATCGGGTCGTCAGAGTCCGGTAACAACGGGATCTCGATGATCAAGCCTGGCGGGACGGCCATGAAGAGCGGGCCGACGGTGTCCTCCACCGGTGGCACCGTCGTGTTCGACGAGAACCTCGAAGCGGTGAAGCCCGGGTCGGGGGTGATCGGGAAGATCGCCCGGTCGGGCGACATCCCCATCGGGTACTACAACGACCCCGTGAAGAGCGCCGAGGTGTTCATCACTGTCGACGACAAGCAGTTCGTGATGCCCGGCGACTTCGCCACCGTGGAAGCCGACGGATCCGTGACCCTTCTGGGCCGGGGTTCTATCTGCATCAACTCGGGCGGAGAGAAGATCTTCCCCGAAGAGGTCGAGTCCGTCGTGCGGTCACACCCCGACGTCATGGACGCCATCGTCGTGGGCGCCCCCGATGAGCGATTCGGCCAGCGGGTTGCGGCCATCATCGAGCCCAGGACCGGGCGCGCCGCCCCGTCGCTCGAAGCCGTCCAGGAACACTGCCGAAACCACGTCGCCGGGTACAAGGTGCCTCGGCAGCTCCACGTCGTGGACAAGATCGAGCGCTCGCCGAGCGGCAAGCCCGACTACCAATGGGCCAACGCCATTGTGACGACCCGATCACCGGTGAGTTGACGCGCCGCCGCCACACGCGTCGCACTGTGATCCGCTGAACATGCCCGTCACGCTCGCCGATCTCGTCGGAGACGGACAAGCCGCCGTGCTCACCATGGAGATCCAGCGGGGTGTCGTGGGCGACCTCTCCAGCTTCCCGGAGCTCGCCGCGGCTGCGGTGGAGATCGGGCTCGTCGCCAACACGGCGCGTCTGCTCGCCGCGGCGCGCGCCGCGTCAGTTCCCGTGGTCCACTGCACGGCGGGGTTCCGGCCCGATCGGCGCGGGTCGCCCGCCAACGCGCCCCTCATCTCGGCGATGCTGCGCCGGCCCGAGCACCTCGTCGACGGCACGCCTGCTGTCGAGCTCGTCCCCGAGCTCGGGCCCGAGCCCGGAGACCTCGTGTCTCACCGTGCGCACGGTGTGTCGCCCTTCACCGGCACGACGCTCGACCCCACCCTGCGCGCACTGGGCGTGTCCACGGTGGTGGCCACGGGCGTGTCGGTGAACCTCGGCATCTTGGGTCTCGCCATCGAGGCGGTGAACCTCGGGTACCGGGTGGTGGTGGCCACCGACGCCGTGTGCGGCATCCCTCGTGACTACGCCGACGCG